>JAJRYZ010000317.1 GCA_024275515.1 Spirochaetota bacterium
CACCCTTCCTGCTGTTCTACCGCGGGGTGAGACCGAATTGGCATCGTTCGGCTTGGACTTCGGCTTCGGTGGTTGCGGTGGTGGGAACGCGGTATCCGACCGGGAACGCGCGGCGCGAAGCATACCTTTTGGGCGCAGGGTTCGCCCGGTTAAAGGTCACGGTCGTCTCAGGCCTCGCGTATGGGATCGACGCTGCGGTGCACCGTGGCGTCGTCGATGCCGGCGGAGTCGCGGTGGCCGTCCTCGGTAACGGTATCGACACGGTCTATCCGCGGGCGAACACGAGACTTGCTCGGCGGATAATCGCCGCCGGCGGCGCGGTGCTCAGCGAATACGGACCGGGGGAGGCGCCGTTGCCCTATCATTTCCCGGCCCGTAATCGGATTATCGCCGGGTGCGCGCGGAGCACCGTTGTCGTCGAGGCGCCGCGCAGGTCGGGGGCGCTCATTACAGCCGACTTTGCGCTGGAGAACGGGCGGGATCTTTTCGTTCATCGTGCGGGGACGTACGGCGCGAACCGTCACGGCGCCGGCGAGCTCGTCTCCGACGGGGCGACGATCATCGACACTGCGGACGCCGTGATGCGAGACTGGTATGGGACGAACGACAAGGAGGAATGCTCTGAACAAATGGTCGGCTACGACGTGACCGTCCGACCGACATAGCGAATGACTGTTATGGCTAAGAAACAGAACACACTGCTGATTGTTGAATCTCCCGCCAAAGCGAAGACCATCGAGCGTTATCTCGGCAGAGGATACACCGTCGCCGCGTCGATGGGCCATTTGATCGATCTTCCCAAATCGCGTGTCGCGGTCGACGTCGAGAACCGATTCGAGCCGGAGTATATCACCGTGCGCGGCCAGGCGAAGATCCTCAAGGAGCTCCAGTCGAAAGCGAAAAAGGCCGACTACGTGCTCCTCGCTTCCGATAACGACCGCGAGGGCGAGGCCATTTCGTACCATTTAAGGAACGCGTTGCTGAAAAAGAACGGCGATCTCAAAATCGATCGCATCGTGTTCAACGAGATCACACCCGACGCGATACGCGACGCGGTCAAGCACCCTCGAGGCGTCGATGAGCGGAAGGTGAACGCGCAGAAGGCGCGTCGAGTGCTCGACAGACTCGTCGGATACAATCTTTCTCCGCTGCTGTGGAAAAAGGTCAAGAACGGACTCTCGGCCGGAAGGGTTCAGTCGGTCGCGCTCAAGCTGATCTGCGATCGCGAAGCCGAAGTGGAAGCTTTCGTCCCCGAAGAATACTGGACGCTCGAAGTCGATCTGCGAAAAGGGCGGTCGAAGTTTCCGGCCCAACTCGTCGAGCTCGGCGGCAAAAAACCTTCGTTCTCCGACCACGAATCGGTCGACGCGGTAGTGTCGGCGATCGAGGGGAAGCCGTGCGAAGTTCGGTCGGTGAGGGAGAGCCTCAAGGCGCTGCGACCGCGGGCGCCGTTTACCACGTCGACGATGCAGCAGACCGCCGCGAACCGTCTCGGCTTTACCTCGCGAAAGACCATGCAGATCGCTCAGCAGCTCTACGAGGGGGTGACGGTCGGAAAGAGTCATGTCGGCTTGATCACCTACATGAGAACCGACTCGACGCGGATCTCCGGGCAGGCGTTGTCGGATGTCCGCGGGTTCATCAGCGAACATTTCCCTGACGCGCTCCCCGACGAGCCCAGGTTCTACGCTTCGCGCAAGAGTGCTCAGGACGCTCATGAGGCGATTCGACCTACTTATGTGAAGTACACGCCGGACTACGTGAAGGAGTATCTCTCCCGCGATCAACACAAGCTCTACTCGATCATCTGGGAGCGGTTCGTTTCATCGCAGATGAAAAACGCGCGGACCAAAACGGTGTCGGTCGATTTTGTCGTCGAAGACGCCGTTTTCCGCACGACCGCGACGACTACCGTCGAATCCGGGTTTCAGGCGGCGCTCAAAACGCTCAAGTCGAAGGAAACGAGCAAACGCCTCCCGTCGTTTGCCGAGGGCGAAACGGTGGAAGTGGTCGGCTACAGACCCGAACAACACTTTACCGTGGGTCCGTCGCGGTATAGCGACGCCACGATCGTCAAAACACTCGAGGAGAAGGGGATCGGTCGTCCTTCGACCTACGCTCCGATCATTTCAACGCTACTCGATCGGTACTACGTGGTGCGAAAGAACAAGCAACTCGCGCCGACGACGCTCGGACGGATCATCAGCGACATGCTCGGTTCGATGTTCCCCGACATCATCGAGGTGGGGTTTACGGCGGAAATGGAGGAACGGCTCGATCTGGTCGAGGAGAGCAAACAGGAATGGCACGAGGTTATCGAGGAGTTCTACGGCCCGTTCAAAAAACAGGTCGATCATGTCATGGAGACTCTCGAGTCGATCAAGGGAGTGCTCGACGAGGAGACCGAAGAAGTCTGCGAAAAGTGTGGACGCGCGATGGTAAAGAAACTCGGGCGATACGGGTTTTTCCTCGCGTGCACCGGGTTCCCGGAGTGCATGAACACGAAGTCGTTGCCGCTTGCCGACTGCCCGCGCCCCGACTGCGACGGGAAGATCGTCGCGCGCAGACGTCAGGGCGGGCGGGGAAGAGAGTTCTACGGATGCACCAACTATCCCGAGTGCGATTTTATCAGCTATCACAAACCGACGAACTCGAACTGTCCGCGATGCGGGCAGTTTCTCGTCGAGAAGTACGACAAGAGACGGGGTAGCTACAAATCGTGTGTAAACCCCCGGTGCAGCTATTTGCATACCGAAGAGGATGAGCCGACACGTGGTTGAAGACTATATTACCTATCTTCGCAGCGCTCGTGGTCTGAGCGATCACACCGTTCGCGCGTACCGTCGCGACGTCGAAAACTATCTCGCGTTTCTGTCGCGTCGGGGGACAACCCCTCAGTCCGCCGATTCCAGGACGGGCAGAGCATACATTGCCGAGCTGTCGAGAACCGGCCGGCAACCGTCGAGCATCAACCGTGCGCTTTCGGCGATACGGGGGTTTCATCGTTTCGCTTCCACGCACGGGTATTTTTCGTCGGATCCGTTTACCGCGGTGCGTTCTTCGAAGGGGGGAGGAAAGCTTCCCGATGTGCTTTTCGAGCGTGAGATCGAAGAACTGCTCGCACGGATCGCGCCGGGCGACGACGGGTTCGCCGCTTCGCGCGACAGGGCGTTGATGGAAATGCTCTACTCCACGGGGTGTCGAGTGTCCGAGGTGGTCGGAATGAACGTGACCGATGTCGACGTCAAGAGGCACACGGTGATGGTGCGCGGCAAGGGGAGAAAAGATCGCCTGGTTTTCGTCGGAAAGCAGGCGACGGCGGCGCTTTCCGACTATCTTCCGCATCGCGCCGCCCGGTCCGATCGTGCCGCAGCAGGCACCGTTTCCGCGCTCTTCCTCAACGCGCGCGGCCGAAGGCTCACGCGACAGGGAGCTTCGCACATCGTCGAGAGACGGCTCCGCGAAGCGGGGGTCCAAAAACACGTTACGCCGCACACTTTCAGACACAGCTTTGCGACCCATCTGCTCGACAACGGGGCGGACATACGGTCGGTTCAGGAGATGCTCGGTCACGCGAGCCTTTCGAGCACGCAACTCTACACGCACGTCGGCATCGAACGACTCAAGCGGGTCTATCGCGACGCGCATCCCCACGGTACGAGGAAGAGGGGCATACGATGAGTTATAAGGGAACAACCGTCATCGCGGTGAAAAAAGACGGCGTCGTCGCGATGGCCGGAGACGGCCAGGTGACGCTCGGGAACACGGTTATGAAAGGAAGCGCGCGAAAGGTCCGCAGAATTCATAACGACACGGTGCTCGTCGGTTTCGCCGGAGCGACCGCGGACGCATTCACGCTCTTCGAGAGGTTCGAGGGAAAGGTGTCCGAATACAACGGCGACATCACGCGCGCGTCGGTCGAACTCGCCAAGGAGTGGCGGACCGACCGGATGCTCCGCAGGCTGGAAGCTATGCTGCTCGTCGCCGACCGGTCGACGATCCTGCTCATATCGGGCACGGGCGACGTCGTTGAGCCGGACACGGGGGCGATCGCGATCGGCTCGGGCGGACAGTACGCTTACGCGGCGGCGCTTGCGTACCTCGATACGGGAAAACTCGGCGCCGCCGAGATAGCGGAGCGTTCGATGCGGATCGCAGCCGAGATCTGCATCTATACCAATGATTCGCTGATCGTCGAGGAGATCGCATGAGAGATTCGATCGACGAACTGCTGCCGAGAGAGATTGTCGCCGAACTCGACAAGTTCATCATCGGCCAGGAGAAAGCCAAAAAAGCCGTCGCAATAGCTCTGCGGAACCGCGTGAGAAGGCAGAAACTGCCTCCCGAGCTTCGCGACGAGATAGCTCCGAAGAACATCATCATGATCGGCCCGACCGGCGTCGGGAAGACCGAGATTGCGCGCAGGCTCGCGAAGTTGTGCGGCGCCCCGTTCGTCAAGGTCGAAGCGACCAAGTACACCGAAGTGGGATACGTGGGTCGGGACGTCGAGTCGATGATCCGTGATCTCATGTCGGTGGCGGTATCGCTCGTAAAGTCCGAGCTGCAGGAGGATGTACGCGAAGAGGCGGAGAAGCGGACCGAAGAGGCGCTTCTCGATCTCCTGCTTCCCGACGCGCGGCGAGGGGCGTCGAGACCGCGTCAATCGGCTCAGGGAGAGCCGGTGCGCGCGGGTGTATCGGAAGAGACGCGCGAGAAGTTCAGAGCCAAACTGAACGGCGGAGAGCTCGAGGACAAGACCGTCGAAGTAAGCGTTTCCAAATCGGGCTTTCCGTCGATAGAGATATTCTCGGGGCAGAGCTTCGAGGAGATGGACGTCAACCTCGGCAGTCTGTCGAACATCTTCGGAGGACGAAAGAAGAAAAAGCTGGTTACCGTCAAAGGCGCGCGCGAGATCCTGCTTGCCGATGAGATGGACAAGCTCATAGACTCCGATCGAGTCGCCGAGCTTGCCCGCGAACGCGTGGAGAACATGGGTATCGTGTTCATCGACGAGATCGACAAGATCGCGTCGAGGGAGACTCGTTCGGGCGCGGATGTTTCGCGGGAAGGCGTGCAACGGGATATCCTCCCGATCGTCGAGGGAAACAAAGTCAACACCAAATACGGAATGGTCGACACCTCCCATATTCTGTTTATTGCCGCCGGGGCGTTTCATATGAGCAAACCGTCGGACCTCATCCCCGAGCTTCAGGGACGTTTTCCCATTCGTGTGGAACTCGACGATCTCGGAGCGGAGGAGTTTGCGCGAATACTGACGCAGCCTAAGAACTCGCTTACCAGGCAGTATACCGAGCTCTTGAAGACCGAGGGAGTGACGCTCGATTTTTCACCCGGCGCGACCGAACGATTGGCCGAGATCGCCGCCGAGGTGAACGCCCGCACCGAGAACATCGGTGCGCGAAGACTCCATACGATCATGGAGCTTCTGCTCGAAGAGGTATCGTTCAACGCGCCCGAGCTTGACGGGCAGACCATCGAGATTACCCCCGAGTACGTCGACAAGCAACTGAAGGACGTGATGGAGGACCAGGATCTCAGCCGCTACATATTGTAGGATCGCTAATCGGAGCGGGAGAATCGGCCGAGAATAGGGTAGGGGAGCCGAAGAAGGATGTTTTTGAACAACAGTTTCGGAAAGACGCTGGATATCCTCCACCGCACGATGGATGTGGCGCTGCTTCGCCGGGACGTGATCGCCGACAACATCGCCAACGCGGATACGCCGAACTTCAAGCGAAGCGACGTCAATTTCGAGTCGTCGCTGAAACGCGCTCTCGAGTCGGAGTCGAGCGGCAGGATGGGGGCGGCGCTGACGAATGAACGACATATCCCGTTCAATCGTTCTCTTGATTACAGGGATGTTGGTCCGCGGCGGGTCCTGGACTATCTGACGACGTCGGACAACAACGGCAACAACGTGGATCTGGAGACCGAGTCGATGCTCATGCTCCGGAACCAACTCGAATACGAACTGATGACGCGCTTCGTCGCGAATCAGTTCAACCAGTTGAATCTGGTGCTTCGCTAGGCGGTGACCCGTGGGATTGTTCGGTAGCATAAACACAGCCTCGACGGGACTGACCGCGCAACGGATGAGGCTTGACGTCATTTCGAACAATATCGCCAACGCCGATACGACGCGCGACGCCGACGGTACGCCCTTTCGAAGGAGTAGAGTGATCTTTCGCCCGCGCGTATCGCAGCCGTACTGGAAGAGTCCTTTTCTTCCCAAAACCCTTGACAACGGGATAGGCGAAGGAGTGCGCGTGGTCAAGATCGAGGAAGACACCGACTCCGATCCGAGAATGGTCTACGATCCGACGCACCCGGACGCCGTCAAAACCGGAAAATGGGCCGGCTACGTCGAATATCCGAACGTCAACATCGTGGAAGAAATGGTCGATATGATTTCGGCGTCGCGCTCCTACGAGGCGAACATCGCCGTCATCGAGGGATCGAAAAGCATGTTCATGCGGGCAATCGATATCGGGAGGTAAGAATGCAACTTCTGAATGCACAGCAGGTGGTGGGTGACGTCGTACGGCTCGCCCGAACAAACCCCGGGCACCTCGACTCCGCGGTTCGACCGGAGATCGAGTCCGGTGATTTCGAAGGGATGGTGCTGCGGGCGCTGAATGGGGTAAGTGATCTCTCACTTGATGCGGATCGGCTTGCGCAACAGATGATCATCAATCCCGACAGCGTGGATCCGCACGACGTGACGATCGCAATGGCTCAGGCAAACCTTGCGGTCTCCTTAACGAAAGCGGTCGTCGACGGGGCGCTTCAGGCGTACAGCAGCATCATCAATATGCGCTGACGCGCGCAGGCGCCATAGGCCGCGGCCACTATCGGTGTTGTCTGGGAGGGGAACATGAACGAATGGCTGAAAAAGTTTGCTGAGCAGATCAGGACCCTGTGGGGGAAATGGTCGGGTGTTCAGCGGATCATCTTTGTTTCGATAGGCGTGGGGACCTTGCTGGCGCTCGCGCTTCTTGTCGCGTTTTCTTCACGCCCGAGCATGGTGCCTCTCATTACCGCGCCGATTACCGACGACGCGACGCGCGACCGAATTTCCGTGCGACTCGACGAAGAGGGTGTGGAACACACCGTGACGCCGGACGGACGGATTCTCGTGCAGGATCAAAAGACCGCTACGAGAATGGTCTCGCTTCTCGCGCGTGAAAACCTGATTCCGGAGGAAACCTCACCGTGGGACGTCTTCAAGATGGACCGATGGACGGTGACCGACTTCGAACGGCAGGTCAATCTACGACAGGCGATCGAACGAAACCTCGAACAGTTTATCGAGGCACTCGACGAAGTCGATTCGGCGGAGGTCACGCTCGTGCTTCCGGAGAACGAGTTGTTTATCGAGGATCAGAACCCCGTGACCGCGTCGATCATCATCACCCCGCGGCCCGGGTCGGATATTGAAGAGAACCGACGGAAGCTCGAAGGTATCGTCAGATTGGTCAAACTTGCGGTGGAAGGGCTCCAGGAAGAGAACATCGCGATCACCAACCATCGCGGTATTCTGCTCAACGATTTCCAGGGTCTCGACGCGGTCGACTCGCTCGAGCTCGCCAAGAGGCAAATGCTTCAAAAGGCGAACCTGGAGAAGGCGGACAAGGCTGCGATTCTCGAGGAGCTCAGGCAGATATTCGGAAGAGACCGGGTTCGCGTGATAGGGTTGCAGATCGATCTCAATTTCGACAAACGATCGAGCAACACGACCGAGTACTTTCCGATTACCACGGTTCCCGAGGATCCGACCACGCCGTATCCCGACAGGCAGTTCGAGCTCAACGTCCTCAGGTCCCGGGAACGGATAGATGAGAAGTTTCGGGGAACCGGATTCAACCCCGAAGGACCGCCGGGATCCGAGGGACAGACTCCTCCGGCCTACAAGGAGCTCGACGGACTCGTCGGGCAGTACGAAAACACGTCGTCGACGGAGAACTACGAGATCAACGAACGTCGAACGTTCGAAGAGAAGAGTCCCTGGGAGATCACCAGGAAGACCGTGTCGATCGCGATTGATGGCGCGTGGAAATGGATCTATGATGATAAAGGGAACGTCGCGCTGAATCCGGACGGGAGCATTAAGCGCGAGTACACTCCCGTCTCCGCGGAGGATCTTCGCAAGGCGCAGGCACTTGTCGAAGCGGCGATCGGTTACGATCGCGCTCGGGGCGACCAGGTCACGGTGAGGCATTTGCAGTTCGACCGCACCGAGCAGCAGCAGGAGGAAGACCAGAGGTTTCGAAGCCAGGCCCGGTTGCGGCAAATGGTTCTCTACTCGATCATCGGACTCGTCGCGGTCGTCGGCGTGTTTATCGTGTTCCGGCTGATCTCCCGGGAGCTCGAGCGCAGACGGAGACTGCGTGAAGAGGAGCTTTCGCGACAGCACCAGGCGATGCGCGAGGCGGCGCTGAGGAGTGCGGAAGAGGAAGGAATGGAAGTCGAAATGTCGGTGGAGGAGCGGGCGCGTCTTGAGATGCAGGAGAACGCGATCAATATGGCGCGCGAGCATCCGGAAGACGTCGCGCAGCTTATCCGAACCTGGCTGGTCGAGGAGTAGACGATGGCGAAGCAACAGTCCGCCACGGCCGGCGTCGCCGGCGGGAAAAAGGGCGGGATACGGAAGGATCTTACCGGTCGACAGAAAGCGGCGATTTTTCTCGTTACGCTCGGGTCGGAGATCTCTTCGGAGATCTTCAAACATCTGCGCGAGGATGAAATCGAGGCGTTGACTTTCGAGATCGCCCGCCTCGATACGGTCGAGTCGGACGATCGAGATCGGGTGCTGCTGGAGTTCAAAGAGCTCATGATGGCGCAGGACTTCATCTCTTCCGGCGGCATCGACTACGCGCGGGAGCTTCTCGAAAAGTCGCTTGGGTCGCAAAAGGCGGTCGACATCATCAATCGACTGACGAGTTCGCTTCAGGTGCGGCCTTTCGATTTTATCCGGCGGACCGATCCGGCGCATCTTCTCAACTTTATCCAGCAGGAGCATCCGCAAACGATCGCGTTGATACTCGCGTATCTCGAACCGCAGAAGGCTTCGATCATTCTCGGGAGCCTGCCCCACGAGTCGCAGTCCGACGTCGCGAAGCGAATCGCGGTCATGGACCGCGTCTCGCCCGAGACGCTTCGCGAGGTGGAACGAGTGCTTGAGAAAAAACTCTCGACGATCTCTCAGGAGGACTATACCGCCGCCGGCGGAGTCGAAAACATCGTCGAGATTCTCAACCTGGTCGACCGGTCGACGGAGAAGATCATCATAGAAAGCCTCGAGGAAGAGGACCCGGAGCTCGCCGAGGAGATCAAGAAGCGCATGTTCGTCTTCGAGGACATCGTGCTTCTCGACGATCGTGCGATTCAAAAGGTGCTTCGGGAAGTAGACACCGCCGAGCTCGCGAAGGCTCTTCGAGGCGTCGAAGCGGAGGTGCAGGACAAGATATTCCGAAACATGTCCAAGCGCGCCGCCTCGCTTCTCAAAGAGGAGATGGAGTACATGGGACCGGTCAGACTCAAGGATGTCGAGGAGACGCAGCAGAAGATCGTTTCGATCATCCGCAAGCTCGAGGACCAGGGAGAGATCGTCGTCGCCCGTTCGGGTGAAGACGAGATGGTCATATAGGAACGGGAGCAGCAATGGCGAAAAACGTGTTTCGCCCCACGGAAGTCAAGATTCTCTCGTCGAGCGTCCAGGTGCCGCCTCCGGAGTTGCCTGTCGACGAGGTGGAAGAGGATGTCGAGGTACCGGAATACACCGGACCCACCGCCGAGGACTTAAGACGCGAGGCGGAGGCATTTCGGGAGTCGTGGGAACGCGAGAAGCAGGCGATGATCGACCAGGCGAAGCAGGAGGCGGCGGCGATCATCGAGGACGCTCAACAGACCGCGTTCGACGTGGTCAAGGCTAAAACCGACGAGGCGGAGAAGACCCGGCAGAAGGCCGAAGACGAGGCAAAGAGGATTGTCGGTGAGGCGCAGGCCAAGGCCTCCGAGGCGGTGGAGCAGGCCGAACGCCGGGTGGATGAGCTTCGTGAGATTTCGCGGAAAGAAGGGTACGAGGCCGGGCGCGAGGAGGGGTTCGCGGAGGGCAAGGCCGAGGTCGAGCGGCTGATTGAGCAACTTCACTCGATCATCAACCACGCCATCGAAAAGCGGAACGAGATCATCGAGGAGTCGGAGACTCAGTTGATCAACCTCGTGCTCCTGATCGCGCGGAAGGTAGTCAAGGTGATCTCGGAGAACCAGAAGAACGTCGTGATAAACAACGTCATCCAGGCGCTCAGAAAGCTCAAAAGTCGCGGCGAGGTCATTATCCGCGTCAACCTCGAGGACGTCGAATTGACGTCCGAGCACGTCAAGGATTTCATGCGCATGGTCGAAAACGTAAAGTCGATCACCGTCGTTGAAGACTCTTCGGTCGATCGGGGCGGCTGCGTCATCGAGACCGATTTCGGTCAGATCGACGCACGGATTTCAAGCCAACTTCACGAGATAGAGGAGAGGATCATCGAGCTCGCGCCGATTCGCATACGCGGGGAGGAGTAACTCCGCGGGAGTCCGCACATTCTGAACGCCTGTTCCACGGGAGGGGAGACAGTGCACGTGTTCGACAAATACAGCGCCGTCGTAGAGCGCCTCGATCCGATCAAGTTTAGCGGGGCGATAACGCGCGCCCAGGGACTTTTGCTCGAAAGTCGCGGTCCGCAGGTAGCCGTCGGCGAGTTGTGTCGGATAGAAATACCGAAACTCAACCGATTCGTCTGGGCGGAAGTCATCGCGGTCGAGGGAGACACCGCGCGCTTGATGCCGTACACCGAGATCGGAGGAATCGAGGTCGGCGCGGTCGTCATAGCTACCGGAGACACGCTCTCCATACCGGTTTCCGAAAAGCTCCTTGGGCGTGTTCTCGACAGCACGGGAAGACCGCTCGACGACCGCGGCTTCGCCGGCGCCACCGAGTGGCGTTCGGCGTTCGCCGATCCTCCCGACGTTCTCGACCGGCCTCCGATTACCGAGCGCATCGTCACCGGAATACGCGCGATCGACGGGCTTACTCCCGTCGGGAAGGGCCAACGGATCGGGATTTTCTCCGGGAGCGGTGTCGGCAAATCGACGCTTCTCGGAATGATCGCGCGCAATACGAGCGCCGACGTCAACGTCATCGCGCTTATCGGGGAGCGCGGACGCGAGGTCCGCGAGTTTATCGAAAACGACCTCGGCGCCGAAGGTCTCGCCCGTTCGGTCGTCGTGGTCGCTCAGGCGAACACTCCCCCCATGTCTCGACTCCGGGGCGCGTACGTCGCGACCGCGATAGCCGAGTTTTTTCGCGACCGCGGCAGCGACGTCATGCTGCTTTTCGATTCGGTGACGCGCTTCGCCCGCGCGCAGCGCGAGATCGGCCTATCGGTGGGCGAACCGCCCGCCACGCGCGGGTACACGCCGTCGGTATTCGCGACGCTTCCCAAACTGCTCGAACGATGCGGCACCGCCGAAAACGGCACGATCACCGGTTTCTATTCGATTCTTGTCGAGGGAGACGACATGGACGAGCCGATTTCGGATGCGGTGCGAGGAATCCTCGACGGCCATATTGTTCTCTCCCGCAGACTCGCCGAGCGATATCATTATCCGGCTATCGATGTTCTCGCTTCTCTTTCGCGCCTCGGCATCCGCGTGACCGATGAATCCGAGCGGCGCGCCGCCGGAAGAGTCCGGCAGCTTCTCGCAACCTACGCCGAGGCGGAAGACCTGATAAACGTCGGCGCCTACGCTCACGGGAGCAACCCGGAGATAGACGCCGCGATCGCTCGCGTCGGAGACATCTATTCGTTCCTGAGACAGGGAATATCCGAGCGCGCCGATATCGAACAAACGCGCGCGCGCCTTCTGGAGCTTGAGAGGGCGTCGAACGACGACCATACGTCCGCGACAACGCCCGACGGTGCGCGCACCGACATCGACGCGCGTGGAGCCGCCGGCGGGACGGCGCCGAGGTGAAAGCGTTTCGGTTCAACCTGGAACGGATCCTCGCGCTCAGACGCCACCGGGAGAGAGAGTGCGAGATCAAGCTCGCCGAGGTGATCGG
>JAJRYZ010000318.1 GCA_024275515.1 Spirochaetota bacterium
CGACTTCATGAAAGGATCGGGCGGGAAGATCACGACCTGAGCGATGTCGCACCGGCGCCGGTGCGACATCGCTCAGGTCGTGATCTTCCCGCCCGATCCTTTCATGAAGTCGGTGCTCCTGTCCCCGACCCAGTATCGCTCTCCCGCGATACACCAGATAAACGTCACCGGCAGCCGATCGCTGAACACCGGATGATAGTTGAGCAACGGAATCGTCACATGGTCTCCGACGCCCACCGACGTCACGAAAGTCTGGTGTTCCTCGTCTTCGTAGACGCTCATCGCGCCGCTTCCCTCGATAAAACTGTAAACCTCTTCCTGGTCGGTGTGATTGTGCGGCGGCCACGCCCTGGTGTGATCCTGGTAGAAAGTATATCCGGCGATGAACTTGTCGGCTTCGTCGCCGACGTCGAGCATGATATAGACGATTTTTCGGTTAAGCCGGCGAATACGTTCCTCGTTCGTTTGAGCGGTTCGAAAGGAAGAATGAAACAACGGATGCGTCTCTTTCGCCCGGGCCCGGTAGGCGTACAGCCATGCGGCATCCTCGGCGTCGTGACGAAAACGGATACCGGCGCCTACCGGAACGTAGAGAGCATCGTAGTGCTCGAGATCGACGCCGACGCCTGCCGCCTCGACCTGAACCGCTCCGCGAAGATTGAACAGCAGCACCTCCTCCTCCGGAAAGGCGATGGTCGAGGAAACGGTACGCTCCACCGTAATCTCCGAGGCGCTCAGGAAAGCGAGGCTCGCCTGTTCGCGATGAAAGATATCGCGAACGACGAACCGTCCTTCGCCCGACCGGTATCGTGTGCCCGGATCCGCCATATTCTCCTCCTCTCCGCCGGCGCCGGCGCGCGGTGCAATGATAGCCGCGCCGGCCGTTCCGGTGCAAGTTGCCGACCGTCCGTTGCACGGTTCGTAGACGCCGTCCCAATCCGAGAGGGTAGATCTATACGGCAATCGATGGCACCTTGGAATCATGAAACACGGCGGGAAGACTCAACGACCCAATATTCTGCTCATCACTACCGATCAGCAGCGGCATGATACGATCAACGCGGCGGGAAATCGCGAAATCTTCACCCCGCATCTCGATTGGCTGTGCGATCAGGGAACGCGTTTTTCGCGTTGCTACTCGGACTGCCCCGTCTGCATGCCGGCGAGGGCGACGATTATGACCGGGCGGTACGCCCACTCGCACGGCCTCACCGGCAACAGCGAATCGATCCGGCCGATGGAACGTAACCCGACGTTGCCGCAGATCCTGACGTCGGCCGGCTATCAGACGCGCGCGCAGGGGAAGATGCACTTCTTCCCGCTGCGGCGCAACTACGGGTTCGAACACATGGAAATTCTTCCCGATTACTACCGTCACATGAAGGGCAATCGTGATCGGGGAATCCCGATGGACCACGGCATGGGGCAAAACGAGATGGACCCCGTCATCAGTACCGTCTCGGAGTCGAACTCGCTCACGCACTGGATCGTCGATCGTTCGATCGATTTTCTTGAAACAAGAGACGAATCGCGCCCTTTTTTTCTCTGGACCGGCTTTTCCAAGCCGCATCCGCCTTTCGATCCGTGCCGCGAGTATTGGGAGATCTATTCGGGCCTGTCTCTCTCTCCTCCCGTAGACGGCGACTGGTCGAAAGAAGTCTCGAACATCCCGCCGCAGGCGCTTCGCGGGACGTGGTCGCTGAACAACGCGCATCGATTGTCGGCGGAGCGGTTGATACAGACCAAGCGCGCTTACTACGCGACGATTTCGCAAGTCGACTATAACCTGGGTATTCTCTTCGCACGCATGCGCGAGATGGGTCTGCTCGACAACACCTGGATCATTTTCACGTCGGACCACGGAGAAATGCTCGGCGATCACCATCTCGGCGCCAAGGCGCTCTACTTCGACGGCGCGGCGCATATTCCCCTCATAATCAGACCGCCGGTTCCCTCGCCGTCGGTATCCAGCGACCTCGTGTGTTTGGCGGACCTGCTTCCGACGTGTTTATCGATTGCGGGGATCGAGCCGCCTGAAGGAATCGACGGTCGTTCGCTCATCGAAAGAGGCGTCGTCGGCGAAACGGGCGGGCGAAGAACGCATCTTTTCGGCGAGGTGAACGGTATCTACGGGATTATCGGACCGGAACACAGCTATCACTTCTTTCCCCGGGGAGGCGACGAGCTCTGTTTTCATATCTGCGTCGATCCACGCGAGCGAATCGACTTGGTTCGGAGAGCCGATCCGGCCGTCGAAGAGTACCGAACGAGGATGGTTACCGAACTCGAGCGAATAGGATCGCCGGCCGTCCGCAACGGAAAGCTCGTCTCGATCGGATCGCCGCCGACCGAAGACGAACTCCACGCGCGGGCATGGCCCGGGTTTCATTCAAGGTCGATCGAAACCGACGTTCTGCATTAACCCGTTCGTTTCGGCCGGAACGCGCTCGGGCCGAACGGTCGCGCGCTACTCGATGCGCTGCTCCAGAATCGAGAGAAGGTCGGCGCCGCGCGCTTGCTCGATTTTCATCACGTGGAGAAAATGGTCCTCCACTTTCCGCACCGCCTGGTCTCTGCTTTTGTCGTAGGCGAGTTCGTACGCCTTGAGCTGTGTCTCCGATATCAACCCGAAGTCGTACTGCTCGTTCCGCCGCCGCCAGGTCTTCTCGGCGACCGCGAGCAATTGTTCCCCGGTCTCCACCGATTTTTCCCGGAGCGCCAGCGTGGCGAGAAGTTGCCACGCGGTGTCGGCGGTTTTTCCCGAAGCGGCGACGAAGGCGTCCGCGGCAGTCTGCGCGGCGAGAGCGGCGGCGTCGAGCTCCTTCTGGGTCACCGCACTCGTCAACCGCTTGAGCGCCTCGAGCCTCAGACGCGCAAGCCGTGCGGCCGATTCGGCGCGGTAGTAC
>JAJRYZ010000319.1 GCA_024275515.1 Spirochaetota bacterium
CTCATCCGCGCGACGGATTCGCCTCCGGAAGCGGCCTCATAGTCGTTTCAGGCGCTTCGGTTGCCCGCGGCATTCGGTCGTGTAAGCGCCTCCCGGCTGCGTCGCGACGACTCCGACGTGCCGACGGAATGGGAAGCGCGTTTTACAGCCCGAAAAGCCCCTCATCGTAACGGATGATCTGACACGACACTTCGCCCCACGTATCGGTTTTGGCGTCCGACATCGCGCTTCCGGACGCGAAGTAGAGTGCGGTAACGATCGTTCCGTCGGCGAGTTGAACGGTCGAGGGATACCCAGTATCCGAGTTTCGAACCGCGTCGCCTGCGAGCAGCGCCTCGGCCTCAACGTGCCACGTCCTCCCGGCGTCGGTGCTCAGGAGCGCGCCGCACCCGAACGGCCGGATTCGGCGTCCGAAAGTGAGCAAGACGTTTCCGCTTTCGAGCAGCGTAAGATCCGCGGGGTGTTCGTTCCGACGCGTCACTTCCGCCGTTTTTCGCCACGTTCCACCCGAATCGTCGCTTCGGAATGTGGCGATGTTCCTGTCTTCCTGCGACCGGGCGGCCGCAAGGATCTCTCCGTTCGGCAGAGGAAGCAGCGCCGTCTCGTTGTATCCGCGGGCGATGATGGTCTCGTCGTTCCAATTGTCGCCGCCGTCGCGGCTTCGCAGAACTCCACAGGCCATGTCCGGTTCATCGCCGTCTTTCGTGCGCCCGTATATCGACATCAACAACGCACCGTCGGGACCCTCGACGATCCTTCCGTACGGCGAGGCGAAGTAAAAGCGCTCGGTTCGCTGGTAACGGGGCGCGGACCAGGTGGCGCCTCCGTCGTCGCTCGTTCTAATCGAGAGGGCGGGTATCCGCTCGATTTCTTTGGGCTCCTTGGGCTCCCACGTCAACCCGAACTTATCTTCGCGATAGGCATGGCGCACGGCTGTCCAGTACGAGACGATGAGCCTCCCGTCCCTGCTCCGTCCGAAACCGGGGTTGCGCGCGTCCTCCCATCTCGGATGCACCCGGACCGAGTCGCTCCAGCCGACGCCGCCGTCTGAGGAAGTGCTGATCGACAAGGTTCCGGAGGCGCCGATGTGCGGCGCTCCGGTGCGAAACACGACGGCAAGCGATTTCTCACCGGTTCGAAGGAGCACCGGGAAGAATCCCGCGAGAGAAACAACGAGATACCTTTCGAGTGTCACACGTTTTCCGACGAACGCGTCGCATTCGGCTCGCGAAAACCGGCATGAGCTTTCAGTCGTCATTGATCACTCTCCTCCTACGAAAAAAGCTGTTGGAGCATCTCGACGCTCCGAACCGCCAACGCGCAGCCGGCGGGATCGGCAAACGGGAGCATACCGATCCTATACCTGTAGAAGGAGCTGATATAGTCGAGGTCGATGTGATTGGCGCCGTCGCCGAGGCGACAGTGCGCACCGGTACGCCTGTTCGACTGCGGGCGCGATCGCCGGGACTATGGCGTACCGTGATTCTCCGCGCGGCCGCTACCATCGTGCATCCTCCGGCAAGTCGCATCTCGGATGCCACAGATCGTACCGGGCCGTCGTGAGATCCCTGTTGTTCGGTCGGTCGAGATGATCGGGCAGAGGTCTGCACGTTGCCGGCGATCCGACGGCGAGCATCCCTTCGGGAACGTCTTTGAGCACGAGCGAGCCGGCGCCGACGAAACTACGCGCGCCGATTCGGACCCCCGGACCGATAGTGCAGCCGCCGCCGACGACCACTTCATCGGCGATGGTCGGTCCCCGCGGTTCGATTCGATCCGAACGACCGGGGTATCTGTCGTTCAGAAGGATCGTCCCCGGCCCTATGAACACCTGGTTTCCGATGCGGGAGCGCGACGCGACGTAAACGCCCGCCATGAGGCGAACGCCGTCTCCGAGCTCGGTAAGGCCTTCGAGCACGACCCGATGAAATACGGCACAGTAGTCGCCGAGGCGCGTGAACGCGCGGATCACCGCGTGGTGACCCGTCTGCAAAAAGTCGCCGGCCTCGACATCGCCGTATATGATCGTGCCGATGCGGATGATCCCGTTGCTTCCGATTCGCGCCGGTCCGGCGTCCGGATGGTACCGGTATCCGACTACGCATCCGTCTTCGACAATCGTGTGTGCGCCGATGTGCGCGTGGGTAGTTGAGTTGCTCACGGCGCCATCGTATACGGTTTGAAGGTCAACCGTAACCGCACTAACGGGCGTTCGTGGTTGCGACGAAAAGAGCGCAGGAAGCAGCGCGGAGCTAGGTACCGGAGGACGGCTCTTCCGGGACGTCGTTGCGTGCCCGCCGCTTGAACGGGAACGTCCGCTTGCCCCCGCCCGGCGCGGGAGGCGACGCTTGAGGCCCGGGCTCGTCTGCGGCGGACTGCAGCTCCTTCTCTTTGTCCTTGAGCTCCTCGGCCTGTCGCTTGTTTTTGATTTTCTGATTCTTGAGCCGCTCGGTGCGCAGCCTGGCAAGATAGTTGAAAAGGTAGAGAACGAACGAGTAAACCACACCGACGGCCATGGCTATCGTGGCAACCGCGGCGACGGAGACCGCCTCCAGCCGGGCGCCGAAAAGGTCGACGGTGGTGGTATTTTGGGCGTTGAGCGCGACGAACACCGCGAGTATGATGAACAGGAGAATACTGAATACGAGGCGTATCATTCCGCCCTCCGATGTCGAGCATAGGCTCAGGGTATGAGTGTGTCAATCGGCGCCTTTTCCGTTCCCGAAATCGTGAGGATGGTCGGCGTCGGATGAAATCGAAGAATCCGCTTGTCGTGGTCGCGTTGCTCTTGTCGGTCACGACGTTATTTCTCGAGCAGGTCTCTCGTGCGATCGATCTATCGGCGCTCCGCGTCGTTCCGGCTTACGCCGGTTATGCGGTGCTGGGGCTCGTCGTCGCCGAGATCGTCACCGACATCCTGCGGGCCCCGTACAAACGAATCTACCTGAAACAATCGGTCGGCGCCTTGTCGTTTGCGGCCGTATTCGCCGGATTGTTCGTGTATACGCGACTCTTCGCGTCCGATTCGGTCGGTGGGGCTATCGGTGCGCTCCCGATCGTCGTCGTGGTCATTCGAAACGTCTTCATACTCTTGCGGGTATTCAGCCGGCTGAGACATGTCGCCTCGTTTCTCGATGAGATATCGGCCCGGCCCGCCCAGACGATAGTTGTGAGCTTTTTGGTGGTGATACTCGCCGGGACACTGCTTTTGATGCTGCCGTTCACCCATTCCGAGGGGCGGGGTCTCTCTCCGGTGGACGCTCTGTTTACGGCTACATCGGCGGTCTGCGTTACCGGTCTGATCGTGGTGGATACCGCGACCGCGTTCACCGTCTACGGCAAAATTGTGATCCTCGTCCTGATTCAGATCGGCGGACTGGGGATCATGCTGCTCTCCTTCTTTACTGTTTTCGTGTTTCGGCGTTCGGTATCGATCCGCGACAAGATGTTGATGTCTTATATGCTGTCCGAGCGCGACATGACCAAGCTCTCCCGGAATCTCAAAACGATCATCTATACAACGCTGACGATAGAAGCCGCGGGCGCGGTCGTGCTCGCGGCGGGCATCCGCGCAAACACCGGCGCCGGCGCGGCGCAAACCGCGTTTCAGGCGGTGTTTCACGCGGTTTCGGCGTTCTCCAACGCCGGATTCTCGCTCTATTCCGACAGCCTCGAAAGCTTTCGTGGACGTCCGGGAGTCATCGTCCCAACGGCGCTTTTGATCCTCGTCGGAGGCATGGGGTTCGCCGTCATCGCCGACCTGCGCACCGTGGCGGCGAGCTACGTCCGACGAATGCGCGACCGGTTGAGGCGATCCCGACGACACCGTCTCGTCGCGCCGTCGCTCAACTCGGTCGCCGTGCTTTCGGTATCCGGCGCGCTTCTCTTGCTCGCGACGCTCGCGTTTTACGGTCTGGAGTACCGCAACGTCCTTTCAGCCGAGCGGGTCGGCGGGCAATATCTGTCGGCGTTCTTCCAGTCGGTCACGCTCAGAACGGCGGGATTCAATTCGGTTCCGTTCGACGCTTTACTTCCCGCTACCTATATCGCGATGACCGTATTCATGTTTATCGGCGGGGCATCCGGAAGCACCGCCGGCGGCATCAAGGTCAACACCGTCGCGGTAATGATTGCGTACCTCATTTCAACTATCAAAGACAGGGATTCGGTCGTATTCCATCGATATTCCATCCGCGCCGATATTGTTGCTCGCGCGTTTCTTATACTGTTGTTCGGAATCTCCGTGGTCACGGCGGGGACCATCCTGCTTACACTGTTTGAATCCGCGCCGGTGGAACATCTGTTCTTCGAGGCCGTATCGGCCTTCGGAACCGTGGGCCTCTCGGCCGGGGTCACTCCGCAGCTTTCGATTCCCGGGAGGATTGTCATAATCATTTTGATGTTTTTCGGTCGCATCGGTCCGTTGACCATCCTTGCCGCCGCAACCGTGGGACGACGCAAGGTCCGAATCGAGTATCCGAGAGGCGAGATTGCCATTGGATGATCCGGTAGGTATGATTGGGATTATTTTGCAGCCCGACAGGGACAGCCATGCCCAAAAAACAAAACAAGGTCTTTGCCGTTATCGGTCTCGGGACATTCGGCCGCAAGGTGGCGGAAGTGCTTGCGGAGCGCGGCGGCGACGTGATCGCGATCGATAATGACGCGGATCTGATCAATCACGTAAAGGATACCGTAACCCAAGCGGTTCTGCTCGATTCTACCGACGAGTCGAGTCTCGCCGACGCGCCGTTCGACGACGTCGACGTCGCGGTCGTCGCGATCGGGGACAACGTCGCCGCGAGCATTTTGACTACGGCGCTGCTCAAACGCGTGGGCGTTCCGCATGTCCTCGCGCGGTCGGTATCCGACCTGCACGAACAGGTGTTGCGGCAGATCGGAGCGGACGAAATCGTCAACATCGAGGTCGACGAAGGGGTGCGCGTCGCGATGAAGCTGTTGTCTCCGGAGGTCCTCGACCGAATACCCGTGTCGGAATCTATCAGCGTCGCCGAGCTTTTCGCGCCGCGGAGCTTCGTCGGCAAGTCGATCGGCAAACTGGATTTGCGGAGACGGTTCAACGTCAATATCGTTTCGGTAACGAGAACGACCTTTGCGGTGGACGAAATCGGTAATCCGGTTCGCAACGAGCAGATCGTCTTCCCGACGACCGAGGAAGTGATCGAAGAAGGCGACGTGCTGCTCGTCGTGGGAAAAAACGACGACATCGACACGCTAAAGGAATTCTAGAACGTGATTCTCATACCCAGATGGGCGGCGTTCGTCCTGTTGATTGTCGCACTCGGCGCTATCGTCGCGCTCGGCGTCGCCGGATATCGCGCAGTCGGATCGGCGGTCGGCTCGTCCGCGACGGAGGTGAAGGCTCGGGCTGAGTTTCTCCTCTACGGATCGATCGTCGCGGCGGCGACGTTATCGTTCGTACTGATCGGTCTCCTCGGGAGAACCGAGTATCTGACCAGGGAGCTCGACAAGATGGTGGAGCTCAATCGATACGGCGATTTTTCGCCGGAGGTCGGCATGAGAAAGTTCGGTCGGATGGGAGAAAAAATCACCGCGCTCTACCACCGGCTGAACGCGCTTAACGAGAAGCGTTCGGTAAAAATCAGCGCACTCTCCGGTCTCGTCCATCTGTTGACAAACAATCTCGAATCGCCGGTGCTCATTACCGACGTCGCAGGACAGACGCTCTATGCGAACAGGCGTTTGTGCGAGACGGTCGGGCGTCACCGATCGGAGCTGCTCGGAACGAATATCGACGACCTGCTCGAGTCGTCCAACGTGCAGGACGTGGTTTCCCGGCTGGACAGAGGCGGCGCGCCGCATCATCTTTCCGGCGAGTCGACGCCGATTGCCGTTATTCCGGTCGGCAACCGGCGGAATGAGATTTCTTACATCGTGTGGTCCTTTGAGAAGGAGGGGCTCTCCGTCGAGGGCGTTAACAGGCCCGAGACGCGGTCGCGTCGCGGCGGGATACATCGATTCTTTCGTCAGATGCTTGCGCCGGCCGATCGAGAGCGCCGAGGGCCATGAGCGAAACCGTGCTGGTGACCGGAGGCGACGGGTTTCTCGGCGCCAATCTCGTGCGTGAGCTGTGTCGACGAGGTTACACGGTTCGTGTTTTCTCAGAGCCGGGGAGAACGACCGCGACGCTCGGCGGAATGCCCGTCGAGTTTCGAAGCGGAGATATTCGACGCCCGCAGGACGTGAAGAGCGCGGTCGAGGGAAGCGACTATATCATCCACGCCGCGGCCAGCACGAGCATCTGGCCGTCGAGGAGCCGGCTCCTCGAGGAAATCAACGTCGGCGGGACCCGCAACGTCATCGACGCGGCTCTTTCCTGCGGCGTTCGGCGTCTTGTGCATATCGGCACCGCGAACTCGTTTGGTTCGGGTACACGCGGCGAACCCGGCAGTGAGCAGCGCCCGTACTCGGGGACCCGATATCGGCTCGGGTACATAGAGACGAAGCGCGAAGCGCATCGCCTCGTTTTCGACGCAGTCGAGCGACGCGGGCTCCGTGCGGTCGTGGTCGCGCCCACGTTCATGATCGGGCCGTACGACACCAAACCGGGTTCGGGGCAGTTGATCCTGGCGGTTGTCGATCGCAAGCTGCCCGGGTTCGCTCGCGGCGGGAGGAACTACGTCTACGTGAAGGATGTCGCGTCCGCCGCGGCAAACGCGCTCAAGAAGGGACGCATCGGCGAGTCGTATATTCTGGGGAATGAAAACCTTACCTATCGTGAGTTTTTTTCGCTGGTCGCGGCGGTCGCCTGTGTCGCTGCGCCGCGCGTGCAGTTTCCCAAATTCGTCGTGCTGCTTACCGGATTCTTCGGAAGTCTCTACGGTGCAGTGACCGGTCGACGTCCGACGGTGACGCTTCCGGTCGCACGGATATCGGTCGACACGCATTTCTACTCGGCCGAAAAGGCGGTGCGGGAGCTCGACTTGCCGCAGACTCCGATAGAGACGGCGATCGAGGACGCGCTTGCGTGGTTCCGAGACAACGGATACATCGGAAATCGCTAGAGGGCGCCGCCGGTGCGGGAGTCCGGCGAGTCGTCACGGGAGCCGGCGCGAAAACGAACGCCGCGGCGCGGAAACCCGGCGATGCTCATTGCCGGGTTGGCGGCGAGAGATGAGTACGAATTACCGAGCGCCAGGCCGACGTGCGCGAAAAAGGCGATCCAGATGGTTCCGCTCCATAACGTAAGGAGGCAAAGCAGCGGGCCGTACACGAGAGCACCGGCCGCTTCGGAGGCGCCCTTGGGAACATGAACCGCGACGTAGAGCGATGTGTTGACGGCGATACTTGTCCACACGCCAAAGGGGAGCAGCGCGTAGAGCATAAAGCCGCGAAACATCGCTTCGTAAGCAATAAGATAGAGCGCCCATGTCGCCGTGTTAATCGCGATCGTGCGCACTCCCCAGACCGACCTCCGTATCTGCGGATAGACCGCGAGCTTGTGGGGGGACTTTGCCGCCGCGATCGAGACGGCGGCCGAGGCAAGCGTCATTCCCGCCGCGACGAGCGCGGTTCTCGGTGAGCCTACGACGCGCAGACCAAACTCCGACAGCGGCGTGTCGACGAGCAACCGAATCAGCAACGCGGGCGCGACGCCCGCACCGAGAAACATGACGAATCGCTGCAAAACGACGTAGCGAACCGACCCCTCTTCGGGGCCCGATATCGTTATGAAGTACTTGCCGATGCGCGACGAGTGCGAGAGCAGATAGTAGCCCGAATATGCAAGCGCGAAAGAGGTGAACACGATGACGATGAGCCGCTCGACGTCTCCCGGCGGCGAAAAAGAAACGACCATTATCAGTTGAAGAAAGCCTTCAGACCGACGGTCCCGGAGTCGAACATCGCGCCGATCCCGCGGCCGGTGACGATGAGCAGAAAAAGCGCCGGGAGCGGCAACGCCGTAAACAGAAGAAGAGCAATTCGAAATCCGGCGCGCCGGATTTCGAATTGGTGCCCACAGCAACCGAAAGCCCGCCATTTTCGTGACGACTCGGCGGTTCTTCCGACGACATCGTAGAGAATGGCGCAGCGTCCGATGTTCCCGGCGTCACATTTCGAATTCCTGACATAAGAAAGAGCTTCACGGTTCTCATGACGGTGCGAGTATATCCGTTTCGACCAGCGTTGTCGCCGGGGCGTGTGCAAGACTCCCGCGTTGACGGGGGAATCGCGTATCTCATACAATGCCGTAGGTCCTTGGGAGGGGAATGTTGGCCAAAAAGAGCACGGCAATCTACGACGAAAGCAAAATCAAAACGTTAAGCTCGCTTGAGCATATACGCCTGCGCACCGGCATGTACATCGGCCGCCTCGGGGACGGAAGCAATATCGACGACGGCATTTATGTTCTGTTGAAAGAGGTCATCGATAACGCGGTCGATGAATTTATAATGGGATATGGAAATAAGATTTCGGTCGATATCCGAAAGAACCGGGTTCGGGTTCGCGACTTCGGTCGCGGCATCCCGTTGGGAAAAGTCGTCGAATGCGTTTCGATCATTAACACCGGCGCAAAGTACAACGACGAGGTTTTTCAGTTCAGCGTAGGTCTGAACGGCGTCGGAACCAAAGCGGTAAACGCCCTTTCGGAACACTTCCGAGTCGTCTCGATACGCGGAAGCAGATACGCGGAAGCCGTGTTCGGCCGCGGGAAACTGGAGAAGCAAAAAACGGGGCGCAGCTCGAAAGAACCCGACGGGACGTTCGTCGAGTTCGAACCCGATCCGGAGATTTTCGGCGACTACGAATTTGAAGAGGAGTACGTCGAACAACGGCTGTGGAACTACGCCTATCTGAACAGCGGGCTGACCTTGACGTTCGGAACCAAAAAGTTCGTCTCCCGCAACGGTCTGTACGATCTGTTGCACGCAGAGGTGGGGGACGACACGGTCTACGATATCGCGTATCGCAAGGCGAAGCGGATCGAGTTTTCTTTTACGCACACCAACAACTACGGCGAAACGTATTTCTCGTTTGTGAACGGTCAATATACCTCCGACGGCGGAACTCATCTGAGCGCTTTCCGAGAGGGACTTTTGAAAGGCGTCAACGAGTTTTTCTCCAGAAACTACTCCGGCGCCGATGTGCGGGAGGGGATCGCAGGCGCGATCTCGATCAAGCTTCAGAACCCGGTCTTCGAGAGTCAAACCAAAAACAAGCTCGGCAACACCGAGATACGCGGCTGGATCGTCAACGAGGTACGTTCCGCCGTCGTCGACCATCTGCACAGGAACGGCGCGACGGCGCGAAAGCTGCGCGAAAAGGTGGAGAAGAACGAGAAGCTGCGAAAAGAGCTCAACGCGGTCAAGAAGGAGGCGCGCGAAGCGGCCCGGAAGATCGCTCTCAAGATCCCCAATCTCAAGGACTGTAAGTACCATCTGACCGACGGGTCGAAAGGAGAGAACTCGACGATCTTTATTACAGAGGGCCAATCGGCTTCCGGGTCGATGGTTTCGGCCAGAGACGTCTACACGCAGGCGATCTTCTCGCTCCGCGGCAAGCCGCAAAACACTTTCTCCCGGAGTCGCGCGTCGATCTACAGAAACGAATAGTTGTTCAATATGATGATGGCGCTCGGAATCGAAAACGACATCGAAAACCTGAGATACGCGCGCATCGTGATCGCGACCGACGCCGACTACGACGGGTTTCACATCAGAAATCTGCTATTGACGTTTTTCCTCAACTACTTCGAGGAACTAGTGGTCGCCGGGCGGGTCTATATTCTCGAAACCCCGCTGTTCCGAGTCCGTAACAAGAAAACGACCCGGTACTGTTACAGTATCAAAGAGCGCGACCGCGCCGTCGAAGAGATTTCGGGCGCCGAAGTGACGAGATTCAAGGGACTCGGGGAAATCAGCCCCTCGGAGTTCGGGCAATTCATCGGCGAAGAGATGCGACTCGTCCGCGCGAACATCAAATCGGTCAAGGACGTGCCGGGGACGCTGGAGTTCTACATGGGCAAGAACACCCCCGACCGACGGGATTTTATCATGGAGAATTTGATCTGATGGCCTACGTGCGAACGCTGTTCAATACGAACTTTCTCGAATACGCGTCGTACGTCATAAAGGACAGAGCGATACCGCACATCGACGACGGGCTCAAACCCGTCCAGCGGCGCATTCTTCATTCGCTTATGGAAATGGACGACGGGAAGTTCCACAAAGTGGCCAATGTCGTCGGCCATTGCATGAAGTACCATCCTCACGGCGATCAGTCGATCTACTCGGCTCTTGTGGTGCTCGCGAACAAAGATCTGTTTATCGAAAAACAGGGGAATTTCGGGAACCTCTATACCGGCGACGAGCCGTCGGCCGCGCGGTATATCGAATGCCGCATCGCGCCCTTTGCGCGACGGATTCTCCATAACCCCGAGCTGACCGAGTATGTCGATTCTTACGACGGGAGAAACTCCGAGCCGGTGACTTTTCCGGCGAAGATTCCCGTGCTGCTCGTCCAGGGCGCCGAAGGAATCGCGGTCGGCATGTCGACCAAGATCCTGCCGCACAATGTGATCGAAGTCGTCGAAGCGGTAAAAGCGCGTCTGCGGGGCCGGCGTTATGAGCTGTATCCGGACTTTCCCACCGGCGGGCTCGTCGACGTGTCCGAGTACGAAGACGGAATGGGCAAGATACTCGTCAGAGCCAGGCTCGACACGAAGGATACGAAGCGGATCATCGTACGCGATCTCCCCTACGGTTCAACCACCGACAGTCTTATCGCGTCGATCGAGGCCGCCACCCGAAAAGGAAAAGTGAAGGTCGCCGAAATCAACGACTACACCACGGACGAGGTGGAAATCGAAATCAAACTGCCGCGCAACGTGTATGCGCACGACGTGCTCGACGCGCTCTACGCCTTTACCGACTGCGAGCAGTCGATATCGGTCAATCTGCTGGTTATCCGGGACAATCGACCCGTTTTGATGACCGTCTCGGACGTTATCGCGTATCACGCGGAACGGCTCGTCGCTATTCTCAAAAAAGAGCTCGAGATCGAACGGGGACATCTGCGCGACAGGCTCCACGCGCGCACGCTCGAGCGCATTTTTATCGAAGAGCGACTCTACAAGGAAATCGAGGAACAGACGACGCAGGAGGCGATTACCGCGGTGGTCATCGACGGCTTCAGACCGTTTGCCGCGCAGATCAAACGCGAGGTGACCGCAGAGGACGTGGAGCGGCTGCTCCGGATACCGATTCGTCGGATCTCGCGCTACGACATCGATAAGGTCAAGAATGAGATGGCGGAAATCGAGGCGCGCCTCAAAGTGATCACGCACCATCTGAAAAACCTCACCGACTACGCGATCGGATTTCTCGACGAGATCGCGGAAGAGCACATCGGCGCCGTTCGCAAAACCGAGCTCATATCCTTCGAGAAGACCGACGCGCGCGAGGCCGCGCAGCGGAATCTGGAGCTTCGTTACGACGGCGGCACAGGTTACCTCGGCTATGAGCTGAAGAGCGGAAGCAAGCTTTTCGACGTCTCTTCGTACGACCGCGTGCTTGTTATCCGCACAAGCGGCGTGTATTCGGTAATCGACGCACCGCAGAAGCTGTTCGTTGATAAGGGGCTGCACGCGTGTATCCTTGCCTAGAGAGAAAACCTCGCGAAGACGGTTTTTTCTATTGTCTACCGCGACGACGAAACCAAGCACGTCTATCTCAAACGATGCACCGTCGAAAAATACATACTCGGCAAGAGCTATTCGATCGTTCCCGAGAACTGCACCGTGATCAAGTTGACGACGAAGAGCGACGTCGACGTCGTTTTGAGCTACAAACCGAAACCCCGGCTCAAAGTGCTTGAAGAGTCGTTTCCCGTGGGCGAGTATCTGGTAAAGAGCGTCCGGGCTCAAGGCGTCAGATTGACGACGAAGCAACTCAAATCGGCGAAGTTCGTGAAATCCCCCAAAAAGGCGAACGGCCGATCCGCAACGACCAAGCCGTCGAACAACGGTTCGAAAAAGAGGGAGAAACGGAAATGAACGAACGGCCGAACGTGTTGATGATATGCACGGATCACTGGTCCGGAGGTCTTCTCGGCGCCGCAGGGCATGAACGCATACTGACGCCGACGCTCGACAGGCTGTGCGAACAGGGAATTCGGTTCGCGAACGCGTACACTACGACGCCGACCTGTATTCCGGCGCGTCGTGCGCTGATGACCGGAACCTCCGCGAAACGTCACGGCGACAGAGTTTTCAACGAGCGGCTTCGGATGCCCCCCGACCTCCCGACGCTCCCCGCCGTGCTTGGCTCGGTCGGTTATCAGACCTACGCGGTCGGGAAGCTTCATGTGTACCCTCAACGTAGTCGCATCGGGTTCGACGAAGTCATCCTCAACGAAGAGGGGCGACACCATCTCGGACTCTTCCGTGACGACTACGAGATTCATCTGGCCGACGCAGGGTTCACCGGCGAAGAGCTTACGCACGCGATGGGGAACAACGACTACACGGTCAGGCCGTGGCATCTGCCCGAGCGCCACCACCAGACCTACTGGACCACGCGACAGATGTGCCGGGCGATCCAGCGACGCGATCCGGACAGGCCCGGGTTCTGGTACTGCTCGTACGCCGCTCCTCATCCGCCGATTACCCCGCCGCGCGACTATCTCGACATGTACTACCACCTCGGCGTCGACGAGCCTTTTATCGGTGAATGGGCGCAGGATTTCGAGGACATGCCGTACGCGCTGAAAAAGCGCGCCGTCTCATGGTTGACTTTCGACTCGGTTGAAAAGATCGCGATGGCGCGAATGGGTTTCTATGCGCAATGCACCTACATCGATCACCAGATTCGATTGCTCATCGGTACCCTGCGGGAAGAAGGCCTTCTCGATTCGACCTGGATCGTGTTTACCGCCGATCACGGCGACATGCTGGGAAATCATCGCCAATGGGCGAAACCTCCGATGCTCGAATCGTCGGCGAAAGTACCGCTCATCGTCGTTCCGCCGGCCGATCGCGCCGAACCGGCGAGGGTGGATACACGGCTCGCGGCGCTTCGCGACATCATGCCCACGCTGCTTGATGCCTGCGGTGTCGACACTCCCGAGACCGTCGAAGGGTATTCGCTTCTCGCAGACCGGCGCCGCGAGACTCTCTATTGCGAGCATCACGAGGACGGTCGGGCGATGCGGATGGTCCGCGACGAGCGCTACAAACTCATTTGGTATCCGGTCGGGAATCGTTTTCAGCTGTTCGACATGATCGACGATCCGAACGAAATGCGCGACTTGAGCGACGACGCGTCGACCGCCGATGTTCGCGAGTCGCTTCGACGGAAGCTGCTCGACGAGCTGTACGGTGTCGACCTCGAGTGGGTGGACGGCGACAGGTACGTGGGACTCCCCGATCGCGCAGTCGAGATTCCTGCGGATCGGGGACTCCTCGGACAGCGCGGCTGGCGATTGTAAGGCGCTCAGATCCTGTATCGATGCGGACCGAAGTCGGCGCGGTAGAACGGAGCGCGCGTCTGGCCGGGCGGAACGATCGCGTCGACCGCGGCACGATCTTCATCGGTCACCTCGACATCGAGCGCGCCGAGATCGTCGACGAGTTGGTCCGTCGTGCGGGGACCGATGATCGGCGAGGTCGCCGTCGGGTGATCCGAACACTACCAACGCCTACCGGCTTCGGGTAGAATGCGCCCTGCATGAATACGAGCATCGAAACATCGTGGATCGTGGGCGCCAACGGCGTGTTCGTCGGTTCGCCCTCAGGGACGTGGCGCCGCATCGGAGCGTTCGACTATTTTACGACCGCGCTTCTGCGGACGGACGAACGCCTCGTGGCAGGGGTGACCTGCGGCATGTGGGAAATCGATCCGTCGGCGGGCGCGTGGAAGCAGCTGCACGATGAGACGCTGACGGAAGTTCTCACCCTGGCCGCGTTTGCCGACGACGACGGGTTTCCCCGCGTTATCGCCGGATGCCCGTACGGGGTAGCGGTCGGCGCGCGCGGCCGGCACAACGCGGTCCGTTGGACGTTCCGGTCCGGCGCCTTACGCGTCAACGAACGATTCACCAACGTCCTTCTTCGTCTGCGCGACGGGAAAGACTTTCTGGTCGGCGCCGAAGGCGGCGTGCTCATCGCGTACGACTGCGGTGCGAGGTGGAGTAGAACGTCGCTTGCGGGCACACCGGTCCGCGCACTGATCGAAGCCGGCGGAACGTACTACGCGGGAACCGACGGCCGCGGCGTGTGGAAAAGTCGAGACGGCGAAGCGTGGGATCCCGCCGGATACGGAATCGACGACCGCACCGCGCTCAGCCTGTGCCGCGACGGCGAGCGGATCGTCGTCGGAACCGATCGCGGCGTGTTCTCGGGCGACGGAGTCGGTCGTTGGACGGAGAGCGGCCCTTC
>JAJRYZ010000320.1 GCA_024275515.1 Spirochaetota bacterium
CTTCGACGATGTTCTGCACCAGGTTCATCTCGCGAAAATCGACGCGCCCGTTCTTCTCCTTGAGCTTGATGGTGGTGCGGTTGGTGTCGAAGGTGTATACGATTCGCGCGTCCTTGCCGTCCTTCGGCGGAGTCCCGGTCGCGACGACGATCGGTTCGCCGTATCGGGGATAGTCCTCGAACTCGAGCAGCTGCCGCTCGTCGATCCCGTGGATAACGTTGTTGCTTTTGAGAAATGCCAGCATCGAATCGAAAGTCTGATCGATCCCGCCGGGACCGGGCGGCTGAACGACCATCGTCGCCTTCATCTCATGATCGACGATATCAACCGACATGACGCTGTCGTTCGCGGGGTTGTAGGAAAACTCCCCGATCTTGATATACTCCCCGTCGGCCTCCCGCACGACGCTCGCGACCAACTCCCGATTGACGTCCGTAATCCCGCGCCGTCTGAGAGCGTCGAGCGCCGTCTGCTCGGTCGCCCGCTTCCCGTGCCCGACCGGCGGTGTGACCTTCAACAGCACTCCGTCGCCGGTCAACCTGACGATCGCTTCGCCGTCCGAATTCTCGACCGCCTCCTCGACGACTCCGATGGCGTCGAAGTCGATTTCGTCGCCGCCGGAAAGATCTTCCTCCGCTTCCTCGTCGGCCTCATACACGATGAGAATATAGTTCTTGCGGTTCATTCCGAGGATGCCGCGGGAGCCTTTCTCGAGTAGTTCGTACGCCAACCGCTTTACCGGCAAGTTCAGCTCGATCGACGCCTCTTTCAGAGCGGCTTCGATGCTCTCCGCGGTGATTTGGATCGACCGGCGGTTCCGATCCTGAGCCGCTTGTTCCCGCATAAAAGAGCGCAACTCCTGCAGTGTGACCATCCTACATGATTCCTTTTTTTATATTCGTTAGTTTCGCCCGCAACCTCATGATCGCCTTCGTATGCAGTTGGGAAATTCTCGATTCGGTAACATCGAGGACCTTTCCGATCTCTTTCAGCGTCAGATCCTCGTAATAATAGAGCACGAGCACCTTTTTCTCTTTGTCGGGAAGCTCGTGAATCGCCTCGATGATGACTCGCTTGATCTCCTCTTTTTCGACGATCGTGTCGGGGTTGAGACTCTGCGGCGACTCTATGCTTTCCACGATGGAAACCTTGTCGCTGTCTTCCCCCGTGTACCAGACATCGTTTAAAGACAACACGCTCGTGCCGCTGATCTTGACCATGAGCTTTTGGAACTCGTCGAGACTCATATTGAGCTCTCCGTCGATCTCCCGATCGGTCGCCGCACGACCTATCGACGTCTCCAGCTTCCGCACCGCTTCCTCCACTTCCCGCGCTTTCTGCCGGACCGATCGCGGCACCCAGTCGATCGACCGAAGCTCGTCGAAAATCGCGCCACGAATGCGCGTCACCGCGTACGTCTTGAATTTGACGTGCTTGTCCGGGTCGTACTTCTCAATCGCGTCGAACAGCCCAAACACTCCGAACCCGACAAGATCGTCAAACTCGACGTTGTGCGGCATCCCGATGGCGACCTTGCCGGCGACATACTTCACCAGCGGAGCATACTGTTTGACGAAAATATCGCGGATACGCGGGTCGCGCGTTTCGGAGTACTCACTCCAAAGCTGATCCTCGGTCAGATTATCGTAGAGCTTTTCAGCCATGCACTATCCTTCATGATCACGCTGCAGAAGCGTTCGCACGGCACGGGCGACGGTCTCCGGGTCTTCTTCCTGCCCCAAGACGTCGATCCCGGCCGAGACGCCGGGGGAAGCTGCCGCCGTATGGTCCTCTTCCTCCTCTTCCCCGTCGTCGGGAGGCTGAAAACTCCGCTCGATCGAATCAAACGACGGGAGATCCGAACCGTCGTCCGGCGGAGGCGCCGACGCGGCCTCCAACTCCTCGACCTCCGACGCCCGGTTCACCGCGTCGACGATCGCCGGTTCAGGCGCGTCGACACGATCAGAGACCACATCGGCGTCGTCGTGCACGTGAGGATTCTCCTCTTCGATCGTGATGTCTACCGCGCCCCCTTCCTCATCCGAAGCCTCCACATCCTCCCGCTCATCGTCGGCGCCGGCGGGCGAAGCGTAAAGCTCGGGGAGGTATTTGCGCGCAAGCATATCGCCGCCGAGTCCCAGCGCGCCGAAAACTACGGCGCCGAGTAGCGACCGTCCGACTATCGCGCCGAACCCGACACCCGCGATAAGGCCGGTCAATGCCGCGAGAAAGAACGCCACGACCCCGGCAACGGCGGGCGCCCTCCAGTCAATGTCCATACGCACCTAAATCTAGGGTATGGTAAAAGTTACCCGTCGTCAAGCTTGACAGACCGACTCGAAATCCGACGCGACGGACCGGCCGCTTCACAGTTTCCCCATCAGTTTACGCAGGAAACGACCGAGCCCGGCGCCTTCCTTGAACTCGACCTTCTCGAGCCTGCCGACGATGTGCCTGACGCAGATCGCGGCCTTGCTTTGCGGACTTGCCACCAGAAAGGGCTTCTGTCGCAGCACCGCCTGCTGCACCGAAGGGTCGTCGTACACGTAGCCGAGGTAGTCGATTTTCATGTTGAGGAATTGCCCGGCGATGCTGATCACTCGCTCCGCGACGCGTCTGCCCTCCGTCACCGACTTGACCCGATTCACGATCAGCTTCATTCCGATATTGAGATAGTCGATCTCGGTCGCGATGATCTTGATAATACCGTAGGCGTCGGTAA
>JAJRYZ010000321.1 GCA_024275515.1 Spirochaetota bacterium
ATCAGGAGCGGAAGCTCCTCTCCGAACGGGAAATCGAACACGGCGTGCGGCTCGCCTGTCTTACGAAGATAGGCGGCGACGTGGAAATCGAGATTCGGGAGAACTCAGGTGCGCATATCATGGTGCAGGGCGTCGACTATCACACGCCGCTGCTGCCCAACGTCCGCAAAACACCGGTCGAGCTCGAAGTCCCGAGTCTCGACGATCAGCGTGACGATTTCCAACGGCTCCAGGACGCTCTCGGCGGACATTTCGACATCCCGCTTAAAGAGCTTATCAAGCTTCCGACGATTCTCAGATCGAGCGATTACCGGGTAACCGCCGTTCACGACAGAAACTATATCATTACCGTCGAGCAGGGAGACACCCGACGCGCCAATTACGGGGTCGCCGTCGATATCGGGACAACAACGGTTGTCGCGTATCTGATCGACCTGTCGACCGGAGAACGAGTCGACGTCACCTCGGGATTGAACGCGCAGAAATCGCACGGGCAGGACGTCATTTCCCGAATCAATTACACGCTGCAGCACTCCGAAGGGCTCGATCTGCTCCGCAAGCGAATCATCAACCAGATCAACAGCATGATCTGGGATCTGGCCGAGCGCAACGACATCGGCGTGGAAAACATCTACAGCATCGCTCTCGCGGGGAATACGACGATGATGCACCTGGCCGCCGGGCTTCCGCCGGGAAACATCGCCACCGTACCGTTTGTCCCGGTTGCGAAAAAGCGAATGACCTTCCTCGCCGAAGATCTCGGTTTCGGTATTCCAAAGGGTGGGAGCGCGTATCTTCTTCCGAGTATTTCCGGGTACGTCGGCGCCGACATCGTCTCGGCGATCCTCGCGAGCGGGCTCTTTTTCGGAGAGGCGTTGAGTTTGCTCATCGACATCGGAACCAACGGCGAAATCGTGCTGGGAAACAGGAACGAAATCCTGTGCTGTTCGACCGCGGCGGGGCCGGCTTTCGAGGGCGCCACCATACGACACGGCGTCGGAGGCATCTCCGGCGCGATCAACACCGTGCGGTTCGAACGGTCCGAAATCGAGTACACGACGATATCGAACGCGCGGGCGGTGGGTATTTGCGGATCGGGGATCATCGACGCGGTCGCGATGCTGCTCGACGCGGGTCTGATCGATGAGACCGGGCGTCTCCTCGCCGACGGCGAAGCGGCGAAAGAGAGATTCGGCGACATAACGACAACCGTCGACGACCAACCGGCGGTCGTGCTCGCGGGCGCGCACGAGACCGAGAGCGGCGAACCGATCACCCTCGGGCAAAAGGATCTCCGTGAGGTGCAGTTGGCGAAGGCGTCGATCGCCGCCGGAATCGAAACGTTGATCGGAGAGTCGGGCCGCTCAACCGAGGAGATCGACGTCATCTACCTCGCCGGCGGATTCGGGAGCTTTATCGACAAGGACAACGCGATTCGGATCGGGCTCATCCCCGCCACGCTCGCGGAAAAGGTGCAGGTTATCGGAAACGCGGCGGGAACCGGGGCGATCATGTCGCTTATGTCCGAGAAGTGTCTCGCCGAATGCGACCGCATCGCCGAAGGCGCGCGTTATATCGAGCTATCTTCGTCCGTCGCGTTTCAAACCGCGTATGTCGACAACATGTATTTCCCGTCGCGGCCCGATGCGTAGTACCTTTGAAGAGTAAAGAGAACGAGGGGGCGACCGTGAAAAGAAGTGAGATCAACCGGATACTCGATGAGGCGAAGGTGTTCTTCGCCTCGCACCACTTCTATCTTCCTGAATGGGCGTTCTGGAAGCCGGATGACTGGAAAGGAAAACGAAAGCTCTGTTCGGAGATCGTCGAGACGATGCTCGGGTGGGACGTGACTCCGTTCGGCGGCGAAGACTTCCATCGACGCGGACTCACTCTCTTTACTCTTCGAAACGGCAAGCCGGGCGGTTCCGGTAAGAACTACGCGGAGAAAATCATGATCGTCGAGGAGCTGCAGGAAACCCCGTTCCACTTTCACTGGACGAAGCGCGAAGATATTGTCAACCGCGGGGGTGGTAATCTCGTGCTCGAGCTGTGCCGATCGACGGCGGATGAAGAGTTCTCCGACGAGGACGTTACGGTCGGAATCGACGCCGTCCCGCGCACGGTAGAGGCCGGGGGGAAGGTGGTGCTTAAACCGGGAGAGAGCATCTGTATCGATCCGCGAGTCTATCACCGGTTCTACGGCGAGCCCGGCCACGGCGCCGTTCTCGTCGGAGAGGTGAGTTCGGTCAACGACGACGCGACCGACAACCGGTTTCACGAAGAGCTCGGGCGTTTTCCCGGTATCGAAGAGGACGCCCCACCGCTCCATCTGCTGGCCATCGACTACGCTCGCTATCTGTAACGCACGCCTATGAAGCCGATTGAAATCGCCGGCGTCGGAAGCGCCATCGCCGACTATCTGTACGACGGAGTCGACTTCGACGGGCCCGCATTCCGCGCTTACCGGTCGCGGGTTCCCGGGGACGGCGGGCTTGAACCGGGCAAGCTCGTTCTGACCGAGGACTTCGAGTCTTTCGCGGGCGTCTCGGTCGAATACGCGATGTCACGGATCGTCGGCGACCGCAAACCTTCGTCGGTCAACCTTGGCGGACCTACCGCCGTTGCGTTGATCACCGCTGCGCAGATGCTTGTCGGCCGTCACACGCGGGTCCGATTCTACGCGGCGAACGGGAACGACGAGGCCGGTCGAAAGATCCGGTCGATTCTCGATCGGACTCCGGTCGACTGTTCGAAACTTGCCGAAGTCGACGGCGCCGCGCCTTACACGCTGGTACTGTCCGACCCCACCTATCACGGAGGCTCAGGCGAGCGCACCTTCCTCAACAACATCGGGTCCAGCCGGCGAATGACGCCCGAGCGACTCGACGCCGGCTTTTTCGAGGCCGACATAAGGCTCTTCGGCGGAACGGCTCTTGTGCCCCCGATCCACGAAGCGCTGACCGCGTTGCTCGAGCGCGCGGCGCATCCGCGACGACTGAGCGTTGTCGCGACCGTTTACGACTTTCCCGCGGAGAAACGCGATCCCGAACATCACTGGCCGCTCGGCGAAAGCAACGAAAGCTATCGCCTGCTCGATCTTCTCATCGCAGACTCCGAAGAGGCCCGGAGGCTCAGCGGGAAAGAGTCGATCGAGGAGGCGCTCGAAGAGTTGGCGCGGCGCGGCGCCGGCGCGTTGATCGTGACATCGGGGACCGATACGGTCCGGATCCATGCGCGGCCGCCCAAGTTCGTACCGCTCGACATCGCCGTACCGATATCGAGCACCAATATCACCGAGCGCGGTGATGCACGGTGGGACACCACCGGGTGCGGCGATAATTTCGCGGGCGCGGTGCTCTTTTCACTCGCGTCGCAGCTTCAATCGGGTGCAACACGGCTCGATCTCCGTGAGGCGTGCACCTGGGGAGTCGCCGCGGGCGACTTCGCCTGCTACTACATGGGGGGAACCTACATCGAAGACCGCCCCGGAGAGAAATTCGACCGCATCGCTTCGATCCGCGAGCGTTATGAGGCGTCGCTGTGAAAAAACTCGTGTTGTTCGGCGCCGGGAATATCGGCCGCTCGTTTATCGGGGAGCGTTTCGCGAGCGCCGGATACGAGGTCGTATTTGTCGACGTCGATCAAAGACTCGTCGAAGCGCTTAACGAACGCGGCGCCTATCGCGTGATCATCAAACACAACGACGGGCACGACGAGGTCATCGAAGTCACAGGCGTAAGAGCGGTCGACGGACGTGACGTCGAAGCGGTCGCTGTGGAGCTGCTCGACGCCGAAATCGCCGCGACATCTGTCGGGATGGCGGCGCTGCCGCGGGTCGCGCCGGTGCTCGCGGCGGGGCTTCGGGGACGTGCGGAATCGGGCGCGGCGCCTATCGACGTCATCCTCGCCGAAAACATACGCGACGCGGCCGATCGTTTGAGGCGCGCGCTCGTGGAGAGCCTCGCCGCCGACGCGCCCGAGGTGCGTCGGTACCTTTCGGAGTCGGTCGGACTCGTTGAGACGAGCATCGGGAAAATGGTGCCGCTCATGACCGACGAGGATCGGGCCGTCGATCCGCTGTGGGTTTTCGCCGAGCCGTACAATACGCTCATCGTCGACGCCGGCGCTTTTCGCCGCGAACTTCCCGCCGTCGATTCTCTCAAACCGGTGCAGTCGATTCAGGCGTACGTGGACAGAAAGCTCTTTATTCACAACCTGGGCCACGCCGCCGTCGCCTATTTCGGGTTTCGCAGGCACCCCGATGCGGTTTATGTGTACGAGGCGCTCGCCGACTCATCGATTCGCGACGCCGCGCGCGAGGCAATGCGCCAGTCCGCGGAGGCGCTGCACGCCGAGTACACCGTCGACCTTTCGCGTGGTGAGCTGGACGATCATATCGACGACCTGTTATGCCGCTTCTCCAACCGGTCGCTTAAGGACACGATTTTCCGAGTGGGGCGGGATGTTCCGAGAAAGCTGGGGCGCGACGATCGGATCATCGGGGCGGCGCTGCTTGCGGCCGGTCACGGGGTATCGTTCGACCGGGTGGCGGAGGTGGCCGCGTCGGCGATGCAGTTTCGCAGCGTCGACGAACACGGCAGGCTTTTTCCGCCCGATGCCGAGTTCGTCCGCAGGTACGGCGACGCGGTGGAGAGGATTCTCGATGAGGTCTGCGGTCTCGCCCCCGACGGCAAGGAGGAAGACCGCATCGTACGCTCGCGAATTCTCGACGCCTGCAGCCGGCTTGCGGGAGGGTAGTTTCTTGCTCGAGCGCGAGCTCTATATCGAGTCCGACGGTGCGGAAGAAGCGCGGCTGTTGGGCGGCGTTGGATACGTCGACGCCGATCTCACTCGTGAGGAGATCCTCAGGACGAGTTCCTCGTCGGATAACTATCAGAATTGGCAGGTGCGACGCTCGCCCGACAACGGGCGCACGTGGAGCGCGCCCGAGCCGCTTGCCGGAGTCAACGTGCAACTCGCCGGGGGCGGGATCGCCACCTATCCGGGAGCACCGTTCCTCGATCCGATTTCGGGCGTCTGTTACCGGGCGGTCATGAAACGGATATGGCCCGGGAATGAGCTGTACACGTTCGACTGGGCCACCCACGAGCATCCTTTTCACGATCACGTGTTCATTCAGGAAAACGACGGTCCGCCGCTTGAGCTGCACTATGAAGAGTCTCCGGAGCACGATTCGGATCACCCGTTCGACGAGGCGTTCCTGTTTTACAACCGCGCCTACCGCGGACAGAGCGTCTGTTTCGGCGCCGGCGGGCTGGTGTACCACCCGATGGTATGCCGTCCCTATGACGCGTGCTACGGTCTCACCAACGGCGGGATCGTCCTCATGCGCCGCGAACCCGACGGAAGGTGGTTGTCGTCGAACCGTCGATTCGTAAGCCCGGAGATCTCGTCGCGGGGGCTTCTCGAGCCCGACGCCGCGGTGCTCGCCGACGGAAGAGTCCTCATCGTGTGTCGAGGCAGCGACACCGAACATACCGAAGGGCGAAAGTGGTTCACGTGGAGCGAAGATGCGGGCCGGACTCTCGCGCCGGTGGAGGAGTTTCGCTACTCGAACGGAGATCGTTTCTACTCCCCGTCAAGCATCCACCGATTCATCAGGTCGAACAGGAACGGCCTGCTCTACTGGATAGGCAACGTGTGCGAAGACCCGCCGTCGGGCAACAACCCCAGGTATCCTCTCTGCATAGCGGTCGTCGACGAGGAGAGACCGGGAATCATCCGCGAAACGATGAGGGTCGTCGACGACCGGGCGCCCGGCGAGCCCGAGTCGCTTTCGCTTTCGAACTTCTACCTCGTCGAAGACCGCGAGTCGCTCGATCTGGAGATCTATATGTCGAGAACGGCCGACCGTCGCTCGGCGCCCGACTGGATCTCGTCGGTCTACCGTTATCGTTACACGCCCGAGTAGACCGGCGCCCGAGGCGATCAGTTGTCGACGTACTCGACCCGCATGGGAGCGAAACACTCGATCACTTCGGCGGTTTCAAGCACGCGTGCGCCGTGCTTTTCCCACGGGTCGAATGCGTATCCGCTCCCCGCCTCGGCGACAAAACTCTTGCCGTCTCCGGTTCGAAACTCTACCTTGCCCGAGATTAGGTAACCGTTTTGCGCAGCTTCGTGATCGTGAAGCGGGATCTCCGCGCCTGCGTCCATGATGAAACGGCACAGCATCGTTTGCTCGTTATACGCCAACGTCGTTCGATGCACACCCGGAGGCCCGGTAACCGACGAGAGTTCCGACATTGTGCATACTTTTCTTCGTTTCGATTCGTTTGACACCGCTTGGCTCCTCCGATAAGTCGTAAACGTTCCCGACGGGTGCGAATCGTATCAGCTTTGTCCGAATGATTCGACCTCAACGCCGATCGCACCGTCACGTACGATCGGCGTTGAGAAGATCGAATCGCCCGCGCCGCACCCACGCGACCCACGCGACCCACGCGACCCACGCGACCCACGCGACCCACGCGACCCACGCGACCCACGCGACCCACGCGACCCACGCGACCCACGCGACCCACG
>JAJRYZ010000322.1 GCA_024275515.1 Spirochaetota bacterium
AGTTTCCATCGCGGTCGAGCGCCGATTTGTACCGGATAACGGCGCCGGGGCCGCTCGGCGCCGAGTCGTCCTCCCCGGGATCGGGAACCAAACGGATCGGACGCCCCGTGCACGCGGCCGCCGCGGCGGCCTGAGCGGCAAGGATCGACGGACGCCATACGAATCCGTCGAACGCCGCGTCGATCGAACAGAGCGTGACGACGACCGACTCCGCAGGTCGACCGAGCACCGACGCTACCGCCGAACGAACGTGAAAGAGCCACCGCGTCGGCGCCCACACTTCAACACTGTCGGGACCGACCCGCGCCGCCGCGCCGACGGGCTCGATTGCCCTCGAACGATGCGGGATAAGCCGATACTCGCCTTCGGTGATCTGCAGCGCCGATTCGAATGCCTCCTCGATCTCGCCGTTTTCGATTTCCCGCGCATACCGCGCGCCTCCCCGCCCGTGGGTACGTTCGTCGAGCACGACCGGATCAAGACGATCGTAGCCTATTTGGATCTGCCGACGCAGTTCGACGCAACTCCGGACCGACGGACCGACGATCAACGCTATCGGCTGCCCGCGGTATGAAACGGCTCTCGATGTAAGCACCGGAACGGCCGTTCCCGCGACGTCTATCTCGCGCAAGCCCGGGAGGTCTTCGGCTCGAATCACCGCGTACTCTTTCGGAAAATGCGGAACGTGCATCCCGGTAATGGTTCCGCGGCGAATCGTCGAGCGAACGACCACGGCATGGAAAAAACTCTCGTCGATTATCTCGTCGAGATATACTCCTCTCTCTCTCATGTGGTACGTCGTCCGCAATACGAAGCGTCCCCGATCGCGAGCACCGCCTCCACGACTCGATCGACCGATTCCGCGTCGAGGTCCGGATAGATCGGCAGACTCATCACGTTCTCGAATCGATCGGTCGCCCGGGGAAAACTCCCGGGAGTGAGTCCGTATCGCTTTCGATAGTAGCTCATGTGGTGGAGCGGCTTATAGTGCACCGAGACGCCGACGCCGAGTTCGGCGAGACGTTCGATATACTCGTCTCTGCCGATTCGCAGTCGTTCGGGTCGCAACCGCAGAATATAGAGGTGCCACGCGTGCCCGGGCGTCGAACGGGGAGGAATAAGGTAATCGCGTTCTGCGAACGCTTCCGTGTACCTCTTCGCGACCGCGGTCCGTAGCTCGAGAAACGACCGCGCCCGGCCGAGTTGCGCCAGGCCGATCGCCGCGGCGACGTCGGGGAGGTTGTACTTGTACCCCGCCTCTACGACGTCATAATCCCACGACTTCGGTCGCGCGGTGAGATAGCGGTCCCACACGCTGCGATCGATCCCGTGCAGCCGCATGATGCGGATACGTTCGGCTAGTTGGTCGTCGTCGGTCACGACCATTCCGCCCTCTCCGGTGGTGATCGGTTTGTTCGCGTAGAAGGAGAAGACGCCGGCGTCACCGATGGTTCCGAGATAGCCGCGCGAGGTCAGGCTCGGAAACGCGTGGGCCGCGTCTTCGATCAGAGCAACTCCGTAGTTGCGGGAAATGTCGGTCAGCGTGTCCATGTCGCACGGTTCGCCGGCGATGTGGACCACCACGATCCCGCGGGGATTGTGCGCTCGCACCGCCTCGGCCGCCGAAGACGGATCGATATTGTACGACTCTTCGCAGATGTCGACGAAGAGCGGGTCGGCGCCGAGATACCGAATCGTTTCGGCGGTCGCGGTGAACGTATACGGAGTGGTAACCACGCGATCTCCCTCCGACACGCCGATCGCTTCGAGCGCCAGATGCAGTCCCGCGGTCCCGGAGCTGAGAGCGATCGCATACGACGCGCCGACGAACTCGGCGAACCGGGCTTCGAACTCGGCGGATCGGGATCCGGTGGTCAGCCATCCGCTTCTCAGGACCTCGACGACGGCGGATTCCTCTTCCGGACCGATCGACGGGCGGGCGAACGGGATGAAGCGACCCGGGAGCTCAGTACTCCGGCTCATGTTCGGGGACTTCGACCGACGGAATGAATCGGTGGAGGGTTTTTCGCAGCGCATGCCGGTTGCGATAGATGGTGCTTCGATCGGCCCGATAGAAACAGACCGGTTCGAGGACCGAGAGAAGCTTCGCGAGATCACCGTTGAACCGCGGCCGACGTATCAACCGGTTGATGCGAGGGTAGGGCGTGGGAACCGGCCGTTCATCGGGGGAGAAAAGACGCTCCTCGAGCTTTTCCCCGGGGCGCAACCCGATCGTCTCGATCGCTATCTCCCGACCCGGTTCGTACCCGTAGAACCTGATCATCTGTTCGGCCAGCTCTCGAATCAGAACAGGCTCGCCCATATCGAGAATATAGAGCGTGCCTCCCTCTCCCACCCCACCGGCTTTGAGCACCAGCGAAGCGGACTCCGGAAGGGTCATGAAGTACCGCGACGCGCGCGGATCGGTAATCGTTACCGGACCACCGGCCTCGATCTGTTTCCTGAACAGCGGAACGATGCTTCCTCTCGAATCGAAAACGTTTCCGAACCGCACGACCATCGAATCGGTCGAATCGGTCGATGCGTGAAGAACGATCTCCTCGGCAAGCATCTTCGATGCCCCGTAGACGCAGACCGGGTCGACCGCCTTGTCGGTGCTGATAAGCACGAGCCTCGACACGCCGTGTTTCAGCGCCGCGTCGACCAGATGCTTTGTGCCGAAAACGTTGTTTTTGACCGCTTCAACGGGATTCGCTTCGAGCATCGGGACGTGTTTGTAGGCGGCGCAGTGAAAAACGACGTCCGCTTGAAGCCGGCCGATGATGAAGTCCATGAAATCGCGATCTTTGAGCTCACCGACCACCGGAACCACCGAGGCGGCTTCGCCGACACCCGCGTCCTGAAGGATCCGCAGTTCCTTTTCTATTTCGTAGAGACTGTTCTCCTCGTGATCGAACAGGTAGAGTCGATGCGCGCCCCCGGAGAGGAGCTGGCGGGCGAGCTCGCTTCCGATGCTTCCCCCTGCGCCGGTGATGAGGACGCGCCTGCCCCGCAGATACGCCAGGCTCCTCCTCAACGAGATGGTCACCGGGCTGCGACCGAGGAAATCGTGGGGGTTTATGTCGCGTGTTTGAATGAAATGCGGCGCGCCGTCGATGATCTGCGAAATCCGCGGGAGGATCCGGATCTTTCGCAGGTCGGCGCGCTCGAGAATCGAGTAGATCCGCTTGAGGGTCTGCCGGTCCGCCGAGGGTATCGCGATGATCACCTCATCCGCGGGAAGACGCCGCAGGTGGCTCTCCATCCGATCGATCGGCCCGAGAATCGGGATATCGTCGAGGCGGGCGCCGATCAGCCCCGGATCATCGTCGAGATACGCGACGACCGTTCCGAAAACGCCTTTGCTCCGAATTTCCCGGGCGATCTCTCTTCCGGAGAATCCCGCTCCTACTATATAGATTCGCCTATTTGATGCTGCGCTCATTGACTTCCGCCGGTTCGAGGACGTCGAATCCGAAGTCGATCAGAAACGAGTTTTCATAGAGCGCCAGCGCGACTTTCGCGCGCCGTTTTCTCCGATCGACCTTGACGATTCTACCTTCGAGTCCTTTCAACGCGCCCTGCAACACGCGTATGCGTTTATTCTCGTCAAAATAGACCTTCGACTTTTCCAAAACCTCGCCGAACGACAGGAAGTGTCGGAGCAGCGCTTCGTCGGGACCGCCCAACGGTTCGATCCTCCGATTACCCGGGAGGAATTGGAGAAATTCGTTGGTCCTGCGTAGAATCCAATACGTCGAAGCGGAAAGTTTATCGGTTTCAAGGAAAATGTAGCCGGGAAAGATCGACGCCTCGACGTCCCGATATCGACCCCTGCGACGAATCCGCAGCTTACGCCTCGGCCACAGCAACCGTTCCTCGCCGCCTGAGAATCGGGGGCCTGCAAGTCGCAGGTATTTCGATTCGGTGCCGGTTTTCACCTGTATGGCATAGTAGAGCAACGCCGGCCGCTCCTCTCTATTCCGGACGGTCCGGACGGCCGAGCATCCGCCTGATGGCGCCGAGCTTGGCGGATTCGACCGGATCACGTTTTACGCGGTCGAAATATTCGGCGACGAACGAAATGAAAACAGCGAGGAAAAACACCGTCATCGTTACGATGATGCAGATCTTGCTTCGGCTGGGACCCGACTTGGTCTCGGGAACTTCGGCGTGTTCGATAATCTGAAACCGGCTCGATGTGTCTTTTTCTTCTATTTTAAGCGACTCGTACTGAGATCGGAGTCCGCTGTAGATCGTTTGGATGATCTGGAGGTCACGCGTAAGGTTCAGATAACGCGCGGAGAGTTCGGGAAGTTGGGACTGGGGAATGTTGACCGGCGTCTCGCCGGTCGTCGATCCCTCGAGCAGGATCTGGCGCCGCTCTTCGAGCGTCGCGAGCTCCATCCGCATTCTCCGGACTTCGGGGTCGTTTTCGCGGCGGGTGGCCTCGAGCGTCGTCAGCTCGGATCTTTTGGCGAGAATCTGCGCGTCGATCTGCGCGACCGCTTCGAGCTGATACTCTGTCTGCAGCTCGATACTGATGATGCCGTAGGTTTTCTGAAAATCGATCAATTGCTGTTGGGCGTCGCGCAACTCCTTTCCGTAGTCGGCGATGCTCTGCTCGAGAATCTCTTTCTTTACCGTAACGCTGCTCAACGTGAGCGATTCGAACCGCTGTTCGAGTTTGGAGAGCGCGCTGTTAAGCACCGCGGTCGCGAAAACGGGATCGGTATGTACGAATCCGATCGTGAGAATACCGGTGGAGGAGTCGAACGTCGTATCGAACGCGGATCGCAGAAACTCCCGTGTTGTCGACTTCGGGTTTTCGGTAATGCCGAGCAGGGAAACCAGATCGAACTCCTCGGCCAGCGCATCGAGAATCGTGTTCCCCACCAGAAGCTCTTGCGCGAGGTCGGCGCTCGAAGGGCCTGCGATGTCTCCGCCGGCGAGATTCGCGAGAAGGCCGAGATCGCTGTTCGACAGGAAGGAGGAGAGCGACTGCCCCTGCGTGTCCTGCAGGCGAACCTGTACCGTCGGACGGTATACGTTGGGCAACCAGTTGAGCGGAGCGTCCGGAGGCGCCTTGATCGAGTACAACGAATACGCCACGATAAGGAGCGCGCCGAGGAACGTCGATAGGACGACAAACCAACGATGCCGAACGAGCACCGTCAGAAGATCGAGGAGAGATATCGTGTTGCCACCGTTTGTGCGGGGTGTTTCGCTCATCGTCGGATGCAGCGAACGGTAGCACGTACGTCACATCCGTTCAAGATGGTGCGCTTTGCGGCCGAAATGATACTATGAAACGACGTCTTAACCGCTTCATCGTGGTTGTCGTGTTGCTGTTGCTGCACGGCGCGGTCTCTGTGTGGTCCGACACGGTCATGCTTTATACCGCAGAGGCCGAAGGATCCCACTTCTTCGAGATAGCCGGGATCGATCTGGCGGCGGCCGTTGAGGACGGCGTTCTGTCGGTCTTTTTCGAAGAGGGCTACATCATTTTCAACTACGGGCTCGCCGCTCCCGATCCCCTCGAAGCCCCCTTCGCCACCGAGCGAGTGCCGGTTCGCGTGGCGAAATCGGGAGGAGCGTCGCTTCTGCTCGAAATCAGATTGTCCGACCCCGAGAACGATCGGATGATTCCCGTTTCCGTGACCTACGTCTTCACCGACATCATTCTCGATCGGGAGATTTCACGCGGCGTGGTGGTAACCGCCGACATCGTTGATCCGCGCGTAACCGACGCCAGGGCGTTGTGCGTCGAGATCGGGCGTGCCGCGGCGCTGTCCGCGCTCGGAGGATAGATTCGGCGACCGATAGATCGGCCGTTTTTCCGATTTATCTATCGATCGGTTTCCTCCGATACTATATAGGGAGGAACCTTTGAACAGAAGGTGCCCGGCGGTCGCCGTGGTTTTCGGACGAGCATCGCGCAACGCGCCGATCTGGAGATTGCCAATGAAACGCATGCGTTTGAAGCAGGTGTGCCCGATTCTCGCGGCATGCTTTTTCGTCATAGCGCTTCCGCTCGGCGCTCAGTCGGTGTGGACGGGAAGTACGACGGTGAGCCGGTACGGCGAGGTTCCCGCCTCCGGCAATTTCGCCGCGTCGAACTCGTTTCAGAAGAATACATTGATCGAAGTAGTCAATCTCGAAAACGGTCGGCGCGCCACGGTGACCGTGGTAGGACGACTTGCGGATCCCCGACTCTTTCTTTTGCTCTCGGAAGACGCCGCGAAGGCGCTCGACATCGGTCGAGGCGAGATAGTCCAGGTAAGAGCCACCCTCGCCCAAGCCGATTCGCTCGTGCGCGCGGCCGCCGACGATAGACCTTATAGTCAGGACCCCGACATCAATCCGGCGGCAATTGTGTCCGCGGAATCCGCACCGACCGTTTCCGCCGACGACGGGCGCACCGAGCCGGGCGAACAACCGACGGCGGAAACGCCGGAAGCGTCTCCGGCGCCGGTCGGCGATGCCACTCCCGAAGTTGTCCCCGTGGCGGAGGCGGCGCCGGGGTTCGTGCCGTCGCCTGCGAGCGAGGAAGACGGGCAGGCCCCGGCGGCGGATACCGAAGCCGCCCCCATCGTCGGCGAACCGACGATAGACAATGTGGAACCGACGGCAAGGCCGGACCGCCTTCCGCCGATCCTCGCGATAGACGAGCCGGAAGTGCCGGGAACCGAGCGTGCTTCGGTGTCCGAATTGGTCGACGTCGAACGAGAAGAAGTCCTTCCGGACGGGAGGGTCGAGACGATCGACGAGCCGGTGGTGGTTACCGCCGGAGG
>JAJRYZ010000323.1 GCA_024275515.1 Spirochaetota bacterium
CTTCGCGTTCGACGTCGACCTGAACCCGAACGAACCGACGATAACCGCCCGTTATCCCGACGGCGAGCGGATCGAACGGCGCGTGGAGCGCTCGTTTCACGAGGAAGTCGCCTGGGGAACGTGGTTCGAAGTGTGCACCGAAAGCGGCGTGTTGGTCATTTTTCGCCCGGAGTTGTCCACCACCCACATTACCCCGATACAGGTGCGAAACGTTTCACGGGGAAAGACGACGCGATGCCGCCTCGGTCTCGCCCGGCTTGCCGGCCCGATCCCACCGTCGGACCTTTCGATCGCGCGCACTTCGGCCCTTTTCGGGTTCGATCTGCTCGAAGGGCGTGCGCCGCGACTCTCCCGCCGTGTTACCGCGCGGCTGGAAGCCATGATGAACGCGAAGATGCCTCCGCCGGTATCCGAGCGAGACCCCGGACGGTGATCGGCGCCCGCACGGCGTCCATGTCTATGCGAAATCGCCGAAGGTGACTTCGCCGCCGTAGATCTCCCGTTCGCGTCCCAATCGGTCGCGAAGGACCAGCGCGCCGTCCGGCCCAAGTCCGACGACAACGAAGCGGCCGCCTCCGACGCCCTTTCCGCCGGAAATCTCCGCGACGACCTCGGCGCCGACGCCGAAAAGCCTTGCCTCGATGTGCCGACGCCAGTCGCGTTCTTCAAAAACGGAGGCGATTTCGTGGAGCAGCAACCCGAGAACCTCGGTGATCGAAACATCGCGACCGACAAGCTTCTTCATCGACGTCGGCGCCCGTCGCGGTTCCGACGAGGAACACGACGGGAAGCGTGTCTGATTGCAGTTGAGACCGATCCCGACAAGGGCGTGCTTACCGTCGGCCTCGCAGAGAACGCCGGCGATCTTTCGCGATTCGACGAGCACGTCGTTGGGCCACTTGATGCGGGCGATGCAGCCGGCGCTGTGTTCGATCACCCGCGCGACGGCCAGGCCGATCAAAATCGGTAGCCGCTGAGGCGGAAAGGCGAGGCGTCGCCGTTCGAGAAGGATCGTGCATAGAAGGTTTTCGCCCGCCCGTGACGTCCACTTCCTCTCGCCGAACCGTCCTCGTCCGCGCGTCTGAAAATCGGCCGTGACGATCGTTCCGTGCCCGAATCCCGAATCGCGAAGCCGGCGGGCATCGTCCATTGTGCTCTCGGTAACCCGGGTGTGAAACACGCGCCCGCCGAGCGGATTGTTCAGGTGGATATCTATCACCATCTATCACCGAAAACACGCTACCAGACGGCGATTCTCTCTACAAGCCGGACGCGCATCCGAATAGATTCGCGTCGCAAATCGACGCTTGCCGTGAGCTGCGAAACCCCTTGCATATTTATTCCGAAGTCTGTATAAATATGCAATCAATGAAGGAGCGACACGCGCGGATCGAGGCCATACGACGGATCATCTCAACCGAGCGAATCGAAAACCAGGAAGAGCTTCGAGAACGTCTGGGCGCCGAAGGGATTTCGGTCACTCAGGCGACTCTTTCGCGCGACCTCAAATACATTCGGGTCGGAAAGGTCGCCGACGGCGGAGGTGGATACCACTACGCGCTTACCGACGACGGTTCGGATTACCTGCGCGACATGTTTCGCGGATGGATATCGATTGATTTCTCCGGGAACATCGGCGTGGTAAAGACGCTTCCCGGGCACGCCGACAGCGTCGCCATCGCTCTCGACGACATCGAGTTCGACGAATTACTGGGAACGGTCGCGGGCGACGACACGATCCTTCTGGTGCTGCGCGAAGGCGCGCGCCCGGATGACTTTCTTCGGAGCCTGGCCGAAGCCGCACCGGGAATCGCTTTCTCCCGCAGCGACGCAGGCACGACGGAGGTATGAGCATGGAGGAGAGATCGGTGCTGTGCATCAAGATCGGGGGGCGGGCGATGGGCGATCCGACGTGCGTTGCCGAGTTCGCGTCCGAGATCGCCGAGCTGAGACGATCGTACCGCTGCGTCGTTGTCCATGGCGGCGGAGCGGAAGTTACCCGGGTATCGAGCCGATACGGTCTCGTTGCCGAGTTCAGGGACGGGATTCGCATGACGTCGCCGGAAGAGATGAACGTCGTTGATATGGTGCTGGCCGGAAGCGTCAACACCGCGCTCGTGCGCGCGCTCGCGCCGGCGGCGGTCGGATTGAGCGGGTGCGACGGCGGGATATTCACAGGCGAAGCGGTTGCCGACGGCTCGCATACCGGCCGCGTCGTCGCAACCGACCGCCGGCTTCTCGACGACCTGACGTGGGCGGGGTGGGTGCCGGTGATATCGTCGGTGTCGATGGACGCCGATCGGAAACCGTTGAACATCAACGCCGATGAGGCCGCGCTCGCCGTTGCGGAGGCGATAAAGGCGCGCTACCTGATCTTCGTTTCGGATATCCCCGGGATTCTGGACGGAGAGGTAGTAATCGGGCGCATGACTCCCGCGTCGGCCGAAGACGCGATCTCCCGCGGGGTGATATCGGGAGGGATGATTCCCAAGGTGCGCGCCTCGGCGCGCGCACTCGAAGCGGGAGTCGGCGGCATAGCGATCGGATCGTTCGAACGTCACGGAGATCTGGCGGCGCTTATCGAAGGGACGCGCGGATCGAGCATCGTAAACGGAGGAAGCACGACATGACAACTCAAACCGACGAGGCGGCGATTGTAGATTCGCCGCCGTTTCCCCGCTCCTACGCGGCAAAGCTTCTGGCGCTTGATCGGGGGCGCGGCTCCTACGTGTGGGATGCGGCGGGCAGACGCTACCTCGATTTCGGATCGGGCATTTCGGTAAACGCTCTGGGATACGGCCGAAAGGACCTCGCGCGGATCGCGCATCGGCAGATGAAACGTCTGATACACGTGTCGAATCTCTACACGACGCGACCGGCGGTCGCGCTGGCCGAACGGCTGGTGCGCCTCGGCGATTTCACCGCCGTCCACTTCGGGAACAGCGGGACCGAGGCGAACGAAGCAGCCATCAAGTTCGCGCGTCTCTACGGGGGTCGGTCGGGCAAAAAAACGCGGTCGAAACTGCTCTGCTTCGACGGCGCCTTTCACGGCCGAACCATGGGGGCGTTGTCGGTAACGCCGAGCGAAAAGTATCAGAAACCGTTCGAGCCGCTGGTCCCGAACGTCGAAGTCGCCGCACTGAACGATGAAGCGGGGTTGAAACGGCTCGACTCGGGCGATTTCTGTGCGGTGATTATCGAACCGGTTCAGGGCGAAGGAGGGCTGAGAAAGGTCGAAGAACAATTCGCGCGCGCGCTTAATGAATCGTGCGTGAACAACGACACTCTTCTCATCGCCGATGAGATTCAAACCGGATTGGGACGGTGCGGCTATGATCTTGCCTCGCGCGCCGTCGGTATCGAGCCGGACATCGTGACGCTTTCGAAGCCGCTCGGCGGCGGGCTGCCGCTTTCGGCAACGCTTATCCCGAAACGCGTCAACGACCTGCTGTCGATCGGAGATCACGGGACGACCTTCGGCGGAGGGCCGGTCACGACCGCGGTGGCGCTGCGCGTCGTGCAGACGGTGTTGGCGCCCGATTTTCTGGAATCGGTCACGCAGCGCTCGGAGGTCTTGGAGCGTTTGCTCGGTGAAGCGGCGGCAAAATCCGACGCGATAACGGGCGTTCGCGGGATGGGCTTGCTTCGGGGTCTTGTCGTCGACGACACGAAAGCGGAGCGGCTTCCCGACCTGCTCTCCGCCGCTCAACGCCGTGGGTTGCTTCTGCTCAGATCGGGAACCAACGTCATCCGAATCGCGCCGCCCCTTATTATTCGCGAAGACGAGCTTGCCGAAGGCGTGGCGATACTCTCGGAAGCGATCGCGGAGGTTTTGGGCTGAAAAAGCTCAAAAGGAAAACGGAACGGCCGGCGAAAACGCGTCGGCGAGGCGCCGGCAACCCCGACGCACGATAAGGAGCGGAAGTTTATTTATGGAAGAAAAATCGATTAAAAAGATCGTGCTCGCCTATTCGGGCGGTCTCGACACCTCGATTATCATTCCCTGGCTAAAGGAGCGATATCCGAATGCCGAAATCATCGGAATGTGCACCAACGTCGGGCAGGACGAAGAATGGAGCACGATGGAGCGGCGCGCGCTGAACTCCGGAGCGAGCAAACTCTACATTCGCGACGTTCGAGAAGAGTTCGCGAAAGACTATCTCTTTCCGATGCTTCGCGCAGGGGCGGTGTACGAGGGGAAATACCTCCTCGGCACCTCGATCGCGAGACCGTTGCAGGCGAAGCATCAGGTGGAAGTCGCGATGGAAGAAGGCGCCGACGCGGTGGCGCACGGATGCACCGGAAAAGGTAACGATCAGGTTCGCTTTGAACTTGCCTACAAGGCTCTCGCTCCGCGACTCCAGGTGATCGCGCCGTGGCGGATCTGGGACATTCGCTCGCGCGAGGACGCGATCGATTACGCGAAGAACCATGGGATCGATCTGGGAAATATCTCGAAGAAAAACATCTACTCGAGGGACTGGAACGTGTGGCATATGAGTCATGAAGGCGGGGATCTGGAAGATCCGTGGAACCGGCCGCGCGAGTCGATGTATATGTTGACGAAGTCGCCCCAGGAAGCGCCCGACGCGGAGACCGAGATTACCATCGACTTCGAGCGCGCCTTCCCGGTAGCCCTCGACGGAGTCGCGCAGGACCCGACGGCGATACTCGGGAAGCTCAACGCGATCGGCGCCGAAAACGCGATCGGCCGCGCGGATCTCGTCGAAAACCGGACGGTGGGCATGAAGAGCCGCGGAGTGTACGAAACGCCGGCGGGAACGATCCTCTACGCCGCACTCCGCGAGCTTGAGATGCTTACGCTGGATGCGGAGACGCTTGCCTTCAAGCAGACGCTCGGTCTTCGCTACGGGGAACTCGTCTACCGGGGAAAATGGTTTACGACGCTGCGCGAGTCGATCGACTCGTTTATGAGTGAAGTGTCGCGCTACGTGACCGGCACGGTGCGGCTGGCTTTGTACAAGGGGAACGTCGTCGTCGCGGGGCGTAAGAGTCCGTACTCCCTGTACCTGAAGGATATCGCCTCGTTCGGCGAAAGCTCCTACGATCACAAAGACGCCTCGGGATTCATCAACTTGTACGGTCTTTCCACCGGCGTGGCGTCGATGGTGCATCAGGGCATCAGCGGAACCAGCGGCCAGGCGGCGGAAATTCAGGGGACCGCCGCGACGTTTCACGATAAGTAGGTCGGGCGCATGGGCGAGCTCAGATTCAACGACCTCGACCGGACCGACGCTTTCGCCGCCGTCGAGCCGACGCTGCCCGATCTCGGCCGCCTGCTCGACGCCGCACGAATCGAGAGCTGCGATGTGGACGCCGGCGGGGGGCTCAAGTATAACTACGCGGCGAAACCGGTGACCTCCGACACTCTGACGTCGTTGCTCGATCTCGGGCGCGAGCAACAGATCGTCGAAAAGTTCCGGGCGCTCGCCGGCGGCGCGATCATGAACACCGGGGAGCGCAGGCGGGTGTTGCACCACCTGCTTCGCGGCGAACTCGCGGGCAGGGTCGAGGAGAACGGCGCCGATCTCGGCGCTTTCTACCGCGAGCAACGCGCTCGATTCGGCGAGTTCGCCGAGAACGTCCGGTCGGGCCGACTGCGCGGGTCGACGGGGAAACCGTTCACGACGGTGGTTCAGATCGGAATCGGCGGGTCGGATCTCGGACCCCGGGCGCTTCATCTCGCGCTCGAACACGGCCGCTTTTCGGCGGCCCCGTCGGCCGACGTCCGGCTCGCCGTTCGCTTCATCGCCAACGTCGATCCGGACGATGCCGCCGCGGTCCTCGGCTCGATCGATCTGGAGTCGACTCTATTCATTCTCGTCTCGAAGAGCGGGACGACGCAGGAGACATTGACGAATCACGCGTTCGTCGTCGAGGCAATGAAATCTTCGAGGATCGCCGGCCTTCGGCCGTCGTCTCACGTCGTGGCCGTCACGAGTCGTCTCAGTCCGCTGGCGCAGTCGGATGAGTTTCTCGACGCGTTCTTCATAGACGACTACATCGGTGGTCGCTACTCCGCCACCAGCGCGGTCGGAGGCGTCGCGCTCTCGTGCGCCTTTGGGCCGGCCGTTTTCGACGAAATGCTCGCGGGAGCGCACGCCGCCGACAGAGCGGCTCTCGAAACACCGATCGAGCGAAACGCCGCGGCCCTCGACGCCCTGATCGGCGTGTACGAACGCTCGATTCTCGGCTTTTCGGCGACGGCCGTGCTCCCGTACAGCCAGGCGCTGCTTCGCTTTCCCGCACATCTGCAGCAGTTGGATATGGAGAGCAACGGGAAACGCGTCAACCGATTCGGCGCCGAGATTCATTATCCGACCGGCCCCGTCGTGTTCGGCGAACCGGGAACCAACGGTCAACACTCCTTCTACCAACTGCTTCACCAGGGCACCGACATCGTCCCGTTGCAGTTCGTCGGGTTCCGAGCTTCGCAGATCGGCCGTGACGTTTCGCCGGACGGGTGGACCGGAACGCAGAAGCTCAACGCGAATCTTGCCGCCCAGATCGTCGCGTTCGCCAAGGGCAGCACCGACGCGGACCCGAATAAGTCATTTCCGGGGAACCGACCGTCGAGTCTTCTCTACGGCGAACGGCTTACGCCGCGCTCTCTCGGCGCGCTGCTGGCCCACTTCGAAAACAAGATCATGTTCCAGGGGTTCTGCTGGAATATCAATTCGTTCGACCAGGAAGGCGTTCAGCTCGGAAAACGACTCGCCGGAACTATTCTCGACGGGACGGCCGATGATGAGGCTCTCATTCGCTACGCGCGGATGCTTGGAGTCGTGAAGTAATCGGCTTACGCACGATGAGCACATAGAGCCACGCCAACCCGACGGCGGCGGCGAAGAATAGAAAGATCCATCGAATTCCAAGCGAAATCGAAATAGCGCTTCCGACCAGTGGCGCGAAAAACCAGCCGAGACCTCCGACGAGCGAGAGCGTTCCGAAGATCACTCCGCGTTTCGAACTTTCGGTGTATTCGCTGAGGTACGACTGTAAATTGGGTTCGACGCCGCCCATGACGAAGGCGACGGCGACGTAGACGATTCCGAAGTCCCACAACCCGCCGGTGAAATAGAGCGGCGCGGCGAGAAAAGTGGCTCCGAACAATAGACGCGTAATCAGCTTCAGCTTGTCGGTCCGATCGCCGAGTCGCGCAACGGTCAAACCGGCGAGCGCGGCCGCGCTTCCGAGCGACGCCGAAAGCACCCCCGTGATCGCCGAAGCGCCTTCGGCGGTTCCCCTCACCTCCTGAACATGAAGCGGAATGAAGGAAGCCGGAAGCGCCCGGGCGAACCGGATAAGAAAGAGGAGTCCGAGCGCGAGAGCGAACGCGATTCGAAACCCACGGCTGCGCGCGGCCCGTTCACGCGAAGAGCCGGCCGACGGAAGGTGCTTTTCCGGATCGACCTCGGCGCGCACGTCTCGAGTGAGCGACAGCACCAACAGAAACGCGACCAGAAGAACGAGTGCGCCGATTCGAAACGCGGTCCTGTAGCCGACGAACTCGGCGGTGAACCCGCCGATCGCCGGACCGAGCGAGAACCCGATAAAAGTCGACGAAGAGAGGAAACCAAGGGCCGACGCCATTCGATGCCGCGGCGTTCCCGCCGCAACCAACGTCGCGGCGGCCGTCACGGTTCCGGTGAAAAGACCTTGCAGCAGCCTGAGCACGAATATCATCCCGACGCTCGTCGCGAAACTCATGGCGAAGAGAATCAGCGCCCCCGCGACCATGGAGCGTAGGATCATCAACTTGCGTCCGAACCGGTCGGCAAGCACTCCCCATACGGGGCCCATTCCGCCGAGGGTAATCGCGGTAATCGACGCCGTCAGACCGACCCACCGGCGAACTGCATCGGGATCGGTCACGCCCACCTCCTGAATAAAGAACGGAATGAACGGCAGCATAAGCCCGAACCCGGCGAGCGAAAGAATCTGAGTAAACCAGGTCACGTAGAGATTGCGCCGCCATTGCTCCATAGGGGAACGTCTATCGCCGACGGGAGAACGCGCCGCGAACGACGGCGCCGATTTCGAGCCGCCGGTCGCCGGCTCGGTAAGTAAACTCGATCAGGTCCGCGGTGTCCCCGACGGAAGGCGGCTTCTCGACGCAGTCGAATCCAAACAGAGCCGCCGGATTGACGGTACACAGCCGAACGGCGTCGGCCAGGCTCGAGCCGGTGTATTCGATAAAGCGCGGGATATCCCAGGAGAGTGTGTGCCCGGCGCCGGCGAGGTACGGAGTATCGGCAACGCCGAGGTGTCCGTAGTCGTGCACTTCGATATCGATATTTCCCCACTTGTACCGACCGGGCGCCGTTCCGCCGTAAAGCGCAACGTCGCTCACGAGGATCGTCCGTGCCGGTCCCTTTGCTCGAAGGAAAGTCTTGACCACCGGTGCGGGAAGATGAAAACCGTCGCAGATCATTCCCATGTGCAGCTCGTCGGCCGCAAGTTGCTCCCAGAGATAGTTTTTCAGACGCGGCAGCATCGCGTGCGACCCGTTGCCGAGGTGGGTCGAAAGCTTCGCGCCGGCGTCCACGGCCGCCCGGATCTGTGGCCCGGTAGCGCCGGTATGTCCGATCGAAGCCACGATCCCGGCTTCGTTGAGCGCCTCGATAAAATCGACCGAGCCGTCCCTCTCGGGCGCGAGGGTCACGACGCATAGTAGCCCTTCGGACGCCGCAATCCACTCCGCAAGCTCGCCCACGTCGGGGTCGCGAACGAATGAGCGGTCGTGCGCGCCGCGGGGTCCGTCTTCCGAAGAGATATATGGCCCTTCGAGATGAATACCGGGAATGGCGAGCGCGAGATCCGGGTCGTTCCGGACGGCGTGTGCGACGACTTCGAGGTTCCTGAGTATCCGCTCCTGCGGACTGGTCACCACAGTGGCCACGTGGCGAGTCGCTCCCGAGGCGGTAATATCGTTCACGATCGAACGAACGTGTTCGATCGAAAGATCGTCGAGACTATAGTCGGCGCCGCGGTAACCGTTTACCTGCGCATCGATGAATCCGGGGGCAAGGTAGGCGTCGGTCGACGCGACGACGGCCGGGCGCGTCACGGTTTTCACTCGCCCCTCGACAACCTCGATTACGATCGGCTCATCGGTAAAAACCCACCGTCCGCTTAGTTTCATACGCTCGCCTCGATCGGGGCATCGGTCGCAGGCACATCGACCACCCTGCGCTCTTCCATCGCTCGGTCCGCGCGAAACCCGACGAGATGACCGTAGAGCGAATCGTCCAGAGTAGTCGAGGAGATCGACGTCGTTCCACTCTTGAGGAGCGAGACGAAATCGGCCACCAACCGCTCATCACCTCCGGCGTGACCGCCGAATACGCCGTGCATGTCTCCGCCGACCGACAGGTCGACCACGCGTTCGGAATACTCACAACCGGGTTTCGGATCGATATTTCGGACCACGAACCGGCTCTCTTCGAGCACGCCCTGGATTTCGCCGGTCGTTCCGATCAGATGGATCGACCGTGAAGGTCTCGACGCTCCGCCCACCATGTTGTGGCTCGCCGTCGCGCCGTCGGCAAACTCGATGATTACCGACTGATGGTCCACCACGTCGTTGTCGCTCCGCCACACGCAACGGCCGTAGGGGCTGTCCGAACGGAGAAGCGCTTCTCTGTCGGCCGGTGTTTGACCGTCCGATTGCTCGAGGGCGTCCCATACGTAAAACGCCCACCGTTCGGGGTGGTCCAGATAGTGCTTCCGCGCCGAGTAGAGACACTCGGCTTCGATCGGGCAGTCGACGAGGCACTTCGTTCCGGCGTCGCGCGGCGCCTTTTCGGGGCGAAACTGCATATTGTTCCCAAAACTCGACACCGCAACCGGACGCACGCCGCTTTTCAGCCACATGATAAGGTCGAGATCGTGGCAGCACTTGGCCATGAGCATCGACGAGTGACTTCGCGATTTGTTCGCCCACTTCCCACGAATGAATCAGACGGCCATATGATGGTAAGAAACGTGCTCGACGGTCTGGATATTGACGATCTCGCCGATCGTCCCGGCGAGCACCTCGCGCTTTATTGCGGCATAGAAAGGCGCGTATCGGAGCACGTGGCATATCGCCACGGTCCGCCGATTTCGCCGCATCGATTCGATGAGCTTCCACACCTCGTTCTCGTTTACCGCGAACGGTTTTTCGAGCAGCAGATCGTAGCCGGCGTCGAGAAGCGGCAGAGAGGTCGTTACGTGCAGATGATCCATCGTACCGTTGATGGCCGCGTCGGCGAACCGTCCCGCCGAGGCGAGATCTTCGGCGTTCTTGAAGCATCGCCCTTCGGGAAGACCGTACAGCTCGGCCGTCTTGCGCCGCCGATACTCCTGCGGGTCGGCGACACCGACGATTCGAAGTTCTTCGGGGTGACGAGACGCGTACGATGCGTAGGCCAGGGCGCGATGACCCGCGCCGATGACGACGGCGGTAATAGCTTGCACGGAAGCCTGCTCCCTATTTCGAACCGGCGGCCGACGCGATAAGCCGGCGGAGATAGCGCGCCTGCTTTTCGAGCTTTTCTTCGTGGGGAATATCGCGGAAGTCTTCTATAGAGATGTACCCCGTGTAGCCGACGGACGTGAGATCGTCGATGAACAGAGGTATGTCGAGCAAACTCTCGCTCAGATCGCACGCCTCGTAGCTCCAATCCACCGTCCCGTCACTCCTGGTCCCGACGACGACCGGCTTCCAGCCGCCGGCGTGGCAATGAAGCAGATACGGTCCGAGCAGTTACATTCCCATCCGAAACGTCTCGAAGCCGTCCTTGGTCATGTTGTTTACGTCGTAAATCACCCCGATTCTGTCGGCGGGGAAGTTGGAAACCAGCCGGTAGGCGAGAGATGCGCTGACGGTGATTCGTCCGCCGTGAATCTCGACGAGCGCTCGCAGGCCGTACTCGGAAAGAATATCGAGCGCCTTCCCGTATGCATCCACGGCAAGATCGAAAACCTCTCCGTACGGCGCGGTTCGGTCGTAGGGCTTCGGCGGGTCGATCCGGACGGGAATCGCCCCGATGCGCGCGACTCCCTCGGCGAGTAGACGTATATCGTCGAGTTCGTCGGCGCGCAGATTGGACGCGACGGCCGCGACGCCCAATCCGTGGTCCTCGGTAATCGTTCTCACTTCCTCGGCGCGTTCGGCCAGGTTGGCCGGCGAAAGACCGCTCTTGTGAGTTCCCCACACGCTGTAGGATTCGCTCTGTTCGGCGGCGTAGCGGACCCGCCACTCTACCCCGTCGTAGCCGAGATTCGAAAGAAGTCGGCACGTTTCCGCAAGATCGAGGTCGGGGATGCACACGCTCGTGACGCTCAGTTTCATGGCTGCTCCTTACCGACGTGTATTATACGAAGAGACGAGAAAACCCACAATCGCAGACGGTAGCTAAGCTCGAGGCGCTTCGCCTATACTCGATTTCCATGAGAATAGACATTCACACGCACACCTCGAAGCATACCGGGCTTTCGCGACCGAACGGCACCCGGTACCCCACGCCCGATGAGCTTATTTCGATGCTCGATGAACGCGGCATCGACCGGGCCGTTATTCTAAGCACCGTCAGCCCCGAATGCAGGTATTCGTTGGTCACTCCCGAAGAGGTGCTGGAGATATCCGAACGGTATCCCGAACGATTCATTCCGTTTTGCAACGTCGATCCGCGCTATCTGACAAACGACCAAAGCGCGGATTTTCGCCCTTTGTTCGAGTTCTACCGATCGAAAGGGTGTCGCGGCGTCGGCGAGTATATTCCGAACATCCCTCTCGATCATCCGCTGAATATGAACGTATTCAAGGCGGTCGAGGAGGTCGGCCTGCCGCTGACTTTCCACCTTGCGCCGGCTGTCGGCGGCTACTACGGATGCTACGACGAGTTGGGGCTTCCCCGGCTCGAGCGAGTGCTCGCCGCGTTTCCGAATCTTCGGTTTCTGGGTCATTCGCAGGTATTTTGGGCCGAAATCGGAAAGGACGTGACCGAAGAATCGCGTTCCGGCTACCCGAAAGGCCCGGTCGAACCCGGCCGGGTCGTTGAGCTCATGCGTTCCTACGACAACCTGTACGGCGACCTGTCGGCGGGAAGCGGATACAACGCCGTGTGCAGGGATCGCGCCTTCGGCGCAGCGTTCATCACCGAGTTTGCCGACCGGCTGCTGTTCGCCACCGATATCGCGAATGTCCCACAGGAGACCCCGCTGGTCGCGTATCTCGACGAGCTGCTCGCCGAGAGTGCCATTTCGCGGGAAAACTATGAAAAAGTGAGCTGGAAAAACGCGGTTCGCGTTTTGGAGCTCGACGGCTAAGAGCACGGCGCGCCGACCCTTCGTTTCGACTATCGGATCGGGGATCGCTCGCCGCGCCGTGAGGAAAAAGGCTCCCCGGGGAAAAGGAGGTGAAACCCCGGGGAGTGATCTAAAAAGGAGGTCTTTGAAGAGGTAACCCGTCTTCTATACTGTAAGACCCCGGTAAACTGAAAAAGTTACATCCTCCTGGCGCCGAATTGCCGGATGACCGTTTCCTCTCCGCCGGCAAACAGGTGGAACGGCGGATCGCGCTTCGTTTTGAACTTCCCATGCGACGGCGGAAAGCCGTTTCTCCGAATTGATCGTATCGCGACGGACCGCTACAATGGGAACTCAAGCAATGAGCAGAGAAAAAGACTTTACTATTCAGACGCTCGGCCCCTGCAAAATCCATTCGCCGATCGCTCTTTCCCGTGAATACGGCGACTCGATGGCCAACTACGTAAAGGACGACGAGTTTATTCTCTACGACATCGAAGCGCGTCCGGCGGATCCTCGAAAAACCTATCGACGCGAAGAGCTCCTCGAAAAGGCCGGCCCGAGGGAAATGATCTACTACAACCCCGGGCACGTGCACGCCGCCGTCGTCACCTGCGGCGGCCTCTGTCCCGGACTCAACGACGTCATACGGGCCATCGTCCGCTGTCTCTGGTACCGCTACCGCGTACGACGCATCACCGGAATCCCTTTCGGATATCGGGGATTCCTTCCGGATTTCGCTACGCCGGTCATCCCCCTCGATCCGGCCGTGGTGGACGATATACACACGAAAGGTGGAACCATTCTCGGTTCTTCGCGTGGGTACGGCGACCGCATCGAAGATATGGCGGACGCGGTCGAGCGGATGAACCTGAATATGATCTTTACCATAGGTGGCGACGGAACGCAGAAAGCGTCTCTCGCGTTGAGTCGCGAACTGAAAAAACGTTCGCTCAAGGTAGCGGTCGTGGGTGTGCCGAAAACCATCGACAACGATCTCAGTTTTATCCAACGTTCGTTCGGCTTTGAAACCGCGGTGGCGAAGGCCGTCGAAGCCGTCGAAAGCGCTCACGTAGAGGCGAGCGGAGCGGTCAACGGTATCGGTCTCGTCCAGGTTATGGGTCGTGAATCGGGGTTTATCGCGGCGCACACGACGCTCGCCATAAACGACGTAAACTTCTGCCTCATACCTGAGATTCCCTTCGACATCGAAGGAGACAACGGGCTTCTCGCGCACCTCAAGCGCCGGCTGGAGAACCGTGGACACGCCGTGATCCTGGTGGCAGAGGGCGCCGGACAGAAATACGTAAGCGACGAGAACGGAAACGACGCATCGGGAAACAAACATCTGGGAGACATCGGTCTTTTTCTCAAGAGCCGAATAACCGGTTTCTGCAAGTCTGAAAACCTTACCGCAACCCTGAAATACATCGATCCGAGTTACATGATACGCAGCACACCGGCGCAACCCAACGACTCGATATACTGTACCCGCCTCGGTACGCACGCGGCGCACGCCGCCATGGCGGGGAAGACCGAACTCCTCATCAGTCTGGTCAACAACCATTTCGTCCACCTGCCCACGTATATGGCGGTAAGCAGACGCAACTATGTCGACCCCGAAAGCAGCCTATGGCGAGACGTGCTCGAAGTGACCCGGCAACCGATGAGAATGACCAATGAATAGCGACGCGGCACGGCGACCGCTCCCGAGGCCGCATCGCGAGTATGTGCGCTTCGGAGCGCTTTTTCGGCCGCCCACGCGGGCGGCGGTGCGTCGGGATTTCGGAGAATCCGGGAATTTCGCTCGATGCGGAAGAAATTCCATTTGCGGTAATGTTCTTTTCGTTGTAGAATACGACAACAAAATATCTTCAAGGAGACCTCCATGAAAAAGTTACTCATCACGGCTCTTATGGTTGTCATAGCTTGGGGGGCTTTCGCGCAGACGGTCGACACCTCGAAGATCGACCTGTCAAAAGCTGAACTATCCCTTGCCGGTCCGGACAGTGTGTACGTAACCAACATCTACTACGGTTCGACACGACTGTCGGTTTTGCTCAGATATGACGGCAAATCCGGCGCACTGATCTACGGACCCTACTACGACAGCGACAAGCTCCTGCTTGACTCGTTCGAGCTCGGCTATGCGGATCTTCGCGTACTGGGTAACGACACTATCATTGTGTCCGACCTCATTCTCTACGGGCAGGGCGTGTCCGGCCGGTTGAAGTACGACGGAGTGGCTACGCTGAATCTGGCGAGTTGGTGGCAGACGATGACTCCGACGACCGACGAGATGCGGATTGCGAACCTGCAATCGCAGCTGCAGACCGCCAAGACCGCTCAGAAGCGTCTTGAAGAGGAGATTGTCGCTACGAAGGCCAAGTATGAGGCCGACATAGCCGAGGTCGAAACGGAGAAGCAAGCTCTTGAAGACGAGCTTGCCGACCTGAATCGCAGGATTGCGGTCGGAATCCGCCAGTACGAGAGCGAGAAAAAGGCGCTTGAAGACAAGCTTGCCGACCTGAACGGCAAAATCGCGGTCGGCGTTCGACAGTATGAGAATCAGATCGCCTCGCTGCGACGGCAGCTCGAGTCCGCCGGTGTGAAGGTCGAAGCGGCGCCGGCCGTAGCGACCGCTTACTCCAGACCGACGCAAACCGTTTTCAGCGGCTTCGCCGCGGGCACCGGCGCTTACGGCAACTGGTCCGCAACGGGCGGTCGGTTAACACAGAGCAATACCTCGCTCTATTTCGCGAAGTACGTCATCCCCGGCGAACAGTCGGCCGATCAGACCCTCTACTCTTTCACCGCGCAGGTGGCGTCGAACGCGAAAGACTTCGTCGGATACGGCATCCACTTCTACGCCTCCGGCGATAAAAGAGCCAACAGCTACGGATTCGGCAACTCCTACCTTGTGTGGGTAACCCGCGATCCGCGCTTCTACAAGACCGAGGACACCTACGTGCAGGTCTACCGCTCATATGACGATATCCGCATGCTTCAGGTGGCGAGTGTCGCGACGCCGACGCGGATAACGGCCGCCAACGACGTCGAAGTACTCTACGATCGAGCCAACGCCAAGATCACCGTTGCGATCAACGGCGTCGACTACCTCACCTACGATGTGCCGAACCCGATTCGAAGCGGCGCCAAGGGCGCTTTCCGCACGCTCGGCGGCCCGGTGACTTTCAGCGATTTCAGCATCAAGGCCAAATAGCTGCGTCGAGCGAAAACATGACGGCCACCCGCCCTTACGGTGGGTGGCCTTTTTCTTTTCCCGACAGGAGGCACCATTGGAGACACTGGTAATCGGAGGCGCCGGGTACATCGGCAGCCACGTAGTGCGCGCGCTGCTGGACGCGGGTCATCGGGTAACCGTCTACGATAACCTCTCCTCCGGCAAGGAGGAGAATCTGTTCGGCGATGCGACTTTCGTTCGGGGAGATATTCTCGACAAGGTCGCTCTTTCGGCGTGTCTGTCGGAGGGCTTCGGCGTGGTGGTACATCTCGCCGCGCTCAAAGCGGCAGGGGAGTCGATGGATCTGCCGGGCAAGTACGCGGAGAACAACATCGCCGGAACGATCAATATTCTCAACGCGATGACGAACCACAAAGTGAAACGGCTGGTGTTCTCCTCCTCCGCCGCGGTGTACGGAGATCCGGTCTATCAGCCGATCGACGAAGAGCACCCTACCGAACCGGTTAATTTTTACGGGTTTACCAAGCTCGAGATCGAGCGGATTCTAGCCTGGTACGACCGACTAAAAGGACTCAGGTACGCGGCGCTACGGTACTTCAACGCCGCGGGATACGATCCGGAGGGACGAATAACCGGTTTGGAGCGGAACCCGGCAAATTTGCTGCCGGTCATTATGGAGGTTGCGTGCGGTCTTCGCGATACGCTTCGCATCTTCGGCAACGACTATGAAACGCGCGACGGCACGGGGGTTCGCGACTACATCCACGTCAGCGACCTCGCGACCGCGCACGTGCAGGCGCTCGATTACATCGACCGGGCCGACGCCTCGCTTACCGTAAACCTCGGAAGCGAATCGGGAGTAAGCGTCGCCGAGATGCTCGAAACGGCCAGGGAGATCACGGGAAGACCGATCCCGGCCGAAATCGTCGCGCGCCGCCCGGGTGACCCCGCCGAACTCGTATCCACCGCACGGAAGGCGGGCGAGATTCTCGGCTGGCGGCCGACTTCGAGCGACGTGAAAACCCTCGTCGCGACGTCGTGGAGAATCTACCGGCGCCTTATTTCACCATGAACTGTCCGGGGGTCCGCAGAACTTTTACGTATTTCGCCCGCGTGTACGCCCACGGGTCGGGATTCTTCTCCCTGCTCAGCGTTCCACGGAATTCGTCGAGAGTCGCGTAGCCTTTTTTATCCATCCATGCCGCGGTTTCTTCCACGAGAGTCGCCAGGTACTCGATCTTGTTCCGAAACAGCGTACTGACAACCTGAACGGCGTCGGCCCCCGCCATGACTACTTCGATGATGCTCCTCGCCGAATGGATTCCGTTGCTTGCGCAGATGGCGCCTTTGATTTTGCCGTGCAGGATGCCGGCGTATCGCAGCGCGAGCCGATGGTCGTTTTCGTTGCTCAGATTGAACGACAGATCGTTGGTTTCGCGTTCGATATTGATTCGCGGGTGGAACAACCGGTTGAACAGCACGAACCCGTCAACTCCGACGGCGTCGAGTCGGCCGATGAAATTGAGCGGTGAAGTGTAGAACGAGCTCAGCTTGACCGCGATCGGGAGCGAAACCGACCGCTTGATCGCCTTGAGGGTCTCGATCTGTTCTCTCTCGACCTCTTCGGCCGACGTATCGAAATCGATCGGCATCGAATAAAAGTTCAGTTCGAGCGCGTCGACTCCGGTACCTTCCAGCTTCTGCGCGTATTCGATCCATGTCTCACGATTAACGGCGTTGAGACTTGCGATAACGGGGATATCGACGGCGCCCTTGGCGCGCTTTACCCACGCGAGATGATCGTCGGGCCCGGCGTGCTGAACGTCGGGAAACATGCTCGTCATTTCCGCGTGGAGATGGTCGTCCCGATGCAACAGCTCGTCGAGCTCGTATCGGCTCAACTGGACCTGCTCCTCGAAAAGCGACGAAACAACGAGCGCGCCGGCGCCGCTCTCGGCAATTCTTTTGACCGTCTGAATATTCGACGTCAACGCCGACGCTCCGGCGACAATGGGGTTCTTCAGTTCTATTCCGAGATAGCTGGTTCGCAGATCTGCCATTGGTAGCTCCTGTGGCGGTGGTTCAGGTATCGTATCGGAACATCACCTTCGACGTCAACGAAATAGAGAGTTCTCCGGCCGGGCGCGCGACATTGAAGGCACACGACGATTCGGAGTAGTATGAGAGGACATGGAGCCAGGATTCGATTCTATTCTCGAGATGCTGCCCGGCACGAGCGGACACTCCGCAACCTCAAGGAAATGATCCTGGCGAATCTCGTGATGATCTCCGAGATTCCGGCGCCTACTTTTTCGGAGCAGCGGCGCGTGCAGTTCCTCATGGACCGCTTTACCGAGTACGGGCTGCAAAACTGCTCGACCGACGAGGTCGACAACGCACTCGGGATCCTTCCCGGAGAAGAGGGCAAAAGGAATATTCTGGTGGTCGCGCATATGGATACCAGTTTCGACACCTCTGCCGACCATTCGGTTACCGTGGAACCGGATCGGGTCCTTGGACCCGGCGTCGGGGATAACGGATTGGGGCTTGCGGTCTTGGCGACTTTACCGCGCGCCCTCGAGGAGATCGGGGTGCAGCTACGTTCCAACGTACTTTTGATGGGCTCTTCGCGAAGCCTGGGGCGGGGAGACATCGAGGGCTTGAGGTTTTTTCTCTCCAATACGAATCTCCCCGTGTCCGCCGGCGTCTGCATCGAAGGCGTCAAGCTCGGAAGGATCAGTTACTCATCGATCGGGATGATACGATGCGAAATCTCCTACACCGTACCCGAGGAGTATGACTGGACTCGCTTCGGCGCGGTCGGTTCGATCGTGGTCATCAACGAAGTGATCAATCGCATCCTGGAGATACCTCTTCCGCGGCGTCCCCGGACAAGCATCGTCTTGAGCTCGATCGAAGGCGGCAAGTCGTTCGACAAACTCGCCAAAACCGCGGTCCTTCGTTTCGAGATTCGAAGTGAATCCGACCAGATGGTCCTCGAGTTACGGGACCAGATCGAATACATCGTCGCGGAAGTATCGTCGAACACGGGCGCCGAAGTGACCTTCGACGTGTTCGCGCATCGTAATCCGGGCGGAATAGCCTTCAGCCACCCTCTGGCGACACACGCGCGGGAGATCATGCGAACGCTCAACATCAAGCCGAGAATCTCGCCCAGCACATCGGAATTGTCGGCCTTTATCGACCGGGACATTCCGGCGCTCACGTTGGGAATAACCGACGGCGAGAATCTGAACGAGCGCGGCGAGTCGATCCAAATCGATCCGATTTTCCGCGGCTTGACTCAGTTGCTCGGGCTTATCATGGCGATCGACGAAGGATGCTGTGATGAACCTTAATGAGTGGCTCAAGGAGCACACCTTTCATCACGCGGATTTCTGGGACCTCAAGCAGCTCGTCGAGGAAAAGGAGCGGAAAGGACTCACGATATCGCTCTGCATACCGACGCTCAACGAGCAGAAGACGATCGGAAAGGAGATCGTTCTTTTTCGCAGCGAGCTCGTTCAGCGATATCCTCTTCTCGACGAAGTGGCTGTCATCGACTCGGGCTCGACCGACAACACGCGCGAGATCGCCCGCTCCTTCGGCGCCGAAGTCTTCCTCGCCTCCGACATTCTGCCCGAGCTCGACGAAAGGCGCGGCAAGGGTGAGAACCTCTGGAAGGCGATCTACCAACTCACGGGCGATATCATCGTCTATATCGACGCGGATATCAAAAACATTCACCCCCGGTTCGTGTACGGGCTTGTCGCTCCGCTCGTCTACCGTGACGAAATTCGGTACGTAAAGGCCTTCTACGACCGGCCTCTCGCGGTGTCCGACGGAGTCCGTCCTTCCGGCGGCGGCCGTGTCACCGAAATACTGGTTCGCCCGCTCTTCTCCCTTTTTTTCCCCGAGCTTGCAGCGATTATTCAGCCGCTCTCGGGCGAGTACGCAGTCAGGCGCGATGTGCTCGAGCGGATACCCTTTCCGATCGGATACGGCGTGGAAACCGCCCATCTGATCGACGTCTATGCGATGTTCGGTCTCGACGCTTTCGCCCAAACGGATCTGGATCAACGGGTCCATCGAAACCAGCCCACGCGCGACTTAGGGAGGATGGCGTTCGGCATCCTGCAGACGTTCTTCGGGCGACTCGAGCAACGCGGGCAATTGCATGACCTGGCCGGGAAGGAGGGAGTTCTGCGGCAGTTCCAGGCGCAAGAGCGCGCCTACGAAATGGTCGAATATGCGATTCAGGAAGTCGAACGTCCGCCGATGCTCAGCATCGAAGCATACCGGAGGAAATTCGGGATCGTCGATGAATAAATCGTCGTCCACAGACGCCGCGGTCGTTTTTTCTTCGGTCTCCTACACCTATCCCGACGCCGAGGCGCCGGTATTCTCCGATCTGACACTCTCGCTGCCGCACGGCATCGTGTCGTTCGTCGGTCGGAATGCGACCGGGAAGTCCACCGCGTTGCTGCTGGCGTCGGGTCGTCTGCTGCCCGATTCGGGACGGGTCACGATTCTCGATACGACGACCGACGCGCTCGTCGATGAGGCCGATAGAAACCGCTACGCCTCGTTCATCTACCAGAATATGGAGTTCGACACCGAAGATCCTGTCGGTGAGCTCTTCGAGTTTGTCTACGAACATGGCCACCACGAAAGAAAGAAGTCGGATTTCATCGACGAACTGGTAAAAGTGTTCGAGCTCGAAGAGTCGCTGGGTCGGCGACTCCAAAATCTGAGCAAAGGTGAAACGCAACGGGCGATTCTTGTTTTCAGCCTGCTCTACGGGTCGAAAACCATCATGATGGACGAACCGATCTTTGCGCTCGAGGACCATCAGAAACGCAAAGCGCTCGAGTACGTCTCCGACTTCGCTCACCGCAACCATGTCCCCGTTTACTACTCGTTGCACGAGCTCGACCTTTCGCGACGATACGCGGACTACGCGCTCTTGTTCTACAAAGATCAGCGTACCCCGCTCCTGGGACCGACCGAAGAGGTACTCAGCGTCGAGTATATCGAGGACGCGTACCGTTATCCGGCGGCGATGCTCCACAAGCGAGAGTTTCTCTTTCGGCGCCGGCTTCTGCGGAGGGAGGAGAGCTCATCCGGATAGCAGCCCTCGCCGGCCACATCGTAATCGGACACGTGGGCGTCTGCCGACGACGCCGAATCCTTCGTGCCGCTCCTCTTCGAAGACCTCGTGCTGCTCGATCCGAAGGCGATAGCGCTCGTCCTCAACGAAGCCGACGAAGCCGACGTCGCGCTTTCGCTCCGCGGAGTCTCGCAGCAGGTGCGCGACCACGTATTCGCCGGAGCTGGACCTGAGCTCGCCGCGCGTGTTACAACCGTCATGGAGGAGACGGGGCCGGTGCGTTTGAGTGATGTGGAACGTGCGCAAATGCGGATCGTCTCGATCATTCGAAAGCTCGAGCAACGGGGGGATATCCACATCGCACGGGTCGACGAAACAGTTTTGTAGGAGGGCGCATGGGCAGGCCGGGCGTTGCGGTGGAACGGGTAGGACGACCTCGCGGAAAGACGGCGGAGGCTTTCATTCGGTTCCCGCACCGTTTGTACCGCGAATGCCGTCAGTGGGTCCCCTGGTTCGACCGTTCGATGCGTAAGCTCATCGCCCGAAACCACCCGTTTTTCGAGCACTCGGAGGCGGACTTTTTCGTCGCGAGGCGCGGACGAGCGCCGGTCGGCCGAATCGCGCTACTCCACAACCGTCCGCTCAACGAAAAGCACGGCGAATCGTCGGCAAACTTCTACTTTTTCGACGCGATAGACGACGAAGCTGTCTCATCGGCCCTCTTCGAGACCGCCTTCGAATGGGCCCGGTCGCGCAGGCTCGACCGGATCGTCGGCCCGAGCCTTTTCGGCGCCGCCAGCGGTCATGGTATACTCATCGACGGTTTCGAGCATCGGGCGTCGATGACGATGATGAACTACAACTACCCGTACTATCGAGCTCTCATCGAAAAGGCGGGGTTCGAAAAGCGCAGGGATTACTTCTCCGCGCGGCTGGACCCGAAGACTTTCGAGCTTCCGCAGAAAATCCGCCGCGTCGCCGAGATAGTCCTCGATCGGGGCCATTTCGAAGTGATGAGGTTTCGCACGAAGGAAGAGCTCCGCGCGGTCGCCGAACAGGTCGGCGAAATGTATAACGAGGTCCTGGCGAGCTTCAACGAGGGGCACCGCCTCTCCGACGAGGAAATCCGTATGGCGATCGACGACCTCGTGGACATTGCCGATCCCGCGCTCATCAAGATTCTTACCTATCACGGTCGTATCGTCGGCTTTCTTCTGCCGTTCCCCGACCTTTCGGCGGAAATACGGCAATCGAACGGGAAGCTCGGCCCGTTGACGATTCTCCGACTCAAGCGGGCGGTAGGACGAGCGCGGTCGATGATCATCAACGGCGTCGGCATCTTGCCCGAGTATCAGCGACTCGGTGGAAATGCTCTGTTGTACTACGAACTGACGCAGACATCGCGCGAGCAGGAGGGCAGGTTTCTTCACGCCGAGATTACGCAGGTCGCCGAAACCACCGACCGCATGCTCGCCGACATGCGGTCGCTCGGCGGTGTCGTGTATAAGACGCATCGGCTTTACGAGCGCTCCGTGTAGCTGCGCCGGCCTGCGCGTCGCTTCCGCGGCGAGGACCGACCGCGGTGCGTCGCCGCGTGTCGCTCCCGCCGCGACGTTGGAGCTCGGCGGCGGAGCGAGATCGAGCTACGACGACGCCTGCGAAGAGGCCGGCTCGCATCGCGCGCGCGTCAACCCGTAGACCAAAACGCGTTCGTGTTTTCCCTTCAGCTCGACGTGTCCCAGCACTTCGAAAAGGCGCTTGTTCTCGTCGCTCAGTTTCGGATAGACCGTGTCGCTTATGATAATCGTCCTTCCTTCGCTTTTGCTTTGAGATTCCAGACGCGAAGCGACATTGACCACGTCACCCACGACCGTGTAGTTCCTTCGCTCTTCGCTTCCTATGTCGCCAAAGACGACCTCGCCGTAGTTGATCCCGACACCGAAAGCTTCGATCACGGGGAGACCGGCTTCAATCAGGCTTCTCCGAAGCTCGGGAAGCTCGTCGAGCATCTCGAAAGCCGTTCGTACGGCGTCGTCGGCCGCCTTCTCGGGACGCTCGAGACCGAATATCACCATGATCGCGTCTCCGATGTATTTGTCGACGACTCCGTGTCGGCGCCGTACTATCCGGTTCCACGTCGTAAAGTAGCGATTAAGCATGCGCGTCAACTCGTCGGGTGTCGACGATTCGGCGATCGGCGTAAAACCGCGTATATCCGAAAAGAGGATCGCCACCTCCCGTTTCTCCGAATTGGGCGCCTCGCCCGAATCGATTATGCGGTCGCGAATCGTGCCGTCGACGTAGCGTCCGAACAGATCCGCGATTCGCTCTTTCAACTGGAGGATCCTGACCCGCCCTATTCCAAGGCTTGCGGCAAGAATAAGTCCGGCGATCAGAAGATAGACGTGAGCCGGGTCGGTCAGAAAACCCCGGAAAGAGGCGGCGAAATGTCCGATCTCAAGGTTGTTGAGATACTCGGCCTGTGAAACCGCGCCGTTCGCGAGCGCGCTCGCGAGGGCGAGTTTTACGTCGAAATAGAAATAGACGACGATGAAGACCGCAACGTTGAGCGTGGTCGACGCGAACTCCAGAGCGTAGCGCGTTCGTTTCCTAACCCCCGCGCGCGAAAAAGCCTGAAAGGCGCCCGTGGCGCCTGAGAAGAGCCAGAAGAACATGTGGCCCATGTTGAGCACAAAGCTAAGCCCCTCGGTGGTGAACTCGATCGCCGTGTACACCGCCGGCGCCAACAGCGAAAAAAGGAAGCGTCCGAGCGGTCTGTCGCCGTAGAGAACGAGCGCGACCGTCTGAGCCACCAGAATAAAAAGCAGCAACGTGTGGCCGACGTTCCCGAAATAGCCCACCCCCGCATGGCTGAAGTTCATAACAATATAGAAGAGAGCGTACTGGCCGGAGTAGAGCAGGAGTTCGCCGGCGAACCTTGCCGGAATTCCAGATGCGCGTCTCTGTGCGTCCGCCATTCGTCACCTCAAATCGTCAGTCGCTGCACCGTGTGAGGTTACTTCTCTTCGGGCGCCGGATCAATCGGATCGAAGAACGACTCGACAACGCGCGGAGAGCGAGCGGAACGTAGATCCGGCGTTGTGGTCGACGTATTGTTGGTACCGTGCACATTGTTGCGATATACTATACTGTGGATAGGAAGCCGCAAACTTCGTCGCCCGGCCGCGGCATGGATGAACGCGCATGGTGGCTGAGCAAGACCCTGTGCCGGCGTCTGGTTTTCCGGTGTACTACATTACCATCGGAGGAACCGAATGGTTTCGTATTTTTCGGTTCTAGATGATCGGCATAGGAGAAAAAAATGAAAGTCAGCCCGGTAGTGCGCGTTTTCGCGCTTGCTTTGATTCTTGTGGTCACCCTTGCAGGCTGCGAACAGCTCATGGACCTGCTTGGTCTGGCAAACGCTCCCCCGACGGTATACATACAAGAGGGCGAAGTCACTATCGAATTCGGCGAGACTCATACCTTTACCGCCGTCGCCTCCGATCCGAATCAAGACGCGCTTACCTATCTGTGGTTCGTCAACGGGGAGGCGCAGATCGCCGCGCGTACGTTCACTTTCATTTTCACCCCGCCGCAGGCGTCCACCGATACGGACACGGTCTTCGAGATCAAGGTGCAGGTAAGCGATGGTGAGTTTACTACGGAAGCGACGGTCACCTTAACGATGCGCGCACCGTTGGACGAGACGGTCCCGTCGGCAATCACCAACCTTCTCGTCGCCGCCGGAAACGGACAGGTGACTCTCACGTGGGACAACCCCGGCGACGCCGACTTCGCCGGAACGTTGATCGTGCGGAGCGAGACTCCGATTGGCTGGGCACCGGTCGCCGGCGAGTCGTACACTGTGGGTGCGATTCCGGCATCCGACGTCACGGCGGTTCTTGTTGGAAACGCGACGGACACTGCTCACACGGACACGACCGTATCGAACGGCGTCACGTACTATTACGGGGCTTTTGCATTCGATGGCCGCCCGAACTACGCAGACGCGGCGACCGCCGGGCGGGTAACGCCTTTCGTGCCGGACACGACTCCTCCGGCAGATGTATCCGCTTTTGTGGCCTCTGCAGGCGACAGAGTCGTCGATCTTTCGTGGACCAATCCGGGAGACGCGGATTTCGCCGGCGTGTTGATTGTTCGAGGTGCAAGCCCAACAACTTGGACGCCGACGAACGGTGTTATCTACACCAATGGTTCGACAGTCACAATCGACGTAGTGGTGATCTTCGCCGGCACAAATGCGGAGGAGAGCTTTTTCGATCGCGATGTAACAAACGACGTCACGTACTATTACGCCGTTTTTGCCCGGGATGTGTCGTCCAACTATTCATCCGGCGTTCAAGATCAGGCAACTCCGTTGGACGCGGGCCCCCCAGCGGACGTGACCTTTTTTTCTGCCGCTCCCGATGATAGGGCGGTTCTATTGACTTGGACGAACCCGGACAGCGCGGATTTTGTCGGTACACTCGTGGTCCGCAGCCAAGCGCCCGTCACTTGGCAGCCGGTGAATGGAAATGTATACGCCGAAGGCACCGAAGTTGAAACAGGTGTATCAGTAGTTTTCATCGGGGATGCGATTGCACAAGCCTACACGGATTCTGGCCTCGCTAATGATACGTTATACGACTACGTGATTTTTGCTTTTGACGACGTCAGAAACTATTCGGGCGGGGCTGGTACAAGCGCGACGCCAACCGACATGGGCCCGCCAGGGCCGGTTACTGGTTTCACAGCGGTGGCCGATGTCAGCCAAGTTACGCTTACATGGAATAACCCGCTGGACCTGGATCTGACCGGAGTGATGATCCGTCGCAGCGAAATTGGTTTTCCTGCAAGCGAGTTAGATGGCGATCTCGTGTACGATGGCATGGCCGAGACATTCGTCGATACCGGCTTGGTGAACGATACGACCTACTATTACTCCGCTTTCGCGCACGACGACGTCCCGAACTACGCGACGGCTGTGCAGGTTCAAGGAACCCCAACGGTGGACGCGCCGTATGTCGCCTATACAGGTACGTTTGACGTATACGACGCTCGCAATGCGGGATACGGAACGTACGGGAACGCCGACGGACGCATCACTCCCGGCGAAACGGTGAATCTTGATATTGGTATTCAAAACGTGGGGAACCAACCTGCAACTGGAATAGTTGGTACCATGGTCACGAGTTCGACCTTCGTTACAATTACGCAGGGCACATGGAACGTGGATAATCTGGATGCAGGGTATTTCGCATCTACCTATACGGGAACCACATACAGTGAATCATATCTTAACGTTAACGCCTACACGAGCCAGGCATTTCAGTTTGAAGTCGACGCTATTTGTCCGCCTGGGGAGGTGATATCTCTGCAGTTTAATTTCTCAGACGATCTTGCACGGACATGGAGCTTCTCTGTAGACGTGGTCGTCGAAAATACAACTGCCAATTTGGTTTTCCAAGGTTACGACATCCTGGATTCGCGTAACACGACCTACGGAACGTATGGAAACAATGATTCGCGGGTGACTGCCGGCGAAACGATCAATCTGGACGTCGGCATATATAACAACAACCCGGATC
>JAJRYZ010000324.1 GCA_024275515.1 Spirochaetota bacterium
CACACCCCTTTCGTCCATCGTTTCGGGTAGAAGAACGTATCGATCGGCCGGCTCACCGAAAAACGTCCCCGAAAGAGCGCAGGGCATGCCGGATTCTTCGCGTTCGTGAACACGCTTCCCGACAAGTCGGGATGCGGAAGCGGGCAGATCCTCCATCCATAGAGCCTTTATCGTTCGAGCAACACCGCGTCGCTTATTCCCTTACGGTCGACGAGGAGACTTCCGTAAGGGGCTTCGGGCGTCGCGCGAACGACCGGTGTCGAAAGCGAATCGAGCGAGACGAGAAGGGGGATCGATTCGCGGAGAGCAAATCGATCGATCGACGTCGTCTCCACGCGCAGCGTGCGCCCATCGAAATCGAACTCTCCCGGCTTCGATTCGTGGAGGTTCCAGGCGACGTAGGTCTCGAGAGTGTTGAGCCCCATGAAACGCAGTTTACGCAGCCGATCCGACCGGTATTCGGGGACGACGCGAAAATAGTGCGTCGCTCCGGCGAGAACGCGAAACGGCTCTCCGTCGAGGAGGAATCGGTTGTCGTGAACGGTGACCGACTCCATTGCGGCGCGCTCTATCCGGTCCGCCGAAGCCATGCAGCGAAGGTTCGGGACTCCGTAATGAAGCGATCGAATACGACCGAAAAATCCTTTTCGAGCGCGGCGATCCGGTCCCGATCGAGGATGTATCCGTACAGATTCCGAAAAAGATGTCTGAAACGGAGGTAGGGCCCGAGAAGTTCGGCAAGCTCGCGCGATATGACCGCAGGCCTTACCGAGTCGAGATCCAGCGTCATGTCGACGAGAAGTTGGCGATGCCAATGCTCGGAACGCGGCACCCCGCCGTTGAGTTCCTCGGCTACCCTGAGAAAAACGTGTTCGACACCGGTGTAGAAATCGTGAAGGATCGACGCACGGGCGCGAAGCGAATACGAATCGCCGGTCTCGCGCGGAGCCGCTTCGAACTCGGCGCGGAGCTTCATCAACGCACCGATCTCCGCCTCGATTTCGCTCGCGAGTCGGAGAAGCAGCGTTTCGTCATGCCTCACAGCGGCACGCCCCGTTTCTCGCCGATCCTTCGCATCAGATCATTCGCCGTTTCCCACGGCACGAGGTCGACATCGTAGTCGGACATTGCGTCGACTTTTTCATACGCAGCAAAAAAATGCTCCGGAGGGAGGTTTTTGACCAACAGATCGATGTCGGACGTGCGTAGGAATGGGCGCGGCGACTCGAAAAGCGATCCGACGCCGATCACCTCGGCGCCGTAGGTCGTTTTCAGATAATCGGCGATCCGGCGCGCATCACCGAGCGCCCTTCCTCGGTTTCCGGGCGCAAAACGGGTACGCCTGATATGTTCAAGAACCTTGCGTCGATCCACGCACACATTATACGTCGCCGGGACGGACCTGTCAGCGAGCGAACGACAACCGACGGCGACCCATTGGTGAGCGAGAATCCGCGCGAAACATCACCGCGATTGAGAATCGGTGGCGTCGCGACCCCGCCGGAGCGCCTCGACGTCGGCGAGAGCTACCGCTTTCGCCCGTGCGGGCAGATATAGAGGCACAGTCCACACAAATCGAATCCGGTCCGCTCCTTCAACTCTACTTGGTAGTCTTTGCATCTGTGCGCCTCGAAGCGCTCGGACCTGGGCTCGTATTCGCAAAAGGACTTCCCGCTGAAGGCTCTCGCCGGACAGACATCGACGCCCTCGCCGCACGAGCCGCAGCGCTCGTTCATGGCGACGCCCGTCGGCGAGAGCGGCGCATCGGTCAATACCGTAGCCCAGCGGACGCGCGGTCCCGCCTCCGGCGTGACGAGCAGGCACGACTTGCCTATCCAACCGAGCCCCGCCAGGTGAGCCGCGAGTTTGTGTGAAAAGAGGCCCAGGTGATTCTCGGCATCGATGGTTTGCGAGGCGGCTACGGGAAACGCCCTGCTTCCGCACTCCTGCAGGTCCGAAGCGAGCCGGGAGACGATCGCGTCGAGCCGCACGTTGATGACGTCGTAGCCGTGACGACGGTAGCTCATCACCGCCGCGCGGTCGGCTTGATCGCCGATGCCGTCGACGACGGCGCCGGGAAGGCGCACGCCTATGGAAACGGCACGCGGGTACGCGGCGACCGTGGCGCCTCCTTGCCGCTCTATGTCGGATGCGGCCGGCGTCACATCGGCCACACCGTAAAAGGAAGCGCCGTACCCGATTGCACGATCCTTGAGTTCTTCGGTGGAGATCACAACACCTCTCCTGCCGCCGGGAGGTCGACGGCATCGGAAACCTTCGCAACCCGATGATACTCCCGGACAGACGTTCGAACAAACAGGCTGCCGATGTTCGCCGTCCCGACACTCCTTGTCACCGTGGGCCGCCGTTCGGCGCGGGGCGCCGTTTGAAACAGCGTTCGCCTCCGTGGCCTTGGTTACTGCCGTTTCACTTGACGATTCGCCGAACTGCTACCATAATGGTTCCATAAAGAAACCACGAAGGAGGTCTCAACCATGCCGACGATTACCGTCAAGAACGTGCCTCCCGATCTGTATGAGTGCTTGAAACGGTCCGCCGAAGCCAATCGGCGCAGTATCAACAGCGAAGTAATCGTTTGTATCGAAAGGGTGGTCCGTAGTCGGAAAAGACATCCCGAGGCGATTCTGGCCGGAGCACGCCGGCTGCGTGAGAAGACGACGGGCTACCCTATTGATGATGATGAGTTCACGGATGCGAAGGCGGTCGGTCGATTGTGATTGTCGTGGACACGAACATTATCGGTTATTTGTACCTCTCCAGCGACCGCTCCGTGTCGGCGGAACAAGTTCTTGTCAAAGACCCGCTGTGGGCGGCCCCGATTCTCTGGCGCAGTGAGCTGCGAAACGTCTTGGCCCTCTACATCCGAAAACAGATCCTCTCTCTCGCCGACGCGTTGCGGATCGCCGAAGAGGCCGTCGATTTGATGCAGGATCAGGAATACGAGGTCAAATCGTTGCACGTTTTGCGGTTGGTCGCTTCGAGTGCATGCTCCGCATATGATTGTGAGTTTGTCGCGTTGGCCGAAGATCTGAATGTACGTCTGGTGACCGTCGACAGGAAGATTGTGCGGCAGTTTCCTGCGATCGCCGTATCGTTGGAAGCTTTCGTCGATTCTTGAATCGGCTCGCGACTAACCGGGCGTGGTCGTGTCGCGATTGGTCGGCCCGCCCCGTCATCATCGACTTCCGCCGCCGGTCCGCTCGGTTGCCTCGCCGGGCCGGCCGCGCTACCATGGTCGTCATTATGACGGTGCTTCTCAACCAACGAGTTCCCATGTGCGACGGCGTCGAGCTGGCCGCCGACGTATGGCTTCCTTCCGGCGGCGGATCATGGCCGATCGTGCTTTCGCGCACTCCGTATCATCGGAACACGCAGAGCGGAAACGCGGCGCGATTCATCGAACGGGGCTACGGCTACGTCGTCCAGGACGTTCGCGGAAAGTTCGACTCCGACGGTGTTTTCACCGCGCTCGAACAGGAGGAATCCGACGGGCGCGACACGCTCGACTGGATCGCCGAGCAACGCTGGTGCAATGGAAGAATCGGACTGTGGGGACGTAGCTATCTGGGTATCGTTCAGCTACCGGCGGCTTCGGGGGGATACGAAGCGCTCAAATGCATAGTACCCGGGGTGGCGCCGCTTGATTTCTTCAACGATTGGATACGTTACGACGGCTGTTTCGCGCTCGCCAACATAATCAGGTGGCCCTTCGAGCACACCACCGCGCGCACGCGAACCGCGACGTCGCATTTCGCCTGGTCCGACGTCTGGACTTCGACTTTGGGGTCGAGCCTCGATGATGTTGAAGCCCGGCTCGGGGCGCGTCTCGAATCGACGCGCCGGTGGCTCGAACACGACCGGCTCGACGAGTATTGGGAACGACTCGATCAGAGGCGCTACTTCGACTCGATCAAGTGCCCGGGGATGCATCAGGCGGGCTACTTCGATCACCTTTCGCGCGGGCAGTTCGCCGCGGCGGCGGGGATTACCGAGCGCGGGGCGACCGAAAAAGCCCGCGAACAACAGTACCTCATCGTGGGTCCATGGGGACACTCGATGACCGACGCAACCACGTACGGCGATCTCGATTTCGGTCCACGATCGGTCGTGTCGCTCCTCGACTACTCGCTTCGGTTTCTCGACCTATGGCTGCGCGACGTCGACGACGGCGTCTCTTCCGAGCCGCGAATTCGCTATTTTCTGATCGGAGAGAACCGTTGGATGAGCGCATCGCGCTGGCCGCCGGAAGAAGCCTACGAAACCGAATGGTATCTCGACTCCGAGGGAAGCGCGGCCGGGCTCGGCTCCACGGGAACGCTTTCGCGCGAGACGCCGCGCGCCTCCGATTGGGACGAGTTCGAATACGATCCGCGCGACCCGGTTCCGACCAACGGCGGGCAGGTCTACTGGGGCTTGAACGAAATGGTCCCGGTCGGACCGACCGAACAGCACCCCACGCTCAGCAGGAGCGACGTTCTTTTCTACCGGAGCCGTCCGTTCGCGGCGCCGGCGACGATCGCGGGTCCGGTCCGGCTCGAATTGTGGGTCTCATCGAGCGCGCGGGACACCGATTTCATCGCAAAGTTCTGCGCGATCGACCCGCTCGGCGCCGTTACCGTGTTGACCGTCGGCTCGCTGCGGTGCCGCTTTCGTCATTCGCGCTCGGCTCCCGAGCCGCTTGCGCCGGGCGACGTCGTCAAGCTCGACATTCAGATGAACCATATCGCCTGCACCGTTCCCGCCGATTCGCGAATCGGCCTCATAGTGACGAGTTCCTGCTTCCCGCGGATTCTGCCGCACGACAATCGCTACGAACCGACCTGGAGCGGCGCGGAGCCCGTGGTGGCCCGCCAAACGGTCCACCACGGGGGTGGTTATCGGTCGCGTCTGATACTTTCGGTCATAGAGGACGGCTCCTCGACGGTGACGTCGTGCCGCTGAGAATCGTTTCCGGCGCTCAGGCCCGCGCGACCCTCGTTACGCAGAACGACTACTCGATCGAGTGGACGCCGGCACGGGATTACGTCGCCGGGGTGGAGGCGGAAGTACGTCTCGGGAGCCTGCGACAACTCGCCGACTGGCGCTTCGTCGCTTGGGAATGCGATAAGGGCGACGTGATCTACCGCTGGAAAGAGCGTTTCGCGGTATCGGAAATGTGGACGAACCCGCACTACGTGCTTGTGAGATTCCGCTTTCAGCACGGAGTTCGAAAAGCCCGCCCGGTTCGAATAACGACCCGCGCGATACCGAGCCACTGGGCCGGTATTAACGCGAAACTTTCGGTGTGGATTATTGACCGGATCGGAAGGCGCGGCGTCGTCTCCGACGAGGCCGAAGCAGTTCGGGAACCTGGATCGAGCTGCGAAATCGAGACGGTCTCCGGACCCGTGGAACGTTTCCGCCTCTACTGCCGACCGTGCCAGGCGCAGGACGGGACGGTCCGGATGCTTCTCGCGCCGTCGGACCGGTTCGGGAATCCTGCGATCTTCGCCGGTCCGCTTCCGGTTACGGTTCGTTGGGGCGGCGAAGAACGCGCCGTCGAGGTGGCCGGCGCAACGGTCGTCGAGATGCCGGCCGTCGAGGACCGAGCGGTATCACGCGCGGTCGCGCTTATCCCTATCGAGCGCCTCGCGCCCGAGGAGACGATCGCAAACGGCGAAAGGGAAGGGCGGTCCTACCGCGTGGTGGGCAACCCGGTCTGGTCGCGCGAAGCGTGCGGAGGGCTCATTCCTTCCTTCGGCGAGTTTCACTGGCACACCGAGTTTTCGGGCGACGGGGAACGGCCGATCCGCGAAGCGCTGCGAGCGGCGCGCGATTTGTGTCTTCTCGACTTCGCGGCGCCTGCCGATCATAACCCGAACGGTGAACAGTGGCGCGATACGGTTTCGGCGGTCGAAGAGTTCGACGAGGCGGGTCGCTTCGCGACCTTCTTCGGATGGGAGGCGGGTTCCGACCGCGGGCACGAGAATATCTACTTCACCGATCCGGCTCACCCGATGGTGTGCGGCGGAGAGGCGGGCTACACGGGCGCAAGACCCGCGGATTTTCCCGACGAGCTCGACCGGATTCCCGGCTATCTTCGCGTTCCTCATCACACCAACTCGGTCGCCGAGAGCCGTCACATCGAGACCGACGTTCCCTATTGGCACGAATATCCGTGGAACGCGCCGTCGGATTCGATCAGACTCGCCGAAATCATGCAGGCGAGAGGCAATCAGGAACGAAACGTCTACACCGACGCGTGGAGAGGGTGGCACCAGAACCACGGAGCGTCGCTTCAGGACGCGCTTACGCAAGGGTATCGAATCGGCTTTACCGGCGGCACCGACAACCACTGCGGATGGCCCGGCAGGGCGTTCGCGTTGTGCGAAGGCGACGCCTACACGCACCCGCCCTACACCGAGATTCTTACCGGACTGTGGACGAGCGAGGTATCGAGAAACGGCGTTTTCGACGCCCTCACCCGACGCGCGACCTGGGCCGTCTGCAATACGCGGGCGATACTCCGGTTCGAAATCAACGGCGTCGCGGCCGGCGGTGAGCTCGAAGCGGCCGAAGGGACCGAGATAAACGCGACGGTGCGGGTCTCCGCCGAGGATTCGATCGCCACGATCGAAATCGTCTCCGACGGGCGCGTCGTTTGGCGCGACTCTTCGGTCGATCCCGACTACGAAACGAGCATTCCGCTGGGAACGCTCGACGGGTCGACCTATTTCTACCTCCGCGGACGGGAGCGCGGCGGAGGCATCTTCTACGCGAGCCCGGTGTTTCTCGACGCGACGGCGGTGAAAAGATGACGATCACATTCCTCGGAACCGGCGCGGCCGAATTGAGCCCGAACCCGTGTTGCGGTACGATCGATTCATGCGAAAAGAACCGACACAGCGGCGTCCCAACTTTCTCTGGATATCGTTCGAAGACACCAACCCGTTTTACGGATGTTACGGCGACCCGACGGCGGAGACGCCGAACCTCGACCGTCTCGCCTCCGAAGGACAGATCTTCACCCACTGTTATTCGACCGCCGGTGTATGCGCCCCGGCGCGAAGCGCGATTATCACCGGAATGTACCCCGTCTCCATCGGCGCGCACCACATGAGGACCACGCATCTCGACCCCGACGCGCCCGACCTGCCGACGCCCTATTCGGCGGTCGTCCCGCACTACGTGAAATGCTTCACCGAGTATCTCCGCGCCGCCGGGTACTACTGCACCAACAATGTGAAAACCGACTATCAGTTCGATCCACCGCGCACCGCGTGGGACGAGCTGTCGACGACCGCCCACTGGCGGAATCGACCCGACGCCGGCCAACCGTTCTTCGCCGTTTTCAATCCGACGAGAACCCACGAAAGCGGCATGTGGGAGGACGCGACGCCGGAGATCGACATCGACCCTGCCTCGGTCCGGGTACCGCCCTACTTTCCCGACACGCCCAAGGTGCGTCGGTCGCTTGCGCGGATGCATGCCAACATCGCCCGGAGCGACCGCGAACTCGGCGAGCTGCTTCACCAGCTCGAAGAGGACCGACTGAGCGAAAACACGATCGTCATGCACTGGAGCGACCACGGGCCGCTTCCGCGCGGGAAACGATGGCCGTACGATTCGGGAATACGCGTGCCGCTCATCGTCCGTTGGCCCGCGGGAGCGGGCAATTCGTGCGCCCGGTCCGCGGCCGGTCGGGGAGGTTCACGCGTGCGTGCCGGTTCCGACGCATCTGCGCCGACGGCCACGGTCAATGCGGCCGGCGGGCATATGCGCCCACCGTCGCGCGACCGGCCGGCCTCCGCCGCAGCAACAACCGAGAGCTCCACGGGCGATCGCTCCGGGGACTGCGCCGACGGATTCGCCCCCGGGACCGTGACCGACCGGCTTGTCTCTACGGTCGATCTCGCTCCGACGGTCCTGTCGCTTGCGGGACTCGAGGTTCCACCGTACATGCAGGGACGGGCGTTTCTCGGCGCGAAGGCGCGAGCAGAACGCGAATATGTTTTCGCCGCCCGCGACAGATACGACACTTCCTACGACATGGTTCGCGCGTGCAGAGACAAACGGTACAAGTACATGCGAAACTACCTACCGATGCAGGAACGGCTCATCTGGGTACCGTACAGAAACCGGCATCCGATCGTTGAAGAGCTCTACGACGGGCACCGACGGGGAACGCTCGATGCGGAACAACGCGTGCTTTTCGAGGCGAGACCCGCGGAGGAACTCTACGACACGTGGACCGATCCGTACGAGCTTCATAATCTCGCCGCCGGCGCGGACCATTCCGACGATCTCAACAGACTTCGCGGCGCGCTCGACCGTTTTCGCGCCGACGTGGGGGATCTCGGAGACGTATCGGAATCGGAGATGGTGCGACGGTGGTATCCGCAGGGGAAACAGCCGACGACCGCGGCGCCGATCGCGCTTCCGTTCGCCGAAGGAACCTACGGGTGCGAAGCGGCCCGAGAGATCGTACTCGACGGGCCTGCGTTGCTTCAGCTTCAATGTTCCACGCAGGGCGCCTCGATCGCCTACCGATTCGAGACCGATCCGCCCGAGTCGTGGAGGCTCTACCACGCGCCGATTCCGCTGCCGCGGGGGACTTCGACGATCACGGCCCGGGCGACGCGGATCGGGTACGCGGAGAGCGAGCCGACGACGATAGTCGCCACCGTATGCGCTTCCGCTACGCCCGCCGCACCACCTGCTTCTCCGCCCGGCCGAGGGCGATCGGCGCCTTCGCCGTGATCGCTTCGCGCGGCGGCGTGAATCACGGTCGGCTTCGGGGCATTCAGTCGAGCCTGAACGCTTTCGTCTCGACGTCGAGCCCCCGAGCCTCCCCGACCCGAAGCTCCTCGACGGTTTTCGTGTCGAGCCGGGCGGCGCCGCGATAGCCTTCTTTAATCGGGATCTTGAGTCCTTCCTCCTCGATGCGCTTTTTCGCCCGGGCTACGGCCGAGGCGTACTGAGGCAACCATTTCTCCTGGGCAACCAGGAACTCGTCGACCATCTGCCAGATCTCCGGCGGGTTGCACACGGCCCCGGTAAGGGGGTCGAGCATCATCGCCTGTCGCAGCAGAAAGTCGTCGCCGTTCACCGCGGCTGCGACCGCGAGGCGTTGAACCGATATGCTCGCGTTGCACACCGCCGCGGGGCCGAGCGGAAGATCGCCGACGCGCGGGATGTTCAGCCCGAGCGCATCGACGTATCCGGGGACCTCCACCACCGCATCGTCGGGCAGATTGGTGATTGTCCCGTTGTTGACGACGTTGAAGTGACCCCGGTAAATCCTCCCCGTCTCGAGGCTTTCGACGATGTAGGAACCATGTTCGTTCGAACGACGCTCGGCGTCGTAGCGCTCCGGCTCTTCCGCCAGCCATTTGGGGAAATCCTCCTCGAACCAGTTCCTTTTCTCGGTGCAAACGCGGAGATACCCACCGGTTTCGCCGAGAATCCAACTGTCGAGGGCGATCCAGTCTCGTATCTCCTCGGGTCGTTTGCGGTACCACGGGAGGTACTCGCTCAGGTGTCCGTTGGACTCGGTACTGAAGTAGCCGAACCGCCTGAGCATATCGATCCGAACCTTCTCGGTCCGGCTGAGCTCCGGATCGCGCTCGTAGGCCGCGAGCAACTTGCCCGTCATGTCCTCCCCGTGATACCGAAGCTCGATGTACCAGGTTTGATGGTTGATCCCGGCGCACACGATATCGAGATCCTCCTGCGGAACTCCGAGCACTCGGGCGATCTGTCTGTGTCCCCCCTGAACGCCGTGGCACAGTCCCACCGTTCGCACGCCGCCGAACTCGTTGGCAGCCCAGGTGAGCATCGCGTTGGGATTGGCGTAGTTGAGCATCAGGACGTCGTCGCGCGCGCGGTCGCGAATGTCGCCGCAGAGACCGAGAATCATCGGTATTCCCCTCTGGCCGTACATGATCCCGCCGGCGCAGATCGTATCGCCGACGCACTGGTCGACGCCGTAGCGAAGAGGAATCTCGATGTCCGACGCGAACGCTTCGATCCCGCCGACGCGCGCGCAGTTGATCACATACTTCGCCGCGTCGACCGCCCGCCTTTGATCGGTCGTTTTCGAAAGCGACACCCGTGACAACCCGTTCGCGCGAACGTCACGTTCGACCAGCCGGTAAACCATGTCAAGATTCGTCTCGCTGATGTCCATGAAAACGAGATCGAGATCGGAAAACTCAGGTAAGGAAAGCAGATCCCGCACCAACTTGCGCGTAAAACCGATGCTTCCCGCTCCGATAAACGCGATTTTGAAACCCATCGTTTGCCTCCGGAGGAATACGAAAGATGTTCGATTATAGGTGAGACGCTCATGCGGCGCCACAACGGAACCTCGGCGCCGGCGTCGAAAGAGTGGACAGAGCGGAATCGAAGAGTCACAATGTTCGGTATGAAATATCGAAGAATCGGCAGATGGGGCGTCAAGCTCAGTGTTATCGGACTCGGAAGCTATCTTACGATCGGATACAAGGTGGACGAGGAGACCGCCCGAAAAACGGTAAGAACCGCCTACGACGCGGGGGTCAACTTCTTCGACACCGCCGACGCCTACAACAGAGGAAAAGGCGAAATCGCGCTCGGTCGCTGTTTGCGCGACTTCCGACGGAGCAGCTATTTCCTGCTGACAAAGTGCTGAGCGGTGATGTCCGACGACGTGAACGACCGCGGTCTTTCCGCGAAACACGTCTTCGAATCGTGTCACGCGAGTCTCAAACGGCTGGGCGTCGACTATCTCGATTGTCTCATGTGTCACCGCCCGGATCCCGACACGCCGCTGGACGAGACGCTTCGCGCGCTGGAAGATCTCGCGCGCCAGGGAAAGATTCTCTACTGGGGGGTAAGCGAATGGCCAGCCCATCTGATTGCCCGCGCAAACGGCGTCGCGCGCGAGATCGGGGCCAGGCCGTGCGCGCTGAGCGAACCACGGTACAACCTCTTCTACCGCTACCCGGAGCGTAATCTGTTTCCAGCGACCGAAGCCGAAGGAATGGGCAACGTCGTCTTCTCCGCGCTCGCGCACGGGATGCTCACCGGCAAGTACAAGCCGGGCGAACCCGCGCCGTCGGGAACCCGGGCGGCCGATAAGGACACCAACGCGGTGATGATGAATCTCTACTGGACCGAAGAGAACAAGCGGAAGGCACAGGAGTTCGCGGACATCGCCTCGGACCTCGGCGCCACTCCCGCGCAGCTTGCCATCGCGTGGTGCCTCGCCAATCCGGCGATAACCAGCGTCATCTCCGCAGCCACCAGGGTGGCCCAGCTCGAAGAGAATCTCGTGGCGGCCGAGATGGAGATCGCGCCGGAAACGATCGAGCGGATCGAGGCGCTCTTCCCACCGCCTGAGACCGTCGAGAGCGAGCACTGAGCCGGCCGGTTCGTATGGACGGGAGAATCATCGAGACACGGCTTGCCGCGCTCGATCGCCGGTGCGTGATCGAGCGGACGGCGCTCGCCGATTGTCGCCTCCGCTTCGCCGATTACCTGGCGCCCGGAGAGTATTCTTATACGAGCGAATGGACCCCTCTCGAGCGAACGCCGCGATGGCCCGCAGGACGAACGGTTTTCGTCGATTTCGCGCTCGCACCGGACACGGAGCCGGGCGCCGACGGGGAAGTCGCTCACTATCTGTTTTTCGACGGAGAAGGGTGGGAGGGGTTGCTCAGCATCGAGGAACGTCCCTTCGCCGGAATCGACGCCAACCACCGCCGGGCGAGGATCAACTCGATTCTCCGCGGGCGCGCCTCGGGGAGACGGATCTCATGTCTTGCCGAATTCGCGTCTCTTCCACGGCTGTGGAGCGACCCGCAGCTTGCGCGCGAAGTGTCGGTGCTCTACGGAGTCTACCTGGAAACCGAAGAGACCGCGCTGCGGAAGGCCGAGCGCGATTTCTCCTTCGCCTGGAAAGCGGTTTCATCGATGGACGACGCGTACCGGGCCGCGAGGATTCGTGAGATTCTCGAAGAAGCGCTCAGGGCGTACGATCTCACCGCCGACCGGATGACCTTCGGCGCGCAGGTGCGGAAGGCCCACGATCGGTTTCGACGTGAGCTCGAAGCGATTCCGCGCGACCCGTCGGGTGTGCGCGTCATGCTTACCGGGCACTCGCATATCGACGTCGCATGGCTGTGGCCGTTGAAGGAAACGGTCAGAAAGTGCGCGCGCACCTTCTCCACCGCCTGCCGTTTGCTTGAAAGCAACGACTCGTACGTCTTTTCATGCAGCCAACCACAACTCTACGAGTACACGAAGCGTTACTTCCCGTCGCTGTACCACGAAATCGGCGAATGGATCCGCACCGGGCGATGGGCGATAAGCGGGGGGATGTGGGTCGAGTCGGACTGCAACGTCCCCTCGGGCGAATCGATCATCCGCCAGATACTGCACGGCGTGCGATTCTTCGAAGCCGAGTTCGGAAAGCGCCCGACGACGTGCTGGCTTCCCGACGTCTTCGGATATCCGGCGACCTTGCCGCAGATTCTCTCCGGGTGCGGCCTCACCGCCTTCTACACAAACAAGCTTCATTGGCAAGCGCAGAATCGGTTTCCGAACAGCACCTTCTGGTGGGAAGGCGCCGACGGGACCCGCCTCCTCGCGCACATCCCCAAACTACTGCGCTACTACAACGGGTTTCCCGAACCAGGACAATTGCTGTACGCGGCGGAGAACTTCGCCGAAAAGGATAGGTACGACGAAGTAATGCTCCCGTTCGGCCATGGTGACGGCGGCGGCGGACCGACCGAAGAAATGGTCGACTTCGCCCGGGCGGCGCGCGACTTTCCGGGCGTTCCGGCATGCCGTGTCGCGGCCGAAGAGGACTATTTCGCGCGGGTGCGCGAGAAAGCGCCCGATTTGCCGGTATGGCGGGGGGAGCTGTACCTGGAGACGCACCGCGGCACTTTTACTTCTCAAGCGAACGCCAAACGAAGCAATCGGCGGTGCGAAGTGCTGCTCAGGCAGGCCGAGATCCTGCAGGTGCTCTCATCGCTACACGCAGCTTCGGCCGACCGGGCCGACGACGACGCGCGTAACGACGGCAAGCGGCAACACAACCTCAACGCGGCGTGGCGCGATCTGTTGCTTCTTCAGTTCCACGACATTCTCCCCGGTTCCTCGATCGGCGAGGTGTACGCGGAAGCGCGCACGGCCTACGAAAAGATCGAGGCCGAGGCCACTCGCAGCATCGGTCGATCGCTCGGTGCACTGGCATCGTCGACGGCGGACATCGATTTCGTCGCGGTCAACACGATGTGCCGGCCGCGCAGTGACCTCGCCGTCGTGCCCGGGCCCCGGCGTCCTTCTGCGGTCGAAGCGCGATGGACAAGCGGGCACGTGTCGCCGATGCAGTGGGCCGCTGAAGAGTGCGACGACGAAGGAAGCGGCAACGAGACAGGCGGGTATTACCTGATCGAATGTCGTAATCTCGAAC
>JAJRYZ010000325.1 GCA_024275515.1 Spirochaetota bacterium
AGGCACGGGTGCTTACAAGCGGCGAGAACGATGCGGTGGGCGGCGTGACGGTGGTCGTGGGGGGAGGTGTTTACGGCGTGATGGGAACCGACGCGCTGGGACGCGACCTGGCCGCCGGGTTGCTCTTCGGACTCCCCGTGGCGCTTCTCATCGGCATCGCGACTTCGACGGTCAGCACGTTGCTCGGAATGTCGCTGGGAATGGTCTCGGGCTACGCGGGAGGATGGATCGATCTCGCCGTTCAGCGCGCGGCGGACATCGTGGCCAACATTCCGGTGCTTCCGCTGCTGATATTTCTCGTGTTCATCGGCGGGTCGCGACTTCCGCTCATCCTGTTGGTGTTGGTCGCGTTCAGTTGGCCCGGATTGACGATCATGGTGCGGACGATGGTGCTGCAGCTCAGGACCGGTCAGGAAGTGGAGGCGACGCGCGCCTTGGGAGCGAGGGACGGGCGCATTATCGTTCGGCACATCCTTCCGCACGCGGCCTCCTACGTCCTCGCCCAGTTGGTGTTTTTCGCGCCTTCTGCGATCCTCGCGGAGGCGGGCCTGAGTTTTCTCGGGCTGGGAGATCCGCGGATACCTACGTGGGGGCAAATTCTCGAGTACGGTTTTCGGACCGGCGCGGTGTTTCTCGGATACTGGTGGTGGGTGGTGCCCCCGGGGGTTTTGATCGTTTTGACGGCGGTGACTTTTATGTTTCTCGCGCTCGGGCTTGAGCCCGTGGTCGATCCGCGGTTGAGAGGGAGGCGATCGTGGCATTTCTGACGATCGAGAACCTCGTACTGCACTACAACTCGCCGAGGGGCGCGGTTCGCGCGGTCGACGGGGTCTCGCTTTCGATCGAAAGGCCGGGCGCCGCGCTGGGGGTGATCGGCGAAACCGGGAGCGGGAAGTCGAGTCTCGCCATGAGCATCGCGAGGATCCTTCCCGGAAACGTCGGGCGGTACGAAGGACGAATCGACCTCGGCGGAACCGAGCTCATCTCTCTCTCGAACGACCGGTTCCGGCGGGAGATAAGATGGCGACGGATAGCGGTTGTGTTCCAGGGCGCGATGAACGGTTTCAATCCCGTCATGAGAATCGGCCGGCAGATCGCCGAGCCGCTCATCGTACGGACGGGCGAATCGAAGGCAACGGCCCTTGCGCGCGCGGAGGAACTGCTGGAAGCGGTCGGATTGCCGCGCGGTACGGCCCGTCGATATCCGCACGAGCTTTCCGGCGGAATGAAGCAAAGGGTGGCGATTGCCATGGCGTTGTCGATGAAGCCCGATCTCCTGATACTCGATGAGCCGACCTCCGCGCTTGACGTGAGCGTCCAGGCGAAGATTATGAATCTGCTCAAACGGCTCAAATGGGAGACGGGGGTCGCGATGATATTCGTCACTCACGACATCGCGCTTGCGAGCGAGATATCGGACACCGTTGCGGTGATGTATGCAGGACAGGTCCGAGAGCTGGGTCCCGTCGACCGGGTTCTCGACGCGCCGGCCGATCCTTACACGACCGCGCTTCTGGCGAGCATACCGACGCTGCACGGCGCCGCGACCCCGCGCTACGTCGCCGGCGTCGCCCCGGATTCGGTCGAACCTCCTTCCGGATGTCGATTCAGGGAAAGATGTCCTCACGCGTTCTCCCGATGTCGCAGCGAGGCGCCCCGGTTGTTCGACGCCGGGCCGTCTCATCGCGCTCGCTGTTTTCTCGCCGAGGACGCCTCGTGACGCCTCTTCTCCGGGCCGAGCACGTCAGTGTCCACTTCCACGCGCGAAGCGGGTTGATCTCATCTTCAACCGTTCGCGCGGTGGACGACGTGACGCTGGTCGTCAACAGGACCGAGACCGTCGCGCTCGTCGGCGAGTCCGGCTGTGGAAAGACCACGCTCGGACGGGCGCTGCTTCGTCTTGTCGAGCCGTCCTCCGGTACGATTCTGTTCGACGACGAGTCGATCCTCTCGTTCGACAAAGGACGGCTGAGGACGTTCCGGCGGAGGGCGCAGGCCGTTTTTCAGGATCCCTATTCGAGTATGAGCCCGTACATGACCGTCGGAGAGATCGTCGAAGAGCCGCTCAGGATACACGGCCTCGCCGGATCGGTCGAAAGCATACTCGAGCAGGTCAAGCTTACGCCGCCCGAAGAGATAGCCGCGAAGTATCCGCATAACCTTTCGGGGGGGCAACGCCAACGGGTCTCGATCGCCAGAGCCGTAACGCTTTCTCCTGAGTTTATTGTTGCCGACGAACCGGTGTCGATGGTGGACGCGTCCAACCGCGCGGAGATTCTTTCGTTGCTACGGGAACTCCAATCCGAACACGGCATCGCTTTTCTCTACATCACTCACGACATCGCAAGCGCTCGACACTTTTCGGACCGTATCGCCGTCATGTACCTCGGAACGCTCGTCGAAATCGGTGCGTCGGACCTCGTTATCTCGGACCCGAGACACCCCTACACCGAGGGTCTGCTTGCCGCCGTTCCCGACCCGAATCCGGATAATCGCAACAAGATGCGGAAAACGATCCCCGGAGAGCTTCCGAACGGCGCCGAAGTTCCGCCGGGATGTCCCTTTCACCCGCGCTGCACGAAGGCGATCGGCGGAACCTGCGAAGTCGTTCGCCCGCGCCCTTCGCTTCTCGCGAGCGGGAGGGAGGTCTCGTGTCATCTCTATTCAGGAAGGAAAGAATCATGAATCCGACGCGTAGATTCCGCCGGCGCGCCTTCTGTTTGATGCTGTTCGTTTCGATTGCGCTTTCGGGCTTTGCCCGGTCGCCGATCGACGAATTCGACCGGCTTTCGGTCGCGTTCTCCTCCGGCGACCTCACCTTCGATCCGCTGCACGCGTACCGAACGACCGAGCTTCAAATCGCCACAGGGCTATACGAAGGGCTCGTCGGCTACGACCCCAAGACGTTGCGCCCGGTTCCCGCCGTCGCCTACCGGTGGGACGTAAGCGATGACGGGCGAATCTACACCTTCCATCTTCGCAGGCGTGCGAAGTTTTCGAACGGCGATCCGGTGACGGCGACCGATTTTCGCGAATCATGGCTCCGCATCATCAATCCGGCGGATGAAGGGGCGTACTCGTTCTTCTTCGACGTCATAGAAGGCGCGTTCGACTATCGAAAAGGGAAACTCGCGACCGCCGACGACGTCGGTATCCGCGTGATAGACCCGTACACGTTGGAAGTACGGCTGACACAGCCGGCAAGTCACTTGCTGAGTATGATGTGCCACATGACTTTCGCGGCGATACACAAACGCTACCGGGACTCTTCCGGCTGGGAAAGATCGGCGCCGCTTATCACCAACGGCCCGTACTCGCTTGCGGCACGGGACGGCGCCGGACTGACTCTCGAACGAAACCTTTCGTACTGGGACTCATGGAACGTCGATATCGATAGGATCGACATTTCCTTCGGCGTCGGCGCCGAAGAGGCATCGAGACGGATCAACGAGGGGACGATCGACTGGTCGGTGACCGCCGATGCCGACGCCCTCGACGACAAAGACATTATTCAGGTGGCGCCTCTGTTCGCCACCTCCTATCTTTTCTTTCGCGCGGATGAGGCGCCGTGGTCGGACGCGCGCGTTCGGAGAGGTCTTGCGCTGATCGTTCCGTGGGAGCAAATACGGCAGGCGGCGACTCCGTTTGCGACCGATTCGCTTGTCCCGGCCGTCGGATTCTACTCGGACGTCGACGGGCTGAAAGAGCAGAACGTGAGCGCCGGGCTCGCGCTTTTGGAGGAGGCGGGCTACGCCGACGGCGCGGGACTTCCAACCATCACAATCCTCGTAATTCCGGGATCCGTCGCCGACGACGCGGCGCGGGAGGCGGCGAAAGTATGGCGTCGTTTCCTCGATGCGGATGTGGAAATCAAGGGTATTTCGTTCAACGACTATCAACGGGTCGTCGGGCAGGGCGGTTTCGCGATGGGTTCGTCGACGTGGATCGGCGACTATGCCGACCCGCTCGCGTTTCTGCAAATGTGGACCGCCGGCAGCAGGCTCAACGACGCGCGCTACGTCGACGAAACGTTCGACGCTTTGATAGCGCAGGCGATGGGCGAGACGGGAGAGCAGCGATTCAAGACGCTGTCGCGAGCCGAGCAGCGGCTCCTTACCGAGGAAGTCGTCGTGATTCCACTTTCGCATACGGTCTCGGTCAACTTCATCGATCTCGATCGTGTTGAAGGATGGTACGCGAACGCGCTCGATGTGCATCCTTTCAAGAGTATTCGATTCGCTCGTCCCAAAGTTCCTCCACGGTACGCGCGCGCGGAGTGACTCCGCGTCCGGAGGTGCACGTCGCGGCGTATCGAGCGACCGGCGCCTGCCGACCGATCACCTCACGGCGATCCTAACCGTAGTAACCGCGGTACGCTTCGGGCAGCAGGGCGGCGAGCGCGCGCATGATTTCGGTGATCGCCTCTTCCCTTCGTCGTCTGTTCGTGATTCGGGCGGGATCGATTCGGATCGGCGAACCGACTTTGATGTGAACGCGGGTCTTGCGCAGCGAGCGAATGTTGCCCCAGAAGCGCTCCCCGCCGAAGTGCGCCACCGGAAGCACCGGGGCGCCGCTTCCGGCGGCAATCACGACGACGCCGGCGTGCGCGCGCCGAAGCCGGCCGTCTCGACTTCGGGTCCCCTCCGGCGCGACAACGAGGATTCTCTCCCGGCCCAGCGCGCGACGGGCGGCCGTGAAGGCCGACGAATCGACCGCGTTGCGCCGGATCGGTATGGTGTCCCAGAGATCGGCGAGATACCGAAGGACGGGATTGCGCCAGGTTTCGACCTTCGAGATTCCGACCAACCGCCTCGGCAGGAGGTACACGTAGAGCACGGGAATTTCGAGGAAATTGATGTGGTTGGTGACAATGATAAGCGGACCCGCGGCGGGGATCTTTTTGAGGTCCTCGGCGTCGACGCGACAGATCGCTTTGAGGATAAGGTAGATCGCATAGTTGACCGGATGCCGGAACCTCATTCGACCGCGTGCGCCGGCACGATCGTTTGCAGCGCGGCGGGAACGCATTCGACATCGAGCCTTTTCGCGGCTTCGCAGATCGTTTCTCCGTCGGCGTGTACCGCAAGTTCGCCGTCGGGGGATTCGATGGTAATCGCCTCCGTCCGACCCATTCGTATATGTCGACTCGTCGCCTGCGTGCCTTTCACATAGCGAACCATAAGGCCGATCATTTCTCTTCGCGTGGGACTTCCGCCGATGCAGAGATCGAGCATTCCGTCACGAATGTCCGCGTCGGGCGCCATGTGGAAAGCGCCGCCCATCCTGCGGCCGTTCATGATCGAGATCTGAATCAAGGGTTCGGTTTTGTCTATCCCTGCGTACCGATAACGGACCGTCGGCGCCCGATAGAAGAGGAAGATGGTGCGGAGCGCCCCGATGACATAGGCGGCGAACCCTTTGATCCGTTTCATTTTCGCCGCTTCGAACCCGACGATGGTATCGAAACCGACTCCGATTCCGTTTCCGAAGAATCGACCGTCGGGATAGTCGCCGCCTTTGAGAAACCCGACGTCGATCGGTCGCGTGACGCCGTCGTGAAGCGCGGCGACCGCCGCTTTCATGTCCGAAGGGATCCCCGCCGCATAGGCGAAATCGTTTCCCCTGCCGACCGAAATAACCGCGAGCGGCGGTATGTCGATGTCGGCATTCTTCGCGCGCATGAGTCCGTTGATAACCTCGTTTGCCGTCCCGTCGCCGCCTGCGGCCACGACTGCGGAATAAGAACTTCCCGCGGCCTCGGTTGCGAGCTCGATCGCGTGGCCCGGGCGCTCGGTTACGCGCATGTCGAAAGAGATTTCGTGTTCGGTCAACAGCGCCTCGACACGCGGTATCCGTCCGCGCGCCGTGCCCTGTCCCGCGGCAGGATTGTAGATGACGCAGACCCGTTGATTGTGCATTGGCACAGAGTAGCAAGGCGGCAGGTCGCGCGCAAGCCGACCTCGTCTCGAGCGGCCGCGTTGACGGTTTGCGCCGGTCGTGGTGTCGTGTAACGACAGGGAAGGATAGCGTGAAGGAGAGACGTGAGAAAGCATCCGCCGGGTTCGCGACACCGCCGTCGCGCTTCGCCGTCATAGCCGACGGCACCACCGGAGCGCTTGACACGGGAGCCCAGTGCGTGACTTTCGGCATTCGGACGACGGTTATCCTCGATACCGGGGGGATCGAGGAGAGCGGCGTCGGCGCGCTCGGAGCGTGTGGGCGCGGGGCGTGCTTCGTTTTCGATTCGGATTCGAGGAGGCTCGACGCCGGCGACGGTCGAGCTCGTGTTTCCGCCGTCGCTTCGTTCGCCCATCGATTTCAACTCCCTATCGTGTACAAGAAAGTCGATTCGACGCTCCGCGGCAACATCGCCGCCGAGATTTCGGCGCTGGCCGGAGCGTTTGACGGGATAGTGTTCGCGCCGGAGCTTCCCGAAGCCGGTCGAGTTTGCGTCGACGAGGAGTATTTGATCGGCGGACTCCCGATTGCGCGGACCGAGTTTGCTTCGGGTGGGACGGACGAGAGTTCTCGACTTGCCTCTCTTTTCGATCATGCCGAGCGGCTCATCCCGGTCCCGACGACGGCGGGCGCTCTCGCCGAGCGACTGTCTTGTCGGCCGGACGGAGAAGGGACGCCGGTCTATGTCTGCGACGCCGCCGCCCGCGCCGACCTCGACCGCATCGCTGCGGCGGTGGTGGAGTCCGGGGCGAACCTTCTTCCGGCCGGTTCCGCCGGACTCTTCCTTTCGTGGCTTCGTCGGACGCTCGACCGCCACGCGCCGAGGGTCGGCTTCGACGTCCCGGGTCCGGTTCTGATCGTTGCGGGCAGCACCACCGCGGCTACTCGTCGTCAGATCGAGCGCGTGCGGACGCTGTGCCGCGTGATCGAAGCGCGTCCCGGCGACGCCGGGACCGCCGGCGATATCTTCGACGCTCTCGACGGCGGCGGGCATGTGTGCGTTGTCACGATCGGATTCGATCGTGGCGCGATGTTACCGGTGGCGTCGGCGTCGGCGAAGGTACGTCCGGGGACGATCGTTCTGACCGGCGGGTGGACGGCGCGACGGGTTTTCGACGCCGTCGGCGCTCGCGCCGTGGTGATCTCCGGCGAGTACGCCCCTTTGGTTCCCGCCGGAGTCGTCGTCGGTGGGTTTCTCGACGGTGTGCGCGTGATTACCAAAGCGGGTGGGTTCGGCGGAGACGACCTGTTCGAGCGAATACTCTGCGAGACGAACCGGTTTGACCTCGCCGCGCGGCGTGATAGGATCGGCTGAAGGAGGCATATCATGGCGTTTTCCGTCGATACGACGCTGAGTGTTCTGCTTGCCGATGAGCGGGCGAAGGCGGTTCTTGAGAAGCATTTCGGAAATCGGGCAAACGACCCACGGATCAACGAAGTCATGCACGAATCGCTCCGTTCGATCTCTTACTATCCGGAAGCCGGCATTACTCACGAGGAGCTTTTGCAGGTGGACGAAGAGCTCAAGCGACTCTGAATCCGCATTACCTCTATATCAAAAGGTCGGCGCCGTCGTGTTCGCGTCGCGGTTTGGGCGCCGGAGTGTGGGTGCGCCATTCGGCTTCGATGCGGTCGTGGCGGGCGGCAAGCTCTCCGGCGATTTGACGGCACGTGCGCAGCAGCGCCGCGTCTTCCCTCCAGGAAAAAAGGTTCGACTCGGTCGCGATCCATGCGAGGCCGGTCGTGATGATTGCTTGAGACCACCCGGTCTCTATGAGGTACGGGCCGTATCCCCAATCGCCGGCGGCGCCGTAGTACTCCCAGCGAACAGGATCGAAGCTTCTCATCCATGCGCCGTCAAGGAACGACCGGCCGGTGTGGCGAAGCTGAATCGAGGTAAGATAGTCGCCAAGGCGCAGCATCGATCGGTCGACCGATGAATCGTTCAAAACCAGATGCGCGAAATAGAGCGCCCACAACATAAACGACGATCCGTAGACCTGGTCGGTAACCAGGTCGCCGTCGTCCTGAAAAAGCGACGATTCGAACGTACCGTAGTCGGCGTTGCTGCGATTCTTTCCGTACCGGCGCCCGAGCCTGTCGATGTCCGGAATCGCTCCGCAGTCGAGTTGTGCTTCCATAAAAGGCGTCAAAAGCTCTCCGGCTGCGGCGAGGTAGCGCTTTTCGGGCAGAGCGACCCCCAACGTGCAGAGCGCGACAACGAACTTGCTCGTGTCGTCGTTCTCCGAATGCTGGAACATAATCCCGTCGGGCCACTGCGACAGGTAGTCGTCGACGCCGGCGGTTACCGTCTCGGCGAACGACGGATCGCCCGTCGCGAGAGTCGCAAGTCCCATCAGCGCCATCGAGGCGCCTTCGTAGTGGGGGCTCCGGTAGATCTCCCGGTCGGGCGCTTCGTTCTTGAGCCCGGCACGCCCGTCGAGCTCGTAGAAGTGCGGCAGATCGATTCGCCTCCTCCGGTGCCCGTTCGCTCCCCAAGTCTGCCTCAACGCGAAGGCGGTGTCGATGCCGGCGCGAAGAGAATGATCGTCTCCCGACAGGAGTCCGTGCAGAAGACTCAAAAAACCACACCATCCGTTGTCGTCGGAGTAGAATACCGTCGATTCATATCCTCGACGAAACCATCTCCATAGGCCGCCGTAGACGCTCATGTCCGAGCAGTGGAACACTTCCAGACTGAACCGGAACAATTCCGCGCCGATCGCGGCTAACTTTTCGACGCCGAAGCACCTGCCCGCGGTCGCGAAAGCCGCGGCGGACTGAACATTACAGTCGGCGCGCTCGTTGGGCCGGCCGTTGTGGAGGATCAGCTTCTGCGAACCGTCTATGTCGATGTTGGAGTGATACCCTTCATAGACGCCGGCGGACCCCACAGCGCCTCCGTCGGGCGGATCGACAAGCAGTCCGGCTCTGCGGTACCAGTCGAGATTCGCCTCGACCGCTTCGCGATAGGCGGTTCGCCGGTCGGCGCCGAGAGGCGCTGTCGGCGAGCCGGAACCGGCGTTATCGTTGCGATCGAGCGCGATGCGGACCGGCGACGTTCCGACCGAGCCGGTAATCCGTTCGACGATGGATCGGAGCAGCGCTTCCCATCGAGCAATCGGTTTGTAGCGCCTGTAAGCGGGCGCCGAAACGCTTGTCGCCGAGTAGAGGCAAAGACCGATCGCGCCGCCGCTTTCGCACGGCTCATCGGAGGCGTCGAGGAGGTCGAGTTCGGCGATCGCCGGCCGGACCTCCTCCGGAAGCCCGAACACGGCTCGATCGAACCCGGCGACCGTGGCGAACAGGAGAAGCAGGGCGGAGGGGGATACCATATCGACGTCGGCGGCGTACGCCTGATGCGCCGAAAGCAGGTCGAGCGGTGCAAACGAGCGGGTAACGGGATGGTCGGTGCGCCGGACGACGAGTCGTTCATACGCCAGGCGACGAACGGGTCTGTCAACGACGCCGTAGTCGTACTCGATGAAAAAGCGTACTCCCGAACGCGCGAGCGAGAGAATCGCGGTCCACTCGGCGGTGGAAAAAGGCGTCTGGTCGGGGTAGGCTTCGGCACAGATCCATACGCCGTCGGCCGGTCGCGGCTGCGCGGCGAGGTCCGTAAGGTCACGACGCGTCGCTTTCGAAACCGCCACACCGCTCCGGCGGCAGAGGTCGGCGACTTCGCCGTACCGGTCTCCGATAAGAATCATCCGCGTATCCTACAAGCGGTTCGAAGTCCGGGGCGTCGAATATCGAACCTCCCGCCCACAGTCACCGAAAGCGCTCCATTCTCGCGGCGATTCGTCGGTTTGTCCGACCAACCGTCACGAAAAAGTTGAATCGGCCGACGCACCAAGCGGCCCCGTTTCGAATCCCCGGTGTCATACGGCACTACCGGTAGGAACGCAACAGTTCGCGGAGAACGTCGAGCGCTTCGGGCGGAAAAAGCCGCCCGACCGCAAGCTCCGCGCCCGCTTCACCGAGGCTTCTCCACGCGGTTTCGGCTTCCGGATCGGTCTGGACGATCTCAACTCCCGCTTGGACCATCAACGCGATCGACTCGGACTCGAGTGTCCGTGACGCCGCGGAGATCGAAGCGCCCGCCTGCTCGGCGATTTCTCGAATGCGATCGTGATACGCCTCGGGGATCCGTTCCCATGTCCGTTTCGTCAAGATTATCGCGCCAAGCACGGGGGCCACCGGAAGCGAGTTCATATATCCCACCTTGCCGTACCATCCGAACGCAGCGACGGCGGAAGGCGGAGCGTAGAACGCGTCGATCATACCGGTCTGTAGTCCCATCGCATAGTCGGGCATACTCAACGGGTAGGCGGTGAATCCCAACCGACGCCAGATCTGCAGCATTTCCCCGTCGCCGGCGGGGACCGCAAGATGCAGCGCCCGGAGATCGTCGGGCGTTTCCACGCTTTCGGTCGAAAAAAAATGTACCCACCCCGCTTCACCGAAGGTCAGCACGACGAACCCTTCCTCCTCGAACTTGGTCCGGAGCGGTTCGGACCATTGATCGATGAGATAGGCGAACTCGTCGCTCGATTCGACGAGAAAGGGTGTTGAGAGCGCCAGTATCTCCGGAACGATTGACGCCAGGGAGAGTTGCGTCAGCGCCGCTCCGTTGAGTCTGCCGAGACGCATTTTTCGCACCAGATCGGACTCGTCTCCCACGATTCCGTCCGGATAGACCTTGACTGTGATTTCGCCGCCGGATATTTCGTATATCCGGCCGGCGAGCGCGCGAAGAGTGTCGTCCCACGGCGACCCTTGCGGCGCCACCGTCGCGAGCTTGATAATCAAAGGGTCGCCGTAAACGGCGAATGCGACGCACAACAACACGGCGACCGACAGGAGTCTGCGACGGCGCCCGACTCGCGCCGACCTCACTCGTATACCCGCGCCGATCGTTGACCGGAAAGCGGTCGTTTCGACTGCGACGGCAACCGCCGCGGCGCCGTCGGCGTGTTCCCGGATCACATGCCCTTCGTCCAGTCGTAGGCGACCGGCGGAATGTGAAACGCTTCCGCGTGCCGTTGCGCGGCCTTCGGGTCGAGCTTCCACAGGAACCTGAATCGAAACAGGTGAACTCCCTGATCGGTGAATCGGTAGCAGCCGTTCGCGTCGAGCGGAGTCGGATCGTGCCACGCGTAGACCGGCGACCGAACCAACGTGAGCCTGAACCGTTCGCCCGTACCGTCGAACCCGAAACAGTCCGGCGACACGAGGCCGAATCCCGATTCGTCGACGGTCCAATCGAAAAAAGGACGTTCGGCGCCGTCCTGCTCACGTTCCAGGAATCCGTCGGCGATTCCGTCCGTTCGCGCGGCGGCCGGCGAACGCGTAGGAACGACGAGCTTTGCGACACA
>JAJRYZ010000019.1 GCA_024275515.1 Spirochaetota bacterium
GTCGCCGCAATCCTGACACACAACATCGCGCTGACCTACCTTCTCGGGATGTGCCCGTTCATCTCGCTGTCGAAAAGTTTACGCACCGCGTCGGGCATGGGCTTCGCGGTTATTTTCGTGATCACCCTCACCGCGCTCATCAATTGGCCCATATACAATCTGATACTCGTGCCGACGAATACCGAGTTGATTTACTACATCGTGTTCATCATCGTCATCGCCGCGAGCGTCCAACTTGTTGAGATGATTATGGAACGTTTCTTTCCACCGTTGCAGGCGGCTTTCGGAATTTTCCTGCCGCTTATTACGGTAAACTGCACCGTGCTTGCAGTCTCACTGTTCATGGTTATCCGCGACTACAACTACATCACCTCGGTGGTCTTCGCGTTCGGTTCCGCGGTCGGGTGGATAGTCGCCATCGTCATCGTCGCCGCGATAAATGAAAAGCTGCGATTGATCGCCGACATCCCCTCCGGGATGCGCGGCCCCGGCATCATTATGGTTACCTCCGGCATCATCGCCCTCGCGTTCCTGGGCTTCGCCGGCGTGGTCAATCTGTAGGAGGAGAAGATGAGTTTTCTGCCGGTACTCGTCATGGGAATCATACTGTTCGTCATCACGGTCCTGCTTTCGGTCGCCGATAAACTTCTCGTCAGTTACGGAACCTGCCGGATCACGGTGGAACAGGACGGAGAGGAGAAAAACTTCGACGTCGAAGGCGGAGCGAATCTGTTGAGTTATCTCATCGACAACGGGATAGAGATCTCCTCCTCGTGCGGAGGCAAGGGCAGTTGCGGGTACTGCAAGGTCCAGGTTCCCGAGGGAGGCGGGCCTATTCTCCCCACCGAAGAGATATTCATGAGTCGCCAGGAGAAACTCCGAAACATGCGGCTCGCCTGCCAGGTCAAGGTCAAAAACGATCTGAAGATAACCATCCCCAACTATCTCGAAGTCGTCAGCGAAATGGCCGCAGCCGATAAGTTTGATACGAGCAAACGCTGGTTTGTAAGGATTTACTAGCATGGATGAACGACTGAATCCGATAGTCGAAAAATTCAACACCCAGGGAGTAACCGTCATCGGTGTCCTCCAGGACATACATGAAGTGTTCGGATATCTTCCCGAAGACGAGCTGCGTGAAGTCTCTCACGAAATCGACGTTCCGTTGAGCACGCTCTACGGACTGGCGACCTTCTATTCGTCCTTTCGCCTCGAGCCGATCGGGAAAAAGCACATCTGCGCGTGCGTCGGCACCGCGTGTCACGTCAAGGGCGCGCCGTTCGTCGTCGAAACGATCGAACGCGAGCTGGGTCTGGAGGCCGGACAAACGAGCAGTGACGGGGAATATACGCTTGACACCGTCAACTGCCTCGGCGCCTGCGCTCTCGCTCCGCTGGTAACGGTCAACGAGGAGTACTACGGGAAAATGGACCAGAAGAAGGTCAAAAAGATCATCGAAGATCTGAAAAAGGAGTAGCGTGACGACTTCTACCGTTACCATCGAAAGTATCGTAGCCGCTCTCAACGCAAAGGTTCACACACCGGAGCTTGATCTCGATCGTCCTGTCTCCTCCGCGTGCGCGTCGGACCTGATGAGCGACGTCCTCGCCTTTTCCAAGCCGAAGTCGATACTTCTTACCGGGTTGAATACGCCTCAGACGATCCGCACCGCCGACGTGGCCGACATCGTCGCGGTGTGTCTCACCTTCGGCAAAGCGCCTTCGGAGGACACGGTACGTCTGGCCGTAGAGAGCAACATACCGCTCATATCGACCGCGCTTTCGCTCTTCTCCGCCGGCGGCAGGCTCTTTGTGCTCGGTTTGTGCGGGTGCGTGGAAACGAAATGAGACGGGCCGCGACGATGAAGCGGGTCACCAGAGTGCAAGAGCTTGTCTACGAACTTAACGCCGCATCGGCGATGTCGGAGAACGTAATCACGGTAGGAGAAACCGCGACGATGTCGGAGGTTCGTGCGCTGCTCAAAGAGAATCGGATATCCGGGTTGCCGGTCGTCACCGAGGGGAAGCTCGTCGGGATTATTAGTATCGAGGATTTTATCGAATGGCTCGCCGACGGCGCCGAAGAGTGCACGGTCGCCGACAGGATGACGCGCAAGGTAAAGTGGGTGTTCTCCGACGAACCGTTGATTCATGTGGTCTCGACGCTCGAGCGGCTGGGATACGGAAGGTTGCCGGTGCTCGACCGCAAATCCGGCGCCCTTGCGGGGATCATCACCAAGGGCGACATCATCGAGACGCTGCTCCACGAGTTGGAGGTCGATTATCAGGAAGAGGAGATACGCAACTATCGGGCGAGTCAATTCTTCGAAGATCTTCTGGCCGACGGAACGCGTCTTGATTTCGGATACCGCATTTCGGGGCGGACGATCGACGAAGGCGGCGCGGTCGCGAGCTCGCTCAAAAAGACCTTCAAACGCCTCGGCGTACCTCCGCAGGTAGTGCGTCGCGCATCAATCGCGGTCTACGAAGCGGAGATGAACGTAATCATCTATGCCGACTCCGGACAGGTGTCGGTTTCGGTCGATCCTGAGTTTATTACGATCGAAGTGGTCGACGTCGGCCCCGGGATTCCGGACATCTCACGCGCGCGCGAACCGGGATACTCGACCGCGCCGGAATGGGTGCGCGAGTTGGGCTTTGGAGCGGGAATGGGACTTACGAATATCGCCGCGTGCTCCGACGAGTTCGAGCTCACTTCGACGGTCGGAAAGGGAACCACACTGCGTGTCCGGTTCCATATGGAGGAACGATGCGGCTAGACGAAATCGCCGAAAAGCTGGGATTCGAGCTACTCAACGACGCCGATACGCAACGCGAGGTGGCGAAGGGATACGCGAGCGATTTGATGAGCGACGTGATCGCACACGCCGAAACCGGCGATGTGTGGATTACTCTGCAGGTCCACATGAACATGGTCGCGGTGGCCGGAATGAAAGAGCTCGCGGCGGTCGTTCTCTGCAGCGGTAGACGCCCCGGAGAGGACGTGCTTCGAAACGCGACCGAACAGAACGTGCCGATCTACACCTCGCACCTTCCGGCCTTCGAGATTGCCGGAAGACTTTACGAGCTCGGGCTCCGGGGAGTGTGAACGACCGGTATGCGAGAATACTCGGTCGATCTGCACGTGCACACGTGCCTCTCGCCGTGCGGCGCTTCGAGCATGGTTCCGCCGGCGATCGTTCGATCGGCGCGAGAGGCGGGGTTGGGCGCGATCGGTATCGTGGATCATAACTCGGCGGAAAACGTCGCCGCAGTAACCGCGGCCGCCGCCGGAGACGTCGTGGTGATCGGCGGGATGGAGATTACCACGGCCGAAGAGGTCCACGTTTTGGCCTTGTTCCCCACCGCGGAGACGCTCGATGATATGCAGCGGGTCGTGTACGCGCACCTGGACGGTCGCAACGACCCCGCGCGTTTTGGAGCGCAATACGTCGTGGATCGGGAGGGGTATATTACCGGCGCCTGTGACCGACTGCTCGCCGGAGCGACCGATCTGCCGGTGGAGACTCTTGTCGACCTTGTACACGACCGGTCGGGGCTCGTGATCGCGTGTCACGTCGACAGGGAGAGCTACAGCGTTATCGGTCAGCTAGGGTTCATACCCGCTTCGATCGACTTCGACGCCGTCGAGCTTTCGCCGGCCGCGAGCGACGAGTTTCGCAGAAGGGCGTACCCGGCGCCGGTCGTCACCGCTTCGGATGCGCACGAGCCGACGCAGATCGGCGCCGCCGCTTCGACGCTCCTCGCCGGCGCGCCGAGTTTCGAGGAGCTCGTGCGCGCGTTTCGCGGTGAGGGGGGACGGAGTATGCGCGACGGACGGACGACGAAGGGGTAAGTCGAGATGGAGGATTTGTCGTTGCACATTATGGATATCGTTGAAAACTCGATCACCGGAGGAGCGGCCAACGTCGTGATTCGCGCGTTCGAGCAAAACGGGCGACTTGTTATTTCCATCGTCGACGACGGTGTCGGTATGTCTCCCGATCAGATTCGCCGAGCCTCGGACCCGTTCTACACGACAAAGCCCGGGAAGAAGTACGGGCTCGGACTGGCGCTGTTCAAACAGGCGGCCGAGCAGACCGGCGGGTCGTTTTCGATCGACGGGGCGGAGAACGGCGGAACCGAGGTCCGCGCCGAGTTTATCGCCGACCATCCCGATATGCAGCCGGTCGGAGATCTGGAGGGAACGGTATCGCTCCTGCAAAGGTTTCACCCGGACGTCACTTTCACGTTGGAACATGAATCTATAACCTCACGAGGAGGAGCACGATGAAGCTCAAACCTGAAGATCTCGACACGATCTCCGAACGTATGAAAAGCGCGACGAACCTGCGCGGCGGCGAAGCGAGGGTCCGGATCACGGTTCACATGGGGACCTGCGGGATCGCTTCGGGCGCGCGGGAAATCATGAAAGCGTTCTTGAACGAGGTGGAATCCAGCGACGCCGCCGACGTGGTTCTTACGACATCCGGATGCGCCGGATTGTGCAGTCACGAACCGATGGCGACGGTGGAGCTCGCCGGGGCGCCGCCGGTAAAGTATGCCAAGCTCGATAATGATAAGGTCAAACGGATTTTTTCCGAACATGTGCTCGGGGGCGCTCCCGTTCCCGAATTGGCGATAGGCAGAGGCAACGAGAGGATAGGCTGACAAATGGCAAAATACCGAATGAACCTGATGCTCTGCGCGGGGACGGGGTGCGTTTCCAACAAATCGTTCGAGGTGCGTGACGCTTTGAGCGCCGAGCTTGAAAGACGGAACCTTCAAGACGAAATCCAGGTTGTTCCGACCGGATGTCAGGGATTCTGCGCGCAGGGTCCGATTCTTCTGGTTGAACCGGACGGCATCTTCTATCAACTCTTGACCCCCGCGGACATCCCTCACCTGGTGGAGGAACATTTCCTCAAGGGGAGGCCGGTAGAGAAGTTCATGTACCGGCCCGAAAAAAAGGCCGAGCCGATACCGAAGATCGCCGACATCGAGTTTTTCAAGAAGCAGCAGCTTATCGCGCTCGCCAACCGCGGAATAATCAACCCGGAGAATATCGACGAGTATATCGCTCGTGGAGGCTACCGGGCACTCGCAAAAGCGCTCACCAAAATGAGTCGGGACGAGATCATACGCGAAATGAAAGAGTCGGGTTTGCGCGGTCGAGGCGGCGCGGGTTTTCTCACCGGGTTGAAGTGGGAGTTCGCGATGAGGGCCGAAGGCGACGAAAAATACGTCATCTGCAATGCAGATGAAGGAGATCCCGGCGCCTTCATGGACCGCTCGGTCGTCGAGTCCGATCCGCACGCGATTATCGAAGGCATGTGCATCGGAGCGTACGCCATCGGCGCTTCCCACGGCTTCGTCTACATCCGCGACGAATATCCGCTCGCGCTCGCGAGAATTCGAAAAGCCATCGCTGACGCGACGGAGTACGGACTTCTCGGAGAGAATATCTTTGAGACCGATTTCTCGTTCGAGATTCAGGTCAATCGTGGCGCCGGAGCTTTCGTCTGCGGCGAGGAGACCTCGCTCATCAACTCGCTCGAAGGAAAGTTCCCCGAGCCGCGCGTGCGCCCGCCCTATCCCGCCAACTCGGGTTACCTGGGTAAGCCGACGAATATCAACAACGTGGAGACATGGGCGAACGTCAGGCATATTATCGCAAACGGCGCCGAATGGTTCTCACGGATCGGCACCGAGACGAGCAAAGGGACCAAGGTCTTCTCGCTCGTGGGGAAGGTGAACAACACCGGTCTCGTCGAAGTCCCTATGGGAATCACTCTTCGCGAAATGGTGTTTGAGATCGGCGGCGGCATCCCCGGCGGGAAGGCGTTCAAGGCGGTGCAGACCGGCGGCCCGTCCGGCGGCTGCATTCCTCACACGATGCTCGACCTGCAAATCGACTACGAATCGTTGAAGAGGATCGGTTCGATAGTAGGCTCCGGCGGAATGATCGTCATGGACGAAGACAACTGCATGGTCGAAGTGGCACGATTCTTTCTATCCTTTACCCAGCAGGAGTCGTGCGGTAAATGTCCTCCGTGCCGCGAGGGAACGCTTCACATGCTCAACATTCTGACCGATATCTGCCGAGGACGCGGGCAGGAAGGCGACATCGAACTGCTCGAGGAGATGGCCTCACGCGTGGGAGAGGCGTCGCTCTGCGCCCTCGGGCAAACGGCCCCCAACCCGGTATTGACCACTATCAAATACTTCCGCGAAGAGTACGAGGCTCACATCCGGGAGAAGCGCTGCCCCGCCGGAGAATGCAAGGAGCTGATCACCTATCGGATTCTTGAAGACGCCTGTACCGGATGTACGCTATGCTCTCGAAACTGCCCGGTCGACGCGATTGCCGGCGAACGAAAACAGGTTCACGTGATCGACTTGGAGACATGCATCAAGTGCGGCATGTGCCACACCGTCTGCCGATTCGACGCGGTAAAGGTGGAGTAACGATGAAAGCAACACTCAACGGGAACGAGTACACGTTCGACGGAGATATGACGATTCTCGAGGCCGCGCGTTCGACCGGGGTGCACATCCCGACCCTGTGCCATAACGAGTTTCTCGAACCTTACGGCGGATGCAGACTCTGCCTGGTGGAGGTGGAAGGAAAGCGTGGCCTGGTCCCGGCGTGCACCACTATGCTTGAAGAAGCAATGACGATTCGGACCGAATCGGACAAAATCACCAAGTCGCGACGATTCGTCGTCGAGCTTTTGCTCTCCCGGTGCCCGGACGCCGTCGCCGTGCAGAAACTCGCGAGGTCGTTCGACATTCCCTTTGATGACGAGAGGGCCCTCGATCCGGTCGGGCGATACCTGTTGTACCGCGCGCCGAAACGCGAGAAGACCAACTGTATTCTCTGCAATCTCTGCGTCCGCGTGTGCGCGCAGATTCCCAAACGCTTCGCTCTTAGTTTCGAAGGACGCGGCATCGAGCGTCGCGTGCGTCCACCGTTCGAAAAGCCGGCGGAAACCTGTATCGGATGCGGGTCATGCGCATACGTGTGCCCGACGAAAACGATAACCGTGGAGGAAGTGTCGTAGACACTCGATTTCGATCGTATGGCGCGATTGGTGTAGATCCGGTGAGACTCTCTTCTATATACAGCCCGATCCAAGGCGATCTCGACGCCGCCCGCAAGCAACTGCGTGTCGAAGTGCATTCGCTTGTCGCGAAGTATTCGGAGAGCACCGCGGGGGGAGTCGCGCTGACCGCGATCGAGCATCTGTTCGGAACCAACGGGAAATCGCTCCGACCGGCGTTACTGCTCCTTTCGGCCGGCGCCACCAGGCCGGAAGGGTACGGCCGCAGACAGGCGGCGCGGTTGGCGGCCGGGATTGTCGAACTTATCCACTCCGCTTCGCTTATTCACGACGACGTAATCGACGAGTCGATCCATCGCCGCAAGGCGCTCTCGGTGCACAAAAAATACGGGGTCAAGATCGCGATTCTCGCCGGCGACATCCTGTTTTCGCACGGATTCGAGGTTCTCGCCGCCCTGCCCGATACTCCCGACGCGATGAAGCTCGAATTGCTGTCTCATTTCGCCGATCTCACCAAGCAGATGTGCTACGGCGAAATCTTCGAGCAGCAGTCGTCGGGAGGTACCGATTCGTTCGAGCGTTACCTTGATATCATAGAGTTGAAGACCGCGCGGTTGATGTCGGTCAGCTGCCGCGTCGGCTCGGTGCTCGCCGGCGGCGACGTCGAAGAGGCCGAGCTGTGCGGTCGCATCGGCCTCAATTTCGGTCTGGCCTACCAGCTCGTCGACGACAAGACCGACAAGGACAGCATCTACACGGGCGCTCTCGACTACGTCGAGGCGGCCCGCGATTATATGAAAAAGGCGGAGGTTGCACTCCTGCGGCTGCCGTCGAGCCCCTATCGAAGGAGCTTGTCGGCGTTGTGCGAGTTCATTTTCCAGTAAAATGAGCGACTCTCATTTCCCCAGCATCGACGACTATCTACGCCTCATTTCGCATGAGCTTAAGGGTCCCATCAACGCAATAAAAATGCTCCTCGATACGGTGCTCGAGGGGTACGCGGGCGACGTGGAAGAGCGCGCACGGTTCGTCATTGAGAAGGCGGCGCGTAGGTCCGAAGAAGCGGGGCAGATTATCAGCGACCTGCTTCATTTCGAGCGCTACGCGGAAGAATCGGACGGATCGACGGAGTCGGTCAATCTTTCCGATCTCGTGCGCACGCTGGTCGACCGACACTCGGCCGACGCTTCGGAGAAGGGAATCGTCATTGACGTCACGATTCCTGACGAGTTCGACGTCGTTGTGACAGGCGATCTTCCGGCTCTCGAACACGCGCTTCGGAATCTGATCGAGAACGCGATCAAATACACCCCCGACGGGGGAAACGTGCGCGTCTCGATGTCGACGGATGCGAAGAACTCGACCGTTTCGGTAGCGGTTTCCGATTCGGGACCCGGAATATCGGCGGACTATCAGAAGCGGATATTTCAACCCTTTTTCCGCGCCCCGGCGCAGGCGTCGACTACCGCGGGTACAGGGCTTGGGCTGCCGATCGTCCTGCGCGTCGCGGAGAATCACAAGGGGAACGTTCAGGTGGAGTCGGCCGTGGGAGCGGGCGCCACGTTCGTTTTTACGATTCCCTATGCCGAAACCGTCCCGGTCGCGAGGCGCGACGCCGGGAAAAAAATCGTTATCATCGGCGGCGTGACCGCCGGTCCGAAGACCGCCGCACGGCTGAGGCGTCTCGACGAGAGTCTCGACATTACCATCGTCGAGCGGAAACGATTTCTTTCGTACGCCGGATGCGGGCTGCCGTGGTACATCAGCGGACGCGTCGAGTCTCCCGAAGAGCTTATGTCGTCCGGTGACAACGCGCCGCGCGATATCAGGTTTTTCGAAACGATCGGCAACATCCGCGTCATGAACAACACACTCGCCGAGAGAATCGATCGCCGGACAAAGAAAGTGCATCTGCTCGATACCGCCTCGGGCATGCACCGCATCGTTCCCTACGACGTGCTCGTCCTCGCCACCGGCGCCCGTCCGGTCGTTCCGACGATTCGCGGAGTCGACATCCCCGGCGTATTTACTCTCAGGACAATCGAAGACGCGGAACGAATCAAGCGCTCGTTGGCAAGCACGAATGCTCACGATCTCTATATCATCGGCGGCGGCCTCGTGGGTATCTCAACGGCCGACGAACTTCTCAAAACCGGAGCGAGGATCACTATTCTCGAGAAAAAAAAGTATATCCTGCTTCAGCTTTTCGACCGCGACGTCGCCGTTCGGATCGAAGCGGAACTCCGTCGCCGCGGTATTCAGGTGCACACCGATGTTGAGGTAACCGAAATCTATCGACGCGGAGACAAACTCGGAATCGACACTACTTCGGACGGGGAGGCCGCATCGCACACCGCCGATCTGATCATTCTGTCCACCGGCGCCGCCCCCAACTCCGAGCTTGCACGGCGCGCGGGACTCCGGCTGGGCGCTACCGGAGGCGTCGTGGTCGATCGATATCTGCGCACGAGTGACGAATCGATCTACGCGGTCGGCGACTGCGCGGAGAGCACCCACATCGTCACCGGAAAGGCCGAGTACCTTCCCCTCGGCTCGGTGTCGACGAAGATGGGACGAATCGCCGCCGACAATATCTGCGGAATCGACGCCGAGTATACCGGCTCGGTGGCGTCGGCGATGTTCAAGCTCCGGGAGATGTCGGTCGCACGCACAGGTCTCACGACCCGGGCGGCGTGGAAACACGGATTCGACATCGAAACCGCCGTGGTCACCGGCAAAGACCGCGCCCACTACGACGAGAAGGCGGCCGACATTACGATCAAGGTCATCGCCGATAGGAAGAGCCGGGTGATCCTCGGAGCCCAAGGTTACGGCGTCGGAGAGGTCGTGGCGCGAATCGAATTGCTCGCCGCCGCGGTATGGAATCGCATGACCATCGAAGATTTTTTCCGGCTCGACATCGGCTACGCGCCTTCGTTCAACAACGCGATCGATCTTGCCCAGACCGCCTGCCTCCTCCTTGCGAACAAACTCGACGGTATAGTGCGAACCATTCACCCCGACAAACTCGACGAGCTCGAAGGGGTCGCTCTTGTTTCCGTGAGCCCGCCGCATCGGGCGCAGCGTTTCGAGATCGGCGGCAGCCTCAACATCCCATTGGAGCGACTCCGCCGCGATCGCTTTCCCTACGATCGGTCCCGCAGGATCGTGCTGTATAGCCGTACGTCGACCGGCGCATACAGCGCCTATCGTTACCTGATCTCGCGCGGATATACGGAGCTCGGAGTTCTCGAGGGCGGATTCCTTTTTTACCAAACGAGAGGCGGTTCGGAAGAAAGATAAACGACGAACGCTCAAGCCACCTCTTCGGCCGTTTCGCGTGGTCGTCACGTTCGCTCCGACCCGTCCTCTTGCCGCATGAACGCAATCGTGCCGACGCTCA
>JAJRYZ010000326.1 GCA_024275515.1 Spirochaetota bacterium
CCGCCCATCGTCCTGTCGATTTTCCTGTACGACCTCCACATCGGCGGACTGAAACGAGTCAGCCAGACGGTGTTGTACATACCGCATTTCTTCTCCTGGGTTATCATCTACTCCATTGCCTACTCGCTGTTCACGAGAACCGGCATGGTCAACAGCGTCGTCGTTGCCTTGGGAGGACAGCCGAGGGATTTCCTCGTGAGCAGTTCGGCCTTTCGACCGTTGCTCATCGCCTCCGGGATCTGGAAGGAGGTCGGATGGGGCACAATCATCTACCTCGCGGCTCTGTCGAATCTAGACCCCGGACTCTTCGACGCGGCCAAGATCGACGGCGCCGGTCCTTGGCAGAGAATCCGCCACATCACGCTTCCCGGAATTCGCGGTGTGGTCGTTTTCCTTCTGACGCTTTCCATCGGCCGTCTTTTTCAGTCCACCGGCGTTGAACAGATCCTCCTTTTCTACTCGCCGGCCACCTACGAGGTGGGGGACGTCATCGGCACATGGGTGTACCGGCAGGGGCTTACCAAGCTCCAGTACAGTCTCGGCACGTCTCTGGCCTTCATCGAATCCGTTTTTGGCTTGGTGCTCATTCTGAGCGTGAACCACCTCGCCAAGAAACGCCTCAAGGTAGGCCTGTGGTGAGCCGGGCGGAGGCTTTGAGATGATGGTGCGCGGAAGCGAGCTCGCATACCAGATCGGAATCACCTCGATCATCATAGTCGTTTCGCTGACGGCTTTCTTTCCCCTCTTCAATGTGATCGTCCAGTCTTTCGTCAGCGAGGCCGAGTGGGTCCGGAAAAGCGGCATCGTCCTGTGGGTGAATCAACCTATACTCAACGGATACAGGATAGCTCTCAAAAACCCGATCCTGTTCCGGGCGTTTTTCATTAGCGTGTATCGAGCCGTCTCCGGCACTGCTCTGGGTGTATTCTGGGCAATGATCACCGGATTCGCCGCGTCCCGGAAAGACATGATCGGCAGGAACGTGCTGATCACCCTCGTGCTCGTGACCTTTCTCTTCGGCGGCGGGCTCATACCAACGTATCTTGTCGTGTTCGGCACGCGCATCTACAACACGTTCCTCGCCTTGATCGTGCCGGGGATGATAGGGGCCTGGAACGTCCTGGTCTTCAAGCAGTTCTTCGAAAACATACCCGGCGAGATCGAGGAATCCGCGGATATCGACGGAGCGAGTCAGTTGCGGATCGCCTTCAGTCTCTTCGTCCCGATGAGCAAACCCGTCATCGCCGCCCTTTCGCTTTTCACCGCCGTCGCGTTTTGGAACGATTGGTTCAGCGCTTTGGTTTTTACCAGGGATATCAACCTCCGACCGTTCATGCTCTACCTGCGCAATATCTTCAATCTCGCGAGCAATCCCTTTGCCGGCGGGCAGCTGCTCCTGGATCCGTCCGTTCGCTCGACGCCGGTGAGCGTCAAGATGGCCGTTACGGTTATCGGCATCGTGCCGATCATGTGTGTTTATCCATTTCTGCAACGCTACTTCATCAAGGGCGTATATACGGGTTCCGTGAAGGAATGAGTTGAGCAAGGAGGCAACTATGAGGTGAGGAACGTTGCCGATCGGAGCATCACATATCACATTGGAGGTCGCAGGACCTCCGGAGAACAAACTTAAGGAAGGAGAGCAAAGTGATTGGGAGAATGAGATTGACAGCCGTCGCCGCCGTCATGTTCTGCGTGATCGGCGGTCTCGTCTGGGCGGGCGGGCAGAGCGAAAGCGGCGCCGCGGCGGACCGGATCCCCAAGATAGAGCTCATGATGGGCGGATGGGTGAATCAGCCCACCGATGAAAACGATCCGTTTCGCGCGTACCTGAACGAGACCTTTGGCGTCGACATTACCATGAACAACACGTCGGAGTTCAATAACGAAATACTCACCCGTTTCGCCACGGGCGATCCTCCGGACATCGTGCACTTCGCCGGAACCACCGGCGAGGCCTATCTGCGGCAGCTCCACGAGGAAGGATTTCTGCTGGAGGATTGGTACAAGTACAAAGCCAGGATTCCGGACTGGTTGAATTACATGGACGACAACGCCGAGAACTATTTCACCGTGGATGGGAAGCTGATATGTCTGTCGCCCGCGGGACCGCCTAACATCTGGGGGTTTCAGATCCGAAAGGACTGGCTCGCGACTCTCGGCATGGAGATTCCGAAAACACCGGATGAGCTTCTGGAGGTCGCCCGCGCTTTCACTTTCGACGACCCGGACAATAACGGCAAGCAGGACACCTGGGGACTGACGTCGGCCGGAGGTGGAGGCGGAGTCGGGGAGATAGCGAACCTGAAGCTCATGTGGGGCCCCACGGATTTCTACATTTCCGACGGGGAGGTCTCCCACTACGTCATCGACGGAACGGAGAAGGCCTTTCTAGACTTCATGCGTACGGCGGTGAATGACGGCGTCATCGAACCTAACTGGTACACGGTCGCCTGGAACGAGCGAAAGGCGGTGCTGTTCCAGGCCAAGCTGGGAACGGCCTGGTACCCGGGAGTCCTCGTGACGGAGTTCGTCAACGAAGGCGCGGTACCCGTCGAAGAGGCCATGAAGCTTTGGACGCACCTTCCCATGCCGAAGGGGTCCGCCCGGGGCGGGAAGCTGATGTCCCCGGCCTTCTTCGACCGGATGAATACGGTTTCAAGGAAAGCCGAAGAAGACACGGTGAAGTTCGATAAAATCATCAGACTTCTCGAGGGCGTCGCCTATCCGAACCCCGGCTACTACGCGCTTCGTTGGGGTGTCGGCATCGACAAGGGCGTCAAATACGAGCTTCCCGGCGGCTATACCGCGATTCTTGCCGGGCCGGGGAGCGAACGGTACCGATCGGCGGAAAACTTCCTCGGCGCGGCCGACTGGGGGAAGTGGATGTCAACCCGAGCCGACTTCACGATTTTTACGCCGGCGACCAGCGTAGCCGAGCTACCGGCGACCGTCTACGGAGAGATCGAGCTGAACAACGGGGCCTTGAAGGAGGACACCTACCCTCCCGACGCACGTTTTCTGCATCTCGATAAGACCGTGGTTGCGGAGTTGGACACACTGGTAGCGGAATTCGAGTACAAGTACATCGTGGGCGAGACCGATGACTACGCCGGCTTCGAGAAGAAGTGGCGCCAGGCCGGCGGGGACAAGCTCCTGGCCGACGCCAAAGCACAGTTCATAGAACTGGGGATGATGAAGTAAGTCCAAAGTCGAAACCGACACGCGGCGCCGGTCGGCCGTTTAGGTCGGTCGGCGCTTTTAATACGCCTTCGATGACCGCACGCCGGATGGTGAACCGCTCGGACTGCACCGGTTCGATCGACGTTTTTTAAGAGGAGCTTATGAGATCACAGCGGCAGCTTGAATGGTCCCTCGACGGAGAGGGCCTCTCGGTTTCGGGGAAAGACGGCGGTGCGGCCGTCATGGAGCGCGTCGGAGGGTCGGTTGTCGTCGACGCCCGAGTGCTCGGCACGGCGGAGGCCGTCGGCCCTGCTGAGGTCGACGGCACAAGCGTGACGTTCCGATTCTCGGATCCCGACCTTCTGTGGCGTTGGGAGATCGCCGAGGTCGACTCCGTACTGGAGCTGACCGCGGTACTGCGGAACATCGGCGCGGGTCCGGCCGTCGTCGGCGCCTGGAACGTGCTGCATATGCAACGCAGCAAGGGCGGGAGCATCGGCGTAGGGGCGGACTCCGGCAAAGTGCGGTTTTTCGGCTGGCATCCGTGGGACATGCGCGTGGAGCTTCTCTCGAGCGATGAAGGAAAGCACCAATCGAGCAATCTGTGTCATCTCTGCCATCCGACGACTAAAGAAACCCTGGTCTGCGGCTTTGTTACCGTGGACAGGATGGTGGGCACGCATTCGCTTGCCTATTCAGCCGAGACCGGCGTGGAGGAGTATCGCGCCACCTGCGCTTTCGGGACCTTCGAGCTCCCCGCCGCCGGCGAGATGCGCTCCGAGACGCTTCGTATAGGAATTTTCGGCGACCCCTACGACGCTCTGGAGGATTGGGCGGAGGCCGTTCGTAGCGCCTACCGTCCGGATTTCGCCGACTCACCGCCGGTGGGATGGTGCGGCGGCGGCTGGATCGATGCATTCAGCGAGCGAGAGGACTGTTGGGAAACCGTCGCTCTGGACAACGCACGCGCGATCCGGGAGAAACTCCGGGGTTACGATGTCCGATACCTGTGGACGAGCCAAAACAATCTGAGAAACGGTCTTCCGGGAAACTGGTTGGCGGCGGACGAGACTCAGATACCTTCCGGTCTCGCGGTATTCTTCGACAAGCAGAGACGGATGGAGTTCATACCCGGTCTGTGGGTTGCGCCCTTCTGGTTCTTCGCCGAAGCTGCCGACGCGCTCGAACAGAACCGGGAGAACCTCCTGAAAGACGAGAAGGGGAGTCCGATCTGTGACCCGGGCAGTTGGGAATTCGATCTGCACTCGGATCCTGACGACAAACTGAGATTACACAAATACTACCTTGACGGGTCCCATCCCAAGACCGCCCGATTCGTACGGCGAATCTTCGAGTCATACAGGGAGCTCGGCGTTCGCTACTACATGCTGGACTTTTTGGCGGTGAAGGAGGAGGCGCGCCTGCACGATCCGACCAAAACGCCGCTCCAGGCGGCCCGTTCAATTCTCGGGGTGATACGTGATGCCGCCGGCGACGACACCCACCTCCAGACCGCCGTTTCGTCAACTCCCGGATTCGTCGGTCTCATCGACGCCGCTCGGGTGGGGCGGGACTTCGGAGAAGGACGCCCGCTTTTTCCCCCGTACAACGCGTGGCGCAACGCGGTATATGTTCTGCACGATCTGCATTTCGGCAACACGAAGTACCTCGTACAAAACGCGGCGGCCAGTTACTTCACCCACCGCAGGATTTACATCAACGATTTCAACCTTCTGACGATCGACAAACCGGTACCCAGAGAGCACGCCGAAATAGCGGTGACGGTTTTCGGCCTCGGAGGCAGTCCGCTGATGCTCGGCGACGACTATCGCCGGATCGACCCTGAACGACTTCGGCTGGTAAAGCTCTGTCTTCCACGAACCCACGGAATGCCCGTGCCGGTCGATCTTTTCGACGATGTCTATCCGGACGGCTACTCCCGGATTCTGAAGCTGCACGTGCGGAAAGAGTCGGATTCCTACCTCCTCGTTGCGGTATTCAATCTGGACGACGGCGTGTATACCACGGATCTATCGTTTTCACGCCTCGGATTGGAGGTGGATAGAGCCTATCGCGTGTACGAGTTCTGGACCGAGGAGTATCGCGGAACCTTTGAGGGTCGCTTTCGCACCGTCGTTCCACCCAACTCGTGTCGTTTGTTCCGGATATCGCGGGCAAGGCGGCATCCGTGGCTCCTATCCACCGACATGCACGTTCAACAGGGCGCCGTTGAGATCGAGAACGTCTCGTGGGACGAGAAAACCATGGCACTCTCGGGAACGGCGTCGCGGCCGAAGGGCGAGTCGGGAAATCTCTTCTTTCTGATGCCGCGTAGGTTTCGCTTAATCAACCACGAAGGTTCTTTTTTGATGAAGGAAGTGTTGGACATGAACGTCGTCATTCGGACTCCGGTTCACTTTACCAACGGACGCGAGCGTTTCGAGCTGCGCTTCGAAGTGCAGCGGACCCCATACGTGTCGCGCAAGGGCTGGCTGCCTTACAC
>JAJRYZ010000327.1 GCA_024275515.1 Spirochaetota bacterium
ATAGCAAAGCTCACGTCGTTGACCGCCTTGAGCAGGCCTTCGTCAAGGTGGAAATTTACCCGAAGATTGCATACTTCGAGGATCGGCTGCTTGCCGGCCTCGTCATTGTTGATCATCACTTGTCGTGAGTTTTCCTGCATTTGTCAGCCACAACATGGGTCACCAGGATGCACGGGTCATTGAGGAACTCTGTAGGCAGGCGCGCACGCTGTGCTCGTTCGCGCCAAAGTTTTCACAGAAGCCTCGGGCCGTTCTTGGAAAACTGCTTGCCGAGATAGCGCCGGGAGATCTATCCCGATCGTTCCTGAGCCTTGGAGGAGCCGAGAGCGTCGAAGCGGCAATCAAGATTTGTCACCAGTACACCGGCAGACGGAAGATATTGAGTCGGTACCCGGCCTACCATGGCGCGACGGCGGCGGCGATGAGTCTGTCATCCGGGGACCCTCGAAGTTGGGCTCAGGAATCAAGTGGAGTTCAACGCGTCCCTGTGCCCTCACCGTACTGCTACCGCTGCCCGTTTGCGCAAACATATCCGGAGTGCAACCTTCAGTGTGCAGAATACGTCGACCGGGTAATTGAAATGGAGGGCGGAGGTGAGCACGTCGCGGGCATCATTCTCGAGCCCGTGACTGGAGCAAATGGAATCATTGTGCCCCCTATGGGATACATGGTTCGCCTCCGCGAGATATGTGATCGGTGGGGCATCCTGATGATTGTTGACGAGGTGATGACCGGTTTCGGACGCACCGGTCGCTGGTTTTCAGTCGACCATTGGGGCGTCGTGCCGGATATCATGTGCCTGGCAAAGGGCATCACTTCCGGCTATGTTCCCTTGGGCGCGACGATCGTTCGGACACCAATCGGGGACCATTTCAAGAACCACTACTTTTCCCACGGAGCGACGTATATGGCCCACGCCCTGTCCTGTGCCACCGCGGTTCGGGTCATCCAGCTCTATCAAGAGGAGAATCTGATCGAACGATCGGCCCGGATGGGAGAGCACCTCCTCGCTGGAGCCCGTCGGCTTCAAAAGCGACACTCGTGCATCGGAGATGTGCGCGGACTCGGACTTTTCGTAGGCCTGGAATTGGTCAAGAACCGTGCAACGAAGGAACCTATCGTTCCCCTGAACGGTCTGATTCGGTCCGGTTCGAACCCAAAGCGACAGGTGGCGGAAAGGCTTCTGGACTTGGGAATGATCGCGATGTCGGCTAACCCGTCCAACATCATTGCCATGGCGCCTGCTCTGACCGTGACGGAAGCGGAGATAGAAGAAGGCTTGCGGATCATGGACACGGCCCTCGAGGTGGCGGATCGGTACGTTGTCGAATGATTACCCTTGGAGCTTCCTACTTCGTTCCGAGTTCGCCGACAGCGCGGGCCGGCCGGGATGCACCCCAGGGGCACATGAACGAACGATCGAGCCGCACGAGTGTCCCGGTAGCGTGCCGGCTTGCCACATCTGCCGCACGGAAGCGCATATCGTCGGTCTGCCGATAGATAAATCGGCGGATCCGCATTCTTTCTCTCGTCACGTTGCCACAGTTTTCTCTCAAGTGCATTCCCTGCTGCAGCGCTCTCGCCGGTGGTTATGGCGCCGCGGCAACCACGGTCGGAGTCTCCGCTGCGATGTTCACTTCCCGGCCGGCGTGTGGTACAAATGGTACAACGATACACAGGATGGAGGAACTCGTGAGCAAGCCAATCCGCATAGGAATCGCCGGTCTCGGACGAGCGGGATGGGGTATGCACTGCCGGGAACTGGACGGTCGCACCGAGCGGTTTCAGATCGTCGCCGCATGCGACCTCATTGCCGAACGCCGCGAGCGCATGAAAGAACGGTACGGATGTCGAGTGTACGAGACCGTCGACGAGCTCGCCCACGACGCGAGCGTCGAGCTTGTCGACATCGCCACGCGTTCGAACGATCATCTCAATCACGCGCGAATCGCGCTTGCGGCGGGCAAGGACGTGTTTCTCGAAAAGCCGATCTGCGTCTCCTACGCCGAAACGAAAGAACTCATCGCCGCCGCGGAAGCCGCGTCGGGGACGCTTTACGTCCGACACAACAGACGGTTCGATCCCGATTTCCTTCACGTCCGAGAGATTATCGCGTCCGGCGTGCTGGGCGACGTCTTCGAAATCCGGCTCGCCCGACACGGCTATCAACGAAGGGACGACTGGCAAACGCTTCGCGAGTTCGGTGGAGGTCAACTGCTCAACTGGGGACCACACATCATCGATCACGCACTCAGGTTCCTCGACGCGCCGGTAAGACGCATGTACAGCAACCTCAAGCGTGTGGCGGCGGTCGGCGACGCGGAGGACCACGTCAAAATCGTCCTCGAAGGCGAGAACGGTCGCCTGGTCGATCTTGAAATCAGCGGAGGTGTCGCTCTGGGAGAGCCCCAGTATCGCGTTTTTGGAACACGCGGAAGCCTGGAGCTCTCCGGCGCCGAGATCACGATGAAATACCTGAATCCGGAAGCAAAACTTGCCGAAAAATCCGCGAACGCGGGGACCCCCGGCGCCGCTTTCGGTACGAAAGAAGAGCTTGATTGGATCGAACAAACCATCGCCGTTCACGCCGGAAGCAACACGGTGATTTGGGACAAGTTATATGAAGCGATCCGAAGGGGAGAGCCGTTTCCCGTTCGGCTCGAGGAGGCCGCGAAGGTCATGGAGGTCGTCTCGGACGCAAAGGAAGGAACGGAGTTCTGACGGACGCGCGAAGGTCGCCACCGCCGCGACACCGATCACAACGGCGGCGACCTTCGCGATGAAATAGTCAGGCACGCGGAATGGAGGGCTTATGAACGCAATCTATCGACGACGAAGTATCCGCCGGTACACCGGCGAGCCGGTCCCGTACGAGAAACTCACCGAGTTCGTAAGAGCGGGAATGAACGCGCCTTCTGCAAACAACGGACAACCCTGGCAGTTCGTCATTATCGACGACAGGCGGAAACTCGACGCGATCCCGCAGTTTCATCCGTACTCCCGAATGCTGTTGGAAGCGCCGGCGGCGATACTCGTGTGCGGCGACACGCACATCGCGACCGACGGCGATTACTGGGTGCAGGACTGCTCGGCGGCGACCGAGAATATCCTTCTGGAAATCGCCGATCAGGGTTACGGGGGCGTATGGCTCGGAGTCTATCCGCGGGAAGATCGCATCGCGGGGATGCGAAAGTTGTTGAACATATCCGACCACATTGTCCCGATGTCGCTTATCGCGGTGGGTCATCCGGCCGAAACGAAGGCGCCGAAAAACCTGTTCGACGAGACGCGCATACACCGAAACGGATTCTGAACGCCGGCGCGGGATTCGTCTCCGGCGCGTCGACACGCACAACCGCTATTCGTCGCCTTGTGCAACCGCAAGCCGATTCGGCAGAAGCAGGATCGACAGCACCGCGCCGGCGCCCGCGACAAGTCCCGCCAATACGAATGACGGACCGTACCCGCCGAGTCTCTCCGCGAGCCGCCCCGCGACGGCGGGTCCCGCTATCTGACCGACACCGAAAAACAGCGTGATCACTCCGAAGGCGGCCGACGCAAGAGGCGCCCCGATCAAATCGCCGGCCGCCGCGGACATGACCGCGGGTATACTCCAGGCGGTGAGCGCGAACAACACGGCCGACACATAGTACCCGACAACAGAGACCGCATCGTTTCCCGGCAGCGAGACGCCGAATATCAGAAACGAACACGCCTGAAGCCCGTATATGAGCGCCAGCGCGTGCCGACGACCGATGCGGTCGGACACCGTTCCCCAGATGAAACCGCTGGCTATGCTCGCGGCGCCGATCCCGGACCAGAGTCGCCCCGCCCGTGCGTCGCTGAAACCGGCGGATATCAAACCACGCGCAAAAAACGTAGCGTAAATGACGTACGAGAAACCGAACGCGACGTAGATGCCGGAAAGACGCCACACGTGTTTCGCCCTGAGCAGTCGCGCGATGCCGGCCGAGTGTCGTCGGCGGGCTTCCGCGCGCACCGTTCGCCTCCCCGGTTCCCGCGCGACGCGCTCCGCCGCCGGAGAGCGCCCGGCGCCACCGCCCACCGGACGATTTCGAAGCACAACCGCCGCAGCAAGCGCTATCGTCGCGGTGAGTAGCGCGAGAAGATGCCACGAAACGCGCCAACCGGCCGGGCCGTAGCGCCTCAGAATGATCGGAATAAGAAGCCCGGTAATGAGCAGCCCGATGCTCGACCCGCTCACCGCGATTCCGGCGGCAAGCCCGCGACGGTCCTTGGCGTACCAGGCGGCAAGCAACCCCATCATCGGCACGTTGGCTCCCCCGCTGCCCAGTCCGGTCAAAAACCGACCGGCCAGAGCCCATCGGTACGAAGCGGCCAACCCGGTGAGTGCCATCGAGACCGCCGCGAGCAGCAGAGAAACCGAAATAACGCTCCGGGCGCCGATTCGCGCGGCGATCAACCCGCCGAGCACCGCGAGAAGAAGGTATCCGGTCATGTTGGCCGCGGCGAGATCGCCGACCTGAGCGTTCGACAGAACAAGCTCAGACTGCATCACCGGAAGTATCATCGTATACCCGAACCTGCCGAACCCCACGGCCCCCATCACGACGAGTATGCTCATCGCCGAGGTGAATCGACGGCGCCTGACAATCATGGAGGTGCACACTACCGCGTGATAGGCCGTTTATCAAGGGAGCATAGTCGGGACCGACAAATCGCCACGAGAGCGTCTTGTTTGCGCACTGCCGGCGGGAGCGCATTGCGCCGTCCCGCCGAAGGCCGTATAGTGGAGCATCATGCGCGAACCGGGAGGCGTTTTTACCGCCTCGCACGTCGCCTTGCCGGCAGTCTTTCTGCTGTTCGTCTATGTCAGGTCCTACGGCGCCGACCCGACGCAAATCGAGCATCTCGTGAGCAAGCTCGAACAGACAACAAGCGTTTCGGCTGAATATGAAGGTATCGTCGACGTCACTCACACGCTGACCGCGACCGACGCGCGGGTCGGGCGGAAACGCTTCGATTACGTGTCGGTCGTCTACCGGGTCAAAAGCACCGGCGAGCGGCAACTCGTGGTCGCGCTGGTGGACCGATGGCTGTTCGGCGTTACGGTCCGCTTCGTTATCGACTCGACGTCCGGCGAGACGCCTCTTGACGGCGTGTACGATCTGCATTACGAGGCCAAACTCGGCCCGCTCGATTCGGTGAAGTTCCGGCGTGCCGTTCAGACAAGAAGCATGTATCGGTACGAATCCCGGGCTCGACCGCGCGCGGAGGGTGAATACGATCGCGCCGTTCAGGAAACCTTCGATAGTGTGGTTCGTGAGGCCCTCGGCGACGAGGTCTTCTACGACTACTACGCGAATCGTCCTTCGCCGCCTCCCGCGAGCAACGACGATGCGAACATCCGTTAGTTCGCGGGGAGCGACGTCCATGGAGCGAAGACGTTCGGACGGAATCACCGTCCGCGTGCAAGCACTTGAGCATCGAATTATCCGAGTTCAGGCCGGGGGGTACGACGGTTATCGGGAGAGCCTTCTCGAGCGGTACGGAATCGTGCGGCGGATTCCTACGGCGCCGGACGCCGTGGAATCGGAGTCATGCGTCGAATGCGCCGACGGAGTCAGCGTCACGCCGACCGACGACGGGTTCGAGGTCGTACGGGACGGCGAAGAACTCGTGCGAACTTTGCCGGGGACTCTGCCGGCGACGGCGCCGACTTTCCGGATCTGATTCGCCGCTACTGCGAGCTGACCGGATACCCGGGGATGGTGCCGCTCAAGAGTTTCGGGCTGTGGCTTATCATGCACACCCGTGCCACGGGTCACGACGTGCTCACGGTGGCGCGGACGCTGCGCGACAAGAGAATACCGTGCGACAACGTGAGTCTCGAACCGGGGTGGATGGAGCGGCACTACGACTATTCGACCGGGAAGGAGTGGAACGCTGAAAAGTTCAGGGGAACGCCGCGCGGTTCGTGGTTTCGCGCGGGTCCGGACCGAATGATCAACGCGTTGAACAGGATGGGGTTCGATCTCGGCCTCCGGCTCTGCTGCCGCTACGACTTCACCTGGGAAGAGGAACGTCGAAGGATCGGCGACGCGGACGAGGAAGCTGTGAGCAAATCGCCGGTCGACGACTTGGGCGCCGCGCCGGTCGACGACAAACCGTCCGGTCATGATCCGGTCTACCTGGATACGAACACGATTCGCGACGCGGCGTGGTTCGCCCACCTGCAAAAGTTCGTCGACGACGGCGTCAGATTCTTCAAGGTCGACCCGGCGCAGCTCATCAACGAGTTCCCGGACAGGCTCTGCGGTAACGGATACGGTGACGAGTGGAGATGAGTCGACGCCGTCTCTACGCGTCGAGCTTTACCCCGACGGGCTCGATTCTTCGCAACCCCTCGCGCGTGAGAATCAGTCTGTAGTGCCGAAGCGACACATTATCTCCGTTTGCAAGCGAAACGATCATATTTACATGGTAAACCCGTGCCGCCGTTACCGACTTGATCTTTTTCCCGCTCACATAGAAGAGAGTGTTCTCCGGCGTGTCCATCTCCTCGAGCCATGTGTCGAGTTTCAGCCTGAGGATCTCGGTGACCGATTCGAGACGCGAATGGCTCTTCTGGAGCAACCGCCCGTTGAGTCGAATACGACGATGATAGTGAATAACGTTCTCCGGCGGGAGAATCGACGAGAACGGGCGCGGATAGCTGTTCCGCACGTCGGTTATTCGTCTGGGAAGCTCCTTTGCCGAACGGAACCTGACGTCGCTTCGCGTCTTGCCCGCGCGTTTGCCGCTCGCCGGATCGTAGAGCCGTCCTGCGTCGTCGATAACAAGACCCGGCAACAACCGCGCAAGCACGCCCCGGAGAATCACCTTGATACGATCTTTGAAAATGTAGGAGACGACGATCAACAGCGCCCACGGAACACTGTAGCTTGCGAAGAATCTCTGAGCGAGAAGGGTCGCGACGATGGCGAAAGACATCGCCGCGGCGGCGGCGATCCCCGCGAGCACGTGTCCCACTCCCGCGACTTCGGCCGAACGCTCGCGACTCATGTACATCACCGACTGCGACCACTTTTTGAGTGTACTCTCGCGGTAGAGAAGCTCCTCGTTTTGCATGTCGTCCTTCGGGTTTACCCACGAAGCGAGACGGCGTTTTCGACGGTAAGCCCGCTCGCGATCGAGATACGGCTCCAGCAACTCGGCGGCTTCGGCAAGACTCGCCCGTTTCGACACCACGTGGTAAAGCTTGAATCGCTCGATCTCGGTCGTCAGGCTCATCGATTCGTCGGTCCACTCCATCGCGGTCCTGAGATAGCCGGGAAGATGCGGATCGAGAAAACGACGCCCCGTTTCGCGCATGGCCGCAAGGAGTCGCTCCGAATCGTCGATCTGGTTCCGGACCATCGCGACCACGGCGTCCGGATCGGTCGCCTTGTTGAGCCCGTCGCGAATGAGTCGCCGGACCGAACGTAGTTCCACTCTATACACGTTGACCAGCGTACGAAGCTCATTGAGCAGTCGATTCTGATCGAAAGCATCCCGGCTCCCTATCGCATCGAGCATGTTGTTGATTCGTGTCAGCGGGCTGAGTTCGAAAGTCGGGTCGACGACCCGCGACAGAGGAATCGTCGGCGTCGAGAGCCGCGTATTGGCGCGAAGATCCTCGAGAAAGCTGTCCACACCGTATCGGCGCCCGTCGATCTGCAGGTAGCTTGGAGTAAAGAAAAAGATGTTCAGATCGTAGCAATGGCGCGTGGGTGACCGTACAGGATACCAGATCTTCAGCTCGAGCTGCCGGTTCCCGTGTGTACGCACCTCGCACTTCGGATTCTGCAGCGGCATGTTACGACGATAGTACCACGTCCATCACCCACGGAGTCAAACAACGAACGGGCGTCGAGACCGCCGCGACCGCCGCGCGGGCCCTCCCCGCCCGTTGCCTCCGCGGCCGGTCGGGAGTATATTGGCTCAACGCCGGATGAGCCGGCGCGGATACGACGAACCACACGACGAACAATACTATGAGCGACTCTACCCATATTGAGCCGTCCAACGGGCTCAGGTGGCTTGTCGGCGTCGACGCAGGATCGGTGTCGGCGGCCGTGGTCGTTTGCAGCCCCGACGGAACGGTTCATCGGCACTACTACCGACCGCACGAGGGCGATCCCGAAGGCGCTCTCGCGGACATCCTCGCTTCACTGCGTCTCGCCGGAACATCCCGGGTTTCGGCAACCGGCGCCGCGCGCGATCTTGCGCCCAAAGCCCGCAAAGTCGATCCGCACATAGCGCTTCAAACCGCGGCGCAACGACTCCATCCGAACGTTCGCACGGTAATCTACGTGGGCGGCGAACACTACGGCGTCCTGCGGTTCGATGAAGCGGGAAGATTCGCCGGCCTGTCCACCAATTCGGGATGCGCGGCCGGAACCGGAAGCTTTCTCGACCAGCAGGCGCGTCGTCTCGGCCTCGCCGGCGGTTCGGAGCTTGCCGAGCTCGCCGCGAAAAGCACCTGCGACCTTCCGACGATCGCTTCGCGGTGCGCCGTTTTCGCAAAAACCGATATCATTCATGCGCAGCAAGAAGGGTACGGTATCGAAGAGATATGCGACGGATTGTGCCTCGGACTGGCGAGAAACATCCACGACACTCTCTTTGCGACTCGGGGCGCCGACGCGCCGACGGTGTTTGCCGGAGGAGTCGCGCTCAACGCCGCGGTCGTCGGCCACCTCGAGCGCTATCTCGACGTCGCGATAACGGCCGACGATTTCGCGCCGCTCTACGGCGCCCTCGGCGCGTGCCTCTTCGACGGACATGCCGATTCGTCCGCCGGACTTCTTCGCGATTCAGACTTCGCCGGCCTCGTGAGCGCCCGCCGGAAAAAACGCGACTACTTCTTTCCACCCTTCACGCTCGAGAAGAGCC
>JAJRYZ010000328.1 GCA_024275515.1 Spirochaetota bacterium
GATTCGGTCGCGCGAGACTGATCGTTCCCGGAATGCTGCTCTTGATCGTCGCCGCCGTGGGTGCGATGGCGGTGGCGGGTCGCGGGCCGCTTCTCGCCATGTACTGGCTGAGCGCGTTCGCGCTCGGGATGATCCATCCGGCGACCATCGCGTGGTTCAATACCGGCGAACGCGCATCGGGCGCCGCGCGGTCGCCGGGAATGAGCCGAAACCTCGTGAGATTCTGTATCTCCTGGAATCTCGGAGTGCTTGTCGCTCAGTTCGCCGGAGGGCGGCTCTTCCTGCTCGGTCCACGCCGGCCTTTCGCCGTCGCCGCCGTCGTGGCGATCATAGATCTTGCGCTGGTACTCCGTGTTCGAAGCCGCATACCCGCGCCGCCGGCGCACAGCGAAGCGGCGCAGCCGATCGACCGGAAATCCGCCGTCTTCGTCTGCGTCAGCCGACTTGCCAACCTGGGAGGCGCGGTCGCGATAAGCATGGTGCTCCACCTGTTTCCGCGCCTGGCGGTGAGCCTCGGAATCGCCGCCGACCTTCACGGTGAAATCCTCGCTTCGATGCGGCTCGTCGCGATCGGAGTGTACGTGATGCTTCACCGCACGAGCTTTTGGCACTACCGTTTCGCCGTCAACGTTTTTGTTCAGCTGACCGCCGTCGCCGGCCTGGTGTTGGTCTTTTTCGCCTCCAACAGCCTCATGCTTCTCGCGGGGCTTTCCGGCGTGGCGTTGCTCGTCGGATTCAACTACTTCGCCGGAATCTACTACGGAAGCACCGCTCACGAAGAGAAGCGGCGGGGGTTTGCATCGGGGATGCACGAAGCCACGCTCGGCCTCGGAATCGCGATCGGTTCGGCCGTCGGCGGGTTGCTCGGAAGCGTTGCCGGCGATAGGAGCCCTTACCTCTTCGCCGCTTTAGTCGTCGCGGCGCTTCTGGCGCTGCAGACGGTCGTCCTTCTCCGCTCGCGTCAGTCGTGGTAGACGCGGGTCAGGCCGCGACGACGCGCGTATGCCGCAAGCGATCGGACCGAATCCGCGTTCGGGCGCCGGCCGATGTCGGGGTCGTGCGAGGCCCGGAAGAGCGGGCGGTACTGGTCCATGATGTTGAGATACGTGTCGGGCGAGATCGAAAGGACGGTGTCGACGACGGTTTTGCCGACGGCGGCGTCGCCCGGCAGCACCAAATGTCGGACGAGAAGACCGCGTTCGGCGACTCCGCGTTCGTCCGTCACCAGGTCTCCCACCTGACGATGCATCTCCCGGATCGCCGCTTCGGCGACTTCCGCGTAGTCTTCGACTCCGCTGAATCGCGCCCCCGACGGTGACGACCCGTATTTGAAATCGGGCATATAGACGTCGAAAACACCGTCGAGGATCTTGAGCGTGCTCGTCGAGTCGTACCCGCCGGAGTTGTAGACCAACGGAACCGACAGACCCCGTCGAACGGCTTCGGGCAGGGCCCGCAGAATCGCGTACACCGTATGAGTCGGCGTGACGAAATTGATGTTGTGGCAGCCGGCCTTTTGCAGCTCGATCATCATTCGCGAAAGGCGTTCGAATCCTACCTCGTGACCGAGATCGAGTTGCGAGATCTCATAGTTTTGGCAAAAAACGCACGAGAGGTTGCATCCGGAGAAGAATATCGTTCCCGATCCGCGGCGACCCGAAATCGGCCGCTCTTCGCCGTGGTGGATGCTCCACGAAGCGACCCGAGGCAACGCCCCGGCGCGGCAGACGCCGCGCTCGCCGGCCGTCCGGTCGACCCGGCATGAACGTGGACACAGGGTGCACGATGCGATAATCCGCTCAAGCGCGCCGATGCGTCGGTGAAGCTCTCCGCTGCGGCAGAGTTCGACGTATCTACGCACGGAAGCTCTCCATCGTCATTGTCGTAGTCGATCGCGGCGAGGTGAGCGCCCGATCGCACGACGGTTATTCCAGCCGGTAGACGCGTATCGCGGTTTCCCGAAAAAGCGCTTCGATTTCTCCGCGGTCGGCTCCGAGCGCTTCGAGGGCATTCCCGAGCGTCTCGACCCACCGCGGATAGTCACTCGCCTGACACGCCACCGGCCAGTCGCTTCCGTACATCAGGCGGTCGAAACCGAAACACTCGATCACGTGATCGATGTAGGGTTTGAGATCCTCCGCCGTCCACCGGTGGTGGTCGGCTTCGGTCACGAGCCCCGATACTTTGCAGTCGACGTAGGCGTATCGGGCGAGCGTCGCAAGCTGCGTGGCCCACGGCTCGAAAAATCCGCCCCTTATGTCGGGTTTCCCGATGTGATCGAGCACGAATCTCACGTCGGGACACCGTTCGACCAGCCCGATGACGCCGCCCATCTGCGTGTGGTTGATGCAGATGTCGAAACTGAAATCGTAGCGGCCGAGCAGCCGGACGCCTTCGACGAACTCCGGTTTCAGGCAGAAGTCCGGATCGACCTCCCCCTGGAGGATCCTGCGTACACCCTTGACCAGCTTGTTCTCGGCGAGCGCGGCGAGATGCGCTTCAACGCCTGCGCCCGATTCGATCGGCGCCCATGCCACCACGGCCTGCAGCCGCTCGTCGTTCTCGGCGAGGCCGCTTATCCAGTCGGACTCTTCACGCGGCGTTCGTTCGCGCATCTCCGCCTGAACGAATACCATTCGCTCGACTTCCACGTCGCCCCGCAGACGATCGTAATCGTGCAGAAGAAACGGGCGATTGAGGATCGGGATGCCGTCGAGCCACGGATAGTCGTATTCTTCGGTGTCCCACAGGTGAACATGCGCGTCGACAATAGGGAAATCGATCATGGCGTCCTCGCGTATCGCTCTTGGAAGTTCCAGTGTGATCCGGCCATAACGAGGAACTCGTCGAGCGGGATCGTTTCGAACTCATCGGGGAGTGCGTCGAGAATCCCGACGACGCGTCGAATGTCGGAGAAGTTTCGAACGTGCATCAGAAGGAAATAGGGCCGTTTGGCATTGACTTCGGCGAGTTCGCAAAGGTCGGCGACGGCGTCCGCCTCGGATCTCGTCGGCGAGAGATAGTAATCGAACGAAACGAAAGGCTTCCCTTGGCGTACGGTGAACGTCTGCGCCGGGTAGTAGCCGTTTACGAACCCGATCGCCTCGGGCATTCCTTCGTAGTAGGCGTCGACGATATCGCGGTCGAGATCGGGGGTCCCCCCGTCGAGCAGCTTGGAAAAATCCATGATATCGAAGACTTTCAGGTCGAGTTGCTTCATCAGCCGCGCCGCCTCATCGATCAGTCCCGGCAGGAGGGTCCGCGGCACGGCCGAAGGGTAGACGTAGCCCGGCCCCGAAAGCGCGCCGATGAAGTAGTCGTTCTTCGTCGCCTGGCTGTAGAAAAACTCCAGCATCGCCGGAGCGAGCCACACCCAGTTCATCGTCACTTCCCATGCATAGGGAATCTCGCCTCGACCCGGTTCGGTCCACGCCCCGATTCCCAGGCAGTCGGTTTGGAGGCACGCCACGTAGACCTTGCGCGCGGGCCGACGATCGCAGGACGGGTCGACGCTGTGGTTGTTGCGGAACCGGAAACCTTCGGTCGCCGGGACCTGGCTCGAAAAGCTCATATTCGGAAGAGTGTGCAACCCCTCCACCCGCAGTCCGAAGCTCGACGTCAGCGTGACGTGCTCGTCTTCGGTGTCCTTTCCGTAGGAGTGCCAGCCGAAAACATACGAACCGGGGTTCTGTTCCGAGAGAAGCTTCCGGGCCAGCGCGTATTCGTCTTTGTCGCTCTTGCGCGCCGACAGATCGGTGAAGAACGCCCGCTTGTACATCCCCCAGTCGGCGACGCCGGGCTTCATGACCTTCCCGTGTTCCCCGCCGAGCCAGACGATGTAATCTCGGCTGCACCGCGACCGATACCGATCGTAGGCCCACCGGTAGATCTCGACGTCGGACATCCCCGCAAACTCGCCGCGAAGATCGGCGACGCATCCAAGCCCGACGGATTCGGCCGCGTCGAGCTGCGCGTCGGTCACGACGATCGCGTTCTCGACGCCGGCGATCGTGTAGGCGACGATGAGAGACGTTCGCACCGCGGTGTCCCACACGACGTATCCCCGCGCATCCTGCGAAAAGGTTTGGAGCGCGTGCTCCGGCGTGGTTATTCGCTCGAACGAGAATCCTTTTTCCGCCGCAAGGTATTCGAGAATGCTCGGGGTAAACTTGAAATCCCACGTCTCAGGGTAGACGAAGTAGAGTCGGGGGCCGGTCCTGTTGGCCACGCCCTGAAGCGAAACAAGCATGGCGTGAACCGGGAGATCCCCGTCGATCGTCCAGTCTTCGCCCAACTCCATCGCCCACGCGCGACGCGCGCCGGTGCGGGCGAACACGTACCTCGCAGGCGGTCGGTCGGGTCGCGTCGAGCGGTCGATTGTGAGCCGGAGCTTCTCTCCCGGTTCGGGCGTGATCGCGTAGTCGATAACCGCGCGTCGGGCGCCCTGCGACGACGTGAGTGAAAGCTCTTCACGGATGCGAAGCGTCGTTTCGTCGACCGTCGCGGACACACTCCGGTCGGCGTCGAGGTCACGGTAAAGACCCAAGCAGAAAAACTCGGGGATGATCCTTTGACCCGGTTTCCCGACCGCCGGCGCTCCGTCGAGAGGCGCCCGCAGGGTGTCGGTGAGCTTTGCGCCGGGAGCGATTCTCCGGACGATCACCGAACGCCCGTCGGACTCCACCGTCATTCGCGAAGCGCCGAACCGTCCCACCTCGTCGCCGGCTTCCGGTATCACTTCCCAGTCGCCTTCGATCATCGTAAGCATCTTCATCGCCTTGCGAGTAGATCACGAGGTGGCGAAATTGTCCACATTCGCCGACGCCGACGCCGACGTCGCGCTAGACGTCGTGGCGCACGATGATTTTTGTGAAAAGCGGCGGAGGGAAGGATCCCGAGAACTCGGTACCGTTAAGCAGAAATCCCTCGAAAAAAATGCTGCCGGTTATTTCGATCTCCTCGTTGTCGTCCACGGGAAACATCACCCCGTCACGGTCGGAATCGATCGAGTCCCAGAAGCTCAACGCGCTCGCGATACCGATGTCGAACGAAGTCGCTTCGCCCGGCTTGACGGCTATGACGGCTTCCGCGCCCGATGTGCCGGTGCCGGCGAGATTGAGAATGAGCGGCGAGATCAGGCCGTAGACCGGGTGAATGTAGGCGATTTCGGAGCTTGTGCCGATGGGACTTCCGTCCGACTCGGGAGAGAGTCGGTACCGGACGTTTTCGATGCGCGCTCCGGTGATATAGAAGGTCCGGTTCGTCGTCACGCTCGCGACGGCGATCGTCCCGCCCAAAACGGGTCCGTGCGACGCGATCTCCGCGTTCGGGACCGTCGCCCGCAGCGTCGTGATGCCGGCGGCCGCCGGGAAGAGAACCGGGAAGCTGCCGTTTTCGGTCGCGGAATCATACTGCGTCGCCGAAAACGAAACGGAAATCCGAATCGGCGGGGGGAAGAACATCTCGCACGCGGTAAGAAGCAACACGGCGGCGAGCATGACGAGAAAAGTCGATACCTTTTGCATAACTGCACTCCTTTGGGAACTGATTGGCTTAGTACTCCGAAGTTGTGCTCACATCTACACATCGATTTTATACCTAGTGAACCGGATTTTCTTGTCCGTGCGACGCTGTGGGTCCCGAGTGAGGAGAGGTGGGGCGTCGGCTGTGCCTCGTTCTTGCCGGCCGGCACCGCGTGGAGCGCAGGTTCAACGGGCACGTCTAATACGCTCGAGGGGCTCGTGTACGACGGCGGGGGGAGGTTTATCGCGGTCGGTTCCAGCGGAGCGGCCGCATACTCCGGCTACGGCGCGACCTGGACCGCCGCGACGTAACGACACGCACCGTCGTGACGCACGAGGCCGGCGGCGACTCCTTCACCTATGAGAAAGACCTCCCCGGAATCACGCATTTCGCCGACAAAACGACCCCGTGGGAGGGCAACGCCTACTACCTGTCGGGCAAACTCGAAGCGCTCGACACGCCGAGCGAGTGGTTTCTGGACCCCGAGCCTCGGATACTCTATCTGTGGACGCCCCGGAGCGACGATCCCGGCGAGCACCGCGTGGAAGCGAAAACGCGGGACTACCGTTTCGACGCGCGCGGGCTCGAGCACATCC
>JAJRYZ010000329.1 GCA_024275515.1 Spirochaetota bacterium
CCGAGCTCGCATCGATGCTACTCGAATCACCACTGCGGACCGCGTCCCGATTATTCGCTTCCGGGGCTGTTGCGCGAGGCCGGTTACCGAACGGCGCTGATCGGGAAAAACCATTCGTTCCTCTGCGCCGACGACTTCGACGTTTTCGACACCTCGCCCGAGCCGAAGAGCCGTCCGGCGGTCGCGCGGCGTCGAGCCGAACTATCGAAACCCGAATACGCGCGGCTCTACCCCACCGGCGCGCCGGGCGGACCGGAAGGGGAACCTGAGACCTACAAAACCGAGGCGGCGATCCGCTTTATCAAGTCCGCCGCCGGGAACACCGGGCGCCCTTTTTTTCTCTGGCTCTCCTACCTCAATCCACATACACCTTACGTCACCACCGAGGAGTTTCTCTCGCTCTACGACGACCGAAGGACGCCGGCGCCGGTGGAGGAACCCGAAGGTCTCGCGGCGGCGGGGAAACCGTTTCGGCAACAGTTTCACAAGCGGAACAACGACGCGATTCTTCCGTTCGACGACAAAACCGTTATGACGATGCGGCGGGTCTACTACGGAATGATCTCGCTCGTCGACAGAGAGGTAGGTCGTCTGCTCGAGGCGATCGACGGGTTGGGAATCCGCGAGAATACTCTGATCATATTCACAAGCGACCACGGAGACTACATGGGAGATCACGGTCTATTGACCAAGAGTCCCGCGCTCTACGATTGCCTGGTGCGGGTCCCCTTTATTGTGAGCCGCCCGGGCGTGATCCCCGAAGGCGAAGTCCGGGATGATTTCGTTTCGCACGTCGATATCCTCCCGACGGTCGCCGCGTTGGCGGACGCCCCGGTTCCCGAAACAGTCGAGGGCAGCGACTTCCTGCGACCGGCCGATGAGGGACTCCGCCCGGCGGCTTACAGCGAATACGGCATCCCCGGCAGACCGTACGACGAGTGGTCGCTTCGACAGGCCGGGTACGCCGGTGTGCGTTTCACCAATCCGGGGAACCCCCGGTTGCCGTGGGAGGGCAATCCGGTCGCGCTTGCCGGTCCGATCCGGATGGCGCGGACGAGTCGCTGGAAGCTCGTCGTGGAGCCGGAAGGCACCGACGAGCTATACGATCTCGACAACGACCCGCACGAGCTGGAAAACCTGTCCGGGACGCCGGGCACGGAGAGAGTTACCGGGACTATGGAGAAGATAATGGATAGGCTACGATCCGAAGCGGGAGGCACCATATGAAACAACGACACCACGAAGTCGACTTCTGCGTCGTCGGCGGAGGAATGGCGGGGTTGATCGCCGCGATTGCCGCGGCGCGGAAGGGCGCCGAGGTAGCGCTGATTCAGGACCGTCCGGTGCTCGGCGGTAACGCGTCGAGCGAAATCAGGATGTGGATCAGCGGCGCTCACGGAGAGAACAATCATGAGACCGGAATCCTCGAAGAGATCCTGCTTGAAAACGCCTACCGTCAGACCTATCCCAACTACCAAGTGTGGGACAGCGTCCTGTGGGAGAAGGCGCATTTCCAGGAAAACCTTCTGCTGTTGCTCAACTGCGGCGTCAACCAGGTGACTAGTTCGGAAAAAAAGGTCGTCTCGGTAAAGGGGTGGCAGACGACCACCGAGACGTGGCACACCGTCGTCGCCGATTACTTCGCCGACTGCACCGGCGACGGGACCGTCGGTGCGATGGCCGGAGCGAGGTATCGCGTCGGAAGGGAAGCGCGGGAGGAACACGGCGAGTCGATCGCCCCCGAACGTCCGGACAGACGGACCATGGGCCTCTCCTGCCTCATTCAGGCTCGCGAGACCGACCGGCCGCAGGAGTTCATTCCGCCCAGATGGGCGTACCGGTACAACTCCGACGGCGAGCTTCCCGAGAGAAATCATACGCTTACCGGAACGCAGAATTTCTGGTGGCTCGAAGTCGGCGGGATGGACGACTCGATCCACGACGCAGAGACGCTCCGCGACGAGCTTCTGAAAATCGGTTTCGGCGTCTGGGATCACATCAAGAACCGCGGCGACCACAACGCCTAAAACTGGGTGCTCGACTGGATCGGTTTCCTGCCGGGCAAACGCGAAAGTCGCAGATTCGTCGGCGATCACATTCTGACGCAGAACGACATCGAGGCCGCCGGCCGTCACTTCGACGACATCGTCGCCTTCGGCGGATGGACGATGGACGATCACTTCCCGGAAGGCTTCTATAAAAAGGAGGCTGGTACGATCTTTCACCCGGCGCCTTCGCCGTACGGGATACCGTACCGTTCGCTCTATTCGGTCAACATCGAGAATCTCTTCTTCGCCGGCAGGAATATCAGCGCAACCCACGCGGCGATGAGCTCGACGCGGGTCATGGCGACCTGCTCGCTGCTCGGGCAGGCGGTCGGGACCGCCGCGGCCGTCGCGGTGCTCAACCGTATCACGCCGCGGGGAGTGTACGAGAGCCGACTCGCCGAGCTGCAGCAGACGCTGATGGAGGACGATTGCTATATTCCGTTCCGCCGCCGCTCCGTCAACGAGATCACCGCGCAGGCGTCGGTAACTTCGTCCAACGGCGAAAAAGCCGAGAGCGTCACAAACGGATTCGACCGTATGATCGGCGACGATGATAACTGCTGGACCGCAGCGATGGGCGACCGACTGGAGCTTCGGTGGGAATCTCCGGTCGCGATCGGGAAGGTCCGACTGGTCTTCGACAGCGATCTCTCGCGGCCGACGCATAATATGGTTTCCTATTACACGCTCGACCAGAAACCGTTCAGCGTTCCCGCCGAACTCGTCAAGCGGTTCCGCGTACAGATTCGCGGCGCCGACGGCGGCTGGACCGATCGCGTCGAGGTGAAAAACAACTATCAACGACTGGTCCGCGTTTCTCTCGGCGTGACGACCGACGGAATCCGCCTCATCCCCGAAGAGTCGTGGGGAAACGAACGCGTCCGCGTTTTCGCCGTGGACGCCTATCCAGCGGAGAGCGATCCGGCGTGAATCTGCTCTTTATCCTTCCGGACCAACTCGGCGCCGACCGGCTCGGCTGCTACGGCGCCGAGGTCGCGACCCCACGAATCGACGCGCTCGCCGAGGCGGGCGTGGTCTTCAACCGGGCCTACACGTCGTCGCCGGTCTGCACTCCGTACCGAGGAGTCCTCCTTAGCGGTCGCTATCCGAGCGAGACGGGGGTGAACGAAAACGGAATCATGCTGCCCCGGGAAGGATTCACGCCTCTCGCGGCGGCGCTGAATGAGAGCGGTTACTCGACTTCGTACGTCGGGAAATGGCATCTGAGCGGCAAGCCCAACGGAAACCGATGGGTCGAACCCGATCGTCGGGGCGGTTTTGCGGATTTTATCGGGTGGGAGAGTCACCACGTCGACCATCGGCGCGGGTTGATCTTCGAAGAGGGCCCGCGACCGATCGAAATGGAGGGGCACGAGACCGACGCGTTGACCGATATCGCCTGCCGGCGACTCCGAAAGCTCGCCGCGGGCGCGAAGCCGTTTTGCCTTTTCGTCGCCTACCAGGCGCCGCATCCGCCGTGCACGCCACCGGAGGGGTTCTACCCCGAAAAGAGCGAGCTGGACGCGGCGCGTAAGCCCAACGTCCCCGACGACCCGCCCGAGTATCGTAGACCGGAATGGGGAGCGGAGTATCCGCACGCGGAGTTTCTTCGGAGATACTACGGAGAGATCTCGCATCTGGACGCCGCCGTCGGTCGCCTGCTCGACGTTCTCGATGAAACGGCGCCCGACACGATCGTCGTGTTCACTTCGGATCACGGCGAGATGGCCGGAAGTCACGGGCTGTACGGAAAAGGAGTGATGTACGAGGAGTCGATTCACGTCCCGCTCATCGTTCGAGTTCCGGGGCGGTCGCCCGAGCGAACCGACCGGTTCTTCGCCACGGTGGATTTCTATTCTACCCTCCTCTCGCTTCTCGACGCCGCCGGCGGCGGGTCCGCCTCGCGCGGCGTCGACCAGAGTTCTTTCCTCATCGACGGAGAAGGGCCCCGGCGACGACTGGTCTTTGTCGAGTATCACACGCGGTGCGTTTTCGACGGCAGGTACAAGCTCGTCATTACGCCGACGATGGACGAGCCGCTGGGATTCTACGCGCTCGAATCGGACCCGTATGAAATGCGAAACCGCAAGGACGACCGATCGGAGGCGGCCGAAATCGCCCGGCTTCGTTCCGCGCTGGAAAATGAGTTCGCTGACGGCGAGAATCCACAGGATTCTCGCCGTTAAGAAAGAATTACAAGGAGAACGACATGTCGAACAGCTTGTTGAGCTTTAGCGGAGTGATTCCGTCGTTGAGTCTGAAAGCCGCGCTCGGCCCGCCGCGGAGCGAGTGCGCGCCCGGCGCGATGATAGCGTGGGCCGACCGATTGTGGGTCGTCACCTACGTGTCGCATAAATCGGCCACAGGCGTCGGGACCGGGTTGTACGAAATCGACACCGATTTCACATTGATCAAGCGTCAGGAGAGCTACGTCGGGACCTATACCAATCGAATGGTTCACTTTCCGTCGAACCAGCTCATCATCGGTCCTTACGTCATAGACTCCGAAGGGAAAGTGAGGACGATCGAAAGCCTTCTCGAGGTGCGCATCTGCTCGACGATGCGCCATCTTACAGATCCCGAACATAAGGTCTACATGCTCGGGATGGAGGGCGAGTTTTTCGAAATGGACGTTCGTTCGCTCGAAACGACGATGCTGTTCGACCTGACCGAAGAGCTCGAAGTTCCGAGCCACTCCTACGCCCATTTCAAGGCCGCCTATTCGCACTTCGGCCGGGTCGTGGTGGCAAACAACAGCTACGACGAACGCGACTTCGACGGACGTGAAGCCGCGGGGCGCTTGTCCGAATGGGACGGAAGGCGCTGGAAGACTCTTGAACGGACCGCGTTCGTCGAAGTCACCGGGCGGGGGAGTTCGACCAACACGATCTTCGCCACCGGATGGGATCGCGCCTCGGCGATTCTCATGGTCTACACTGCGGGCAACGACGAATGGACCCGTTACCGCCTTCCCAAGGCGAGCCATACGTTCGATCACATGTGGCAGACCGAATGGCCGCGGATTCGGGAAATCGAGCACGAGCGGTTCCTTATGGACTGTCACGGCATGTTTTACGAGCTCTCGCCGTGGGCGTACGGAAACAGGGTCTGGGGGATTCGGCCGGTTTCCACCCACCTCTGGGTCATCGCCGACTTTTGTACCTGGCAGGGAATGCTCGTTCTCGGGCCGGACAACGCAAGCCCCGCGCACGGCGCCAACCATACCTCCGGCGAGCCGCAGTCGGGGCTCTGGTTCGGAAAGACCGACGACCTATGGCGGTTCGGAAAGCCCGCCGGGTGGGGCGGCCCGTGGTGGGACACCGACGTACGCGCCGGAGAGCCCTCCGACCCGTACCTGATGACCGGGTTCGACAAAAAGGTCCTGCACCTGTGCCACGAGTCCGACTCGCAGGTCGCCTTCGACATCGAGGTCGATTTTCTGGGCAACGGCGCGTGGAAGAAGTACGCAACGATCGACGTCGCGGCGGGCGGTTACGCACACCACGAGTTTCCCGACGCCTTCAGCGCTCACTGGGTCCGACTGTCGGTCGACACCGCCTGCACGGCCACCGGGTATTTTACCTATACCTGAACTCGATTCGAAACCAGGTGAAATCCGGCGCGCCGGATTTCACCGTGCTCACGCTTCGGCGAGGCGAACCGGCGACGAAGGCGCAGAACGGCGATTCAGCCGATAGGCGTAGAGGGCGTAGCTTAACGGCTCGGGAAGCGCAAACTCGATCGTCTCCGATGGGGCGCGCAGCGCCGACCCGCAGCCGAGGACGGGCGTGAGCGCGACCTCGGCGCCTTCGGCCCGGCGAAGCCGGAGCCCCGCGCTCTTCCTCCGGGTATATTCGCGGAACACGAGCACGTAGCCGGACGACTCGTCGACGATCGACTGAAAACCGGTCCAGCCCGTTCCGGTCGGCTCTTCCCCGATCGGGAAAATCATCCCCGAATGAATGCGCCGTTGGTGCCGACGATAGATCCGAATGATGTCGGCCGCTTCGAACGCCTCCTCCGGTAGACCGCTCCCTTCGAACCACGCGAGCGGCTGCGCCGGCATGGTAATCGCGAAGCAATACTCGAAGCCCACCGCCGCAGGTGAAAGCGCGTCCCCCTCCGGGTACCGGTCGCGGTTCCTCCAGACATTGAGAAACTCGATCTGCACGCTCTGCGGCTGAATGTACTTCGACAGCATCCAGAGGTTTCTGAGTGTCCAGTGCGGATAGTAGTTCGACCAGTCGGTGTACCGATTCTCCAGAAACAGGTTCCCGTACTCGCGAAAGGTGAAGTACCCGAACCGACGGCCGGCGGTGACGTCGAGATTGAACACGACCTCGCCGTCGGTTTCGCGCACGACAGTATCGAACATCGCCCGGAGATTGATCTCGCCACGTTTGTCGTCGATCATGACCCCGTCGATCTTGAACGTCCGGATTCCGTACTTTCTATAGAAGCCGACGAGCGTGTCCGCATCGTCGCGCCAGTGAGCGTAGCTCTCGTCGGCGCTCGGGTTGAACCAGAGGCAGAGCTCGATTCCGAGCTCACCGGCACGCTCGACCAGCGGCGCGAGCCCGCGCGGAAACCGCTCGGGATGAGGCGTCCAGTAGGAAGGGTCGTCCCAGATCGCCGCGAGCGAACCGCCTTCGAAGGCCGAGTTACTCGAACGCCCCTTTTGCCATCCGTCGTCGAGCTGCAGGTGCGTGATGCCGAGCCGCGCGGCGGCCGACAGCTCGTCGAGAACGAAGGCTTCGCGCATTCGCGTGTCCTGCCCACGGTCGCCCCAGGTATTCATGAGCACCATCTCGTCGCGTTCGACCTCGATCCGGCGAAGCCGCATCTGGTAGGAGCGAAGCGCCTCGAGCCGGCCGTCGTCCGTTCCGTCGTGCACCCCGACGACGAGTCCGTAGCCTCGGACCCATTCATCGGCATCACCGTCGATCGACGTAGGCCCGACGCCTACGACTTCGACCTCCGCGCCGCGAACGACGAAATCGTAGCCGGGATAGTCGAGGTGCGCGACCGGTCCCGGCGCCTCCTTGAGCAGGAAGATTCCGCCGGGAGCAAGCAGGTTTCTCGCAAAGAGAAGATTCCCGATCAAACGCAGCGGCGAGCGATACGGAAGCACCGAAACGCTTCGAACGAGATTATTGTTCCGATCGGTCACATCGAAAAACCTCACCACCTCCAGCCGGGCGTGAATGCTCGGAAGGATAAGCCGCTCGAGTCGTATCGACGATCCCTCCCCGCGCACGACCGACGAGGCGTCCTCGATGTTCGCCACATTCTCCGCTTCCGCGCGCCCCGCCCGCGGCGCTCCCGGCAAGGCGCCGCGAAAGTAATACTCGCACGCGATCGCGGGACACGCTTCAAAGAGCCTGAACACGCGACGCACGGATAACGTCGAATAATCGACCGCGACCGTCACCTCGAGATGCGCCTCTTTGAGCCTGCTCTCCGGTCGTTCGATCACCTCAAGCGAAGCGCCCACCGGTTCGCCGTCGCCCGGGAAGATGAGGTCGGGACCGGCGCCGCCGAGCGATACGCGCCCGGCAACGCCGGAGGAGATTTCAAGCGTGCGAAGTGCTCCGCCGTCCCACGCGAAAACGCGACGGATCGCGCCGGTATCGAGGGTGAGTTCGTCGTCCTTCAGTTCCGCGTACGGGGTCATTGCCGCCTCTAGCTGCGAACGATAAGCACTATCGCGGAAATCGCGAGGAAGACCCTCACGATTCGCCGCACCACACGGTCGTCAAGCCGTTTGAAGACGATCATCCCGAGCGCCAACCCCGCCGCGAGCGGCGCGAGCACGAGAAGCGCGGTCAGAAACAGATCCGCCGACAGCACGCCGCCGGCGAGCAGGAAGGGAAGCCGAATGATCGCGACGGCCAGAAAAAAGGCCGAAAAACTCGCTTTGAGTTCGCACTTGTGACGCATGACCGAGCTCAGGTACATCACCGTCGGCGGTCCGCTTGTTGAATAGGCGCCGCCCAAGGCGCCGCTCGCGACCCCGACCAGACACGCGACCGGCACCGAAGGTTCGCGCACCGCATGATTCCGCGTAAACAGGTCGACGGCCAGGGTCGCGAGAATAAGCGAACCCAACCCGATCCGCAGCACCGCTTCGTCGACCCGCACAAGGACCAACACCCCCACCGGGACACCGACGAGCGCGGAGAGGAGCAGCGGCCACAGTATGTCGAACCGGATATGCTTGCGTATCGGCACTAAATTGACCACGATGATCCCGAAGCTGAGTACCGCAACGAGCGCGGCGGATTCGGGAACGGTGATTATGTTCGAGTAGACGCTCATGGCGATGAGGCCGAACCCGAACCCGGTGACGCCGATGGCGAAAGCGGCGAACGCCGTGACCGTGGCTATGATGATGATCTCGGTGGCAGACACGGATCAACACAAACGTATCCGCCGGAGATTGTCAACGCGCCGGCGACACAACGGAGAAAGATGTTGCAGATATTCGCAGAGAAACTCGTCGACGCGGAACACACGATCGAAAAAGCTCTCATTCGCGTCGCGGACGGGTGGATAAGCTCCGTAGGACCGAACGCCGAGGCG
>JAJRYZ010000020.1 GCA_024275515.1 Spirochaetota bacterium
GCTCGTTTTCTCTCCGTGTGGGACCTCGACGCACGGGAAAAGCTCTTTTCAATTCCGCTTGACGACGATCCTCTCGATCTTGCTTTTTCTCCACTCGGCTCCTATCTCGTCTACACGCGAACCGATTGGAAGAGCGTCGGTTTTCTCGATGCCGAGAACGGAACCGAGGTCCAGGATCCCTCAACCGGCGACGAGCCCCGATTCGGTGGCTTCGGCATAGTCGGGGCCTTCTTCGTCTCGGCGACGGAAAAGACCTTCGTCGGCTATCTTCCCTCGGGGTTTCTGCAGTATCGGAACACCGACTCCGGCGCGCTGAAGGGACCGAGAATACCCACCGTGCGCAATCTTTCGGATGTGTCTTTTCTCGGCGACAATTATCACGCGATCGGACGTCTTGACAACGACATCGTCGCGATCAATATCGTCTCCGGACAAGAGGTTGCCCGACTTCGTTTTGAAAACCTCCTCGACTTCGCCGTGGACCCGGTCTCCGGCGAAGTGCTCGTCTATTACGCCGACGCTTTCGGAACCCGCGGATTTTTGCTCTACGCGCTGCAGTCGGGAAAGCTGGTCTCGCGCTACTCGCTGTACAAGCCGCCCGACTCTCTTTCCATGTCCGCTCTGCTTCTATCCAATCGTTCGGTGTATTCGGCCGGCGCCACCGGCGAGATCTTCCGTCAAACACGGTACCGGCCGGAACCCCGGCTCTTTTCGTCCAACTCGCTGGCGCCGATCGAATCGGTCTATCCGGGCGAGAGCACGCTCATCGCCACCCGGAATCACATTTTTACCGTCAATTTCGACGTCGACCCGGACGGTCGGCCCCGAATTATCGTGCATCGACGGAACAATCCGCTCACCGACTCCTCGTCGAGCGACGAGCCGGGAGAATCGAGCGCATCGGCGGAGATTCCTCCCGGAACGGAATCGCAGTCGACGAAAATGGTGGAGTCGCGGTCCGACGAGCGGCGCGATTCGGTTGCCGAGGTGGGTCAAACGGGCATTCGCCGACTCGCCAACGATCTCTATCTTTTGTATGATCGCGGCGGCGCCGGGGGGAGGTTCATGTATTTCAGCGCCGTCGAAGGAGTGATCCAGGAGTTCGACTCGGTCGTCGAACCGCCGATTGTTTCACTCGACGTACGCGGCTTCGACATCCTGTCGGTCAACGGCTCGGGGAATCTCGTCCTTTCGAACCTGTTCAGCCGGACCGAGTCGTTTACTTATCAGAGAGTCGGATTGCGAACCGCCGTCTTCGGTGAAGAACCTTATGTCATCGCCGCCGGCGAACGGTCGGGAGTCCCCCGAACGACGACACTTCGCATCAATACCGTCACGCATGAAACCGTGCCGCTCGACTATCGATTCACCCTTACCTACGCGCTCGCCTACGAGGCGCGAACGAACACGCTCTACTAGATAAGCATCGACTCCGCCTCGGAGAGGATTCGAACGGTCGTTTCGCGCCACCGTGGAGGCGACCTCGGCACGTCGCAGGTAGTTTACGTCGCCGAGGGCGAGTTCTACGACGGTTCGATAGCGACCGACCGTGGGACGGCCTTTTTTTCGATCGGGGGGAGAAATTTCCTGAAGCGAAGAGGCGCGAGCGATTTCGTCGAAATCGAGTCGAACGGGCGAATCCCCGCGCGTTCGATGGTCTACGGGGAGTGGATCTTCGCCGTCAACAGAGATTCGACCGTTTCGCTTTGGTCCGTAGCAACGGGCGGACACGTCGCCGATTTTTCAGTCCTTTCCGGCGGCGAGTGGACGGTCATTTCCTCGGACGGCAGAGTGCTCGCCGCTTCGCGAGGAGCGGCGGGATCGTTGTTCCGCTACGATGAATGAGCCGTATTCGTCGCGACGCGTCGGATCGCCTCACGCACGGCGTTGGAGACCTCCTGTTCGTATTCGGAACCATCCAGCGCGTGCGCGTACAGCGTCCCCAGCAGTGAAACACGGTACAACGGCTTGACGTTGTTCAACGCGCAAGCCGCCATGTCCAGAACGCAGTCCCGGCACTTGCACGCCGACACGGTCTCCCCGAGCTGCTTTTCCAACTGTTGAAGCACCAGACGTTCGGCTTCGTTGACGAGGAACTCAAAATCGTACTCATCGCGTATCGACATCGATCATCCTCGCATCGGCGCATCTGAGGTAAGCTGTTCGAACTTCGTGTACTGCGGTAGAAAAGCGAGTTTCACCGTGCCCACCGGACCGTTTCGCTGCTTTGCAACGATGACTTCGGTCTCTACATTGTCGCCGGGACCTGCTTCGCCTTCCCGGTCGTAGCCTCGTTCTCTGTGAAGAAAAATCACCACGTCGGCATCCTGCTCGATCGAACCCGACTCGCGCAGGTCTGCGAGTGTCGGACGTTTTCCTTCGGTTTCGCGTCGCACCTGGGACAAGGTGATGACCGGGATGCTCAGCTCGCGGGCGAGCGCCTTGAGCGAGCGGGAAATCTCGGCGATCTGTTCATGTCGCGGAATGTTTCCTTCCCGCTCCGGAGTAATCAACGTAAGGTAGTCGATGAAAATCGCGCGAACCTGGTGCTGTGTAATCATTCGCCGAGCCTGCGCGCGAAGATCGAGCAGCTTGATATTGGGGCTGTCCTCGATAAACAGGGGCGCCTCGTATATTCTCGCGGCCGCTTCGGTCAGGCTGTGAAAATCGGCCGGCGTGAGCAAGGCCGTGCGGATTTTGTGGCTGCTGATTCGAGCCTCCGATGCGATGATCCGTTGCATCAACGCCATGTCCGCCATTTCGAGAGTAAAGAATCCGACGGGGATCTTGTACCGGATCGTCATATTCGCCGCCATCGAGCAGGCGAGCGCGGTTTTACCGACCGACGGTCGTGCGCCGATGACGATAAACTCGGCGTCCTGAAATCCGCTGGTCATATTGTCCAGGTCGCTGAAGCCGCTCGGTACACCGGTATAGTTGTCTTTGGTGTGGTAGAGTTTTTCGATCGCCTCGATGGTCCTCGACACGATTTCGCCGGCGCTCTTGTAGCTCCCGGTCTGCTGCCGGTCGGTCAGCTCGAAGATCTTTTTCTCCGCATCCTCGATGATGTAGCGGCTGTCGAGCGATTCATCATGGGCGGTGGCAACGATCTCGGCGGAGATTCTTAGCAGCTCCCGGCGGATGCTGCATCCCTGGACGATGCGCGCGTAGTATTCGACGTTCGCGCTTGTAGGCACCGAGGAGGTAAGCGACGAGACGTAGGCGCTTCCTCCGCTCGCGTCGAGTTCTCCGCGAGACCTGAGCTCGTCGGTGAGTGTGATAATATCGATTACATCGCCGCGCTGGAATAGATTGATAATGCCCTGGAAAACCCTGCGGTTTGCGCCGCGATAGAAATCGTCGGGTCGGAGATACCGGAGTACGGTCGAAAGCGCGTCGGAGTCGAGCAGCAACGCGCCGATAGTCGCGCGTTCGGCCTCCTCATTGTGAGGAGGGACTCGCCCTTTGAGCTCCGACGCTGCCACAGCGGATCTCCGACCTCCTCTCTTTAGGTTTCTTCCTCTTTGCCTTCGTCTTCGTCGGGATCGTTTCCGGCGGATTCGGACGCGACGGGAACTCCTTCGACCGAAACGTTCCGCTCGGCGGACTCGTCGGTCGGATCACCGTCGGATGACGGTCCGCTCGGCGGCTCAGCCGCGGTTTCGGCGACCGCGTCGACGGAACCGGCCGGCTCTTCGCCCGCCGACCGCGTTGCGCCGACCGCCCCTTCGGAGCCGGGGTTGATGGCTATCGACAGAGTGGCCGACTCATCGGCATAGAGCTTGACGGACGCTTCGTACTCCCCGGCGATTTTGATCGTGTGCCCGGGAAGCTCGATCTTTTTTCGTTCGATCTGCAACCCTTCCTTCAGGAGTCGATCGGCTACCTGAGCGCTCGTCACCGACCCGAAGAGTTTTCCGGACGCGCCTGCCGGCATGTCGAAAACCAGGCGCAGCGCTTCGATCCGCTCCTTGAGACCCAGCGCGGTTTGCCGTTTGTCCGCCTTGCGCCGCTCGATCGAGCTCCGGCGATCCTCGAAACGCGCCAGATAGTGTTTCGTGTACGGCACGGCCAAGCCCTTGGGGATGAGGAAGTTGCGCGCGTATCCGGCCGCGACTTCTCGTACGTCCCCCTCTTCTCCCAGATTATATACGTCTTCGTTCAGAATGATTTTTACGCGTTTCATGAATCACCTACTCCTTGACTGATCTTCTATAGTGTATCCAGGTTTCCGAGATGCCGAGCCCGGGAATCCCGATTATTACCAGCAGATTGGCCACAGGCCAGAACAACAACAAGATCAACGCGACGCCGATGAACACGCGCAATGCACCCGAGACGCCCCGTCGGACGAGCAGGTGCCGTATGATCGAGGCGCCCTGGACTCCGTAGGCGAAAAGCATGATCAACCCGACGTTCCATCCGAAATATCCCGCGGCGCCGATTCCGATCGCGATATCAAGCAGGACGACGCCCCACCCGAAAAGAAATATCCATAGCGCTCGCTCGGAAAGATGAAAACTCCATATCCGGCGGTGTTTGGTCCCCAGTGTTTTCGCGGCGGCAAAATCTCCGAGCCACACGCTCATACCGACAAGTACGCAAAAAGCGAAAAGGTACGTTTGGAGCATAATCCGCGAAATCGTTTCGGCAAGCCGGCGTGGATCTCCGAGGATTTCAGCGAGCGCGTACTCGAGGGTTGAGTCGCCGGACGCCGAGTATCGAATCGCGCTTCCCACCGCTTCGATCTGCTGAAGAAAGAAGCTCTCCAAACCCTTGTTCCGAGAAATCAATCCCACGATCGGAACGCTGAGCAACCCCGCGACAACGGTAACGACGCCGAGCCTGAGCTTTCTGCCGGCCGCGACGATCGACGGTAATTCGACGTCGGTCAGCACGACTCCTCCGATCAGGAAGAGCGGAACGGCTATCTCTACGGCCGTCAAGACACGGCGGAGATCGGCGTCGTCAACCCGAGCCAATCGAACCACCGCCGAAACCGCAACGGCGGCGAAAACGAGCCCGGAGCTTGCGAAGAGCGCCCGCGCGCCGCGCCGCACGAAAGCGATCTGCAGAGGCACGAGAAAGAGCACGACCACGTTGAACTGATACAGCACGAATGAGACGACCGAGACGGCCGCGATCTCAATCCATTCTCGCCGCAAGGTAGTGGACATATTCCGGACCCGGTTGGACGGTGGTCTCTACTTCTTCGTAAACGGCAGAAATGCGAGAACTCGCGCCCGTTTGATCTCTCGGGAAAGCTCCCGCTGATGCTTTGCACAGTTGCCGGTGATTCTACGAGGCAGGATTTTGCCGCGTTCGGTAACGAACCTGCGCAGCGTTTCGGGATTCCGATAGTTCACCTTGAGGCCCTGAGTGCAGAACCTGCACACCTTCTTCCTGAAATACGGCCGGGAACGTCGGTATCCGCCCCGGTTTCGGTCGTCCCCTCCGCCGCGTTCGTTGGATCGGCTCGGGGAACTCGTTCGATCTTCGCTCGACATCTATTCAGTCTCCTGAGGGTTATTCGTCATTCGATCTAGAAAGGAATATCATCGTCGAAATCATCTGCGACCGCGGCGTTGCCGTCCAAGCCGGCGTCGACGTTATCGCGCGACGTTCGTTGCTCACGGCCGGCGTTTTCCCCGCCGCCGCCGCGTCCTCCGCCCAGCAACATCACGTTGAATGCGACGATTTCGACCCTGCTTCGCGACTGACCGTCCTGCTCCCAGCGGTCCTGCCTCAACTCTCCGTCGATCCCGACCTGTTTACCCTTGATCAGATACCGACTAATCGCCTCGCCCTGGCGACCCCATAAGGCGACGTCGAAAAAGCTCGCTTCCTCTTCCCACTGGTCTCCGACCTTGCGCGTGCGGTTAACCGCAATCGAAAACTTGCACAACGCAGTGCCGGATTTGGTATATCGAAGCTCGGAGTCTCTCGTCAAACGGCCGACGATGACTACTCTGTTTATGTCGGACGGCATATGGATCCTCGACTATTTTTTTACAAACAGATATTTGAGCACGGGACTCATCAGCCGCACCGCGGCGTCGAGACCCGCGAGTTTCTCGGGTGGTATCTGTGTTTCGAAGAAATGGTAATGACCGCGCGTTTCGCTCTTAATCTCATACGCAAGCTCCCTGTTTCCCATATCCTCTTCTTTGACGATGGTAGCGCCGACCTTCGCCAACTCGTCGGCGACAAGCTGCTTGCCTTGGTTGTAGAGTTCGTCTTCCGCGCGGAAGACGAAAACAGCCTCGTAGTTCCTCATATGGCCTCCCTGTGGACATACTCGACCCCATCTTGAGAAAAGACGGGATAAGAAGGTCCGGTGAAGCTACCACGGCAACCGCGCGAAGTCAAGGCGAGTGGCCCTCTTTGCGGGAATTCCAAATATGGCCCCTATTCGGACAGCACCTCAAAGCTGCGGTGTTTAGACCGCCCACAATCGATCCGATAGTACAGAGTAGATGGATGAGACGATTTACTACGACGAAAACATCTTTTATATCAACGAGATCATCAATACGATCGCCGGCGGCTTCAAACTCGATTTGATGTCGCGACTCTTCGCGGACAAGATCGTTGAAGATGTCCTTTTCGTCGAACAGGCGCTCTCGGTCGTTCAAGTCTCGCTGCTCGAAAACGAAGTGATGATCAACCGGCCGAAGCATCTGCGACGGCTTGCGAGAACACGAGGTCGGTTTGCGGGGGTTCTCGATCTGATCGTAAAGGGCGATCATTCATTCGCAGAGGTCGTCGAGCCGTTCCGGCCGCGATTTCGCGAACTTGCCGCCGAACAGCGCCGCCACGTCGCGGTTTTGCGCGATCTTCTCCACTCCGCGGCCGATTCGGTCGGCGCCGAAAGCGAAGTGGTATCGGAGCAGGAGTTCAGATTTCTCCTGAGCGATGCGGGCGACTCAGAGGAATTTGCGTAGGTACTCATGGGCGTCGTTTCCGTCGAGAACCGGGAGCGAGTTCCCGGTGATCCATTCGGGTTTGACGAAACCCCATGCGGCGAGCACGACACCGATGTGGCGATACTCGTTCGGCCGAAGATGGTCGATCTGATCGTCTATCAACACCGCACACCGACGACCGATGTCGGGCAGGCGTTCGGCGATGATCGACAGTTTTCGCCGCGTCCCCGAACAGATGATACGCTCGGCCGGCCATTGAATGGAGTGGTACGCGAGTATCCTCCGCGCGAACCGCACCTCTTTTGTCGTTATGATCCAATGTTTGCCGGCGAGCTCGGGCAGTAGGCATTCTATTTCGCCGTACAGATCGTTGAGACGCAGCCAGTAGTCGGGGTATTCGTCGAGCAACGCGGTGCGTGCTTGGTAGAACTCCCGGTGAAACGTTTCGAGCCGGCTCGCTCCGATCTCCCGGGCGACCTTATCGAAAGTCCGCTGCGACTCGATTTTGACGCCGTCTGCGATGCACTGCTGGAGCACAACGTAATCGCCGCCGCGTCGAATAAACGGACGATAGCGTGCGAAAAGCGCGCGGTCTTCTATGCGAATCGCCTGTGGAAGACGCGCTCCGCGCGAAAAGAAAGCGATCCACGAGCTGACGTAGCACTCGTTTATCGAGTTGCAGATCACTCCGTCGAAGTCGAGGAAGAGCGCTCGATCGGCCGGGTCGGGTAGTTGCATATCGCAACTCTCATGCTACCATAGACGCTCGGGGGAAGGACACCGATGCAGGGCGGCGAGACGAACATCCGGTACATCAAACGCATTTTGAAGGAGGCGAACATCGACGTCGACCTTGCTCTCGGGATGCTCGATCGCATCAATCGGAACGATTTCTCGGCCGACACCGTGGATTTCGATGAGATTCCGTCGGTGGACGGGACCGGTGTCGTCGACGTGGCGCGCCTCGACGCGTGGCGCGCCCGTGCCCGGAACGTCGAAGCGGTCTTCACCCGCGCGAAGCTGCCCGAGCGTCTTCTCGCGTCCGCCGTTAGCCGGGGCGACACGTACCACTTCGACCGCGCGACGCTCTACCGCATCGGGCTTCACCTGCTTCCGTTTGTCGCATACGGGATACTGAACGGTGGATCGGCGACCAGTTACGCGGACCGAAAAAAAAACCGGACTTTCGACGAGTATGTGTTTTCCGTCTATAGCGACCTATTCGAACGGGTTGCCCCTGGAATCGTCGGCAAGCCCAAAGGGCTCACGCCGGCTTTTTTCGACCCGAATGGAAGATCGGGGCCGGCGTTTGTCGAGTTGAAGATGCGAAGTCTGCTGTTGCAGGCGCTCAGATATCGACGCGTTGTGGGTTTTTCGGAGCGCGTACTGTACCCGATGTTCCAGATGACGAGCGTCGACAACAACGACGAAATCCAGGACGCTTATGCCCGATACGCCGCCGGCCCGTTTCTCAAACCGCTTATCGATCGGACCGGGATCGAGATTACCCATGTTCTCACCGGCGTACAACCCATGACGGCCGCCTACACCCACAGCTCCGAAGGTTTCCCGCGCAGAGTCTTCGACCGGGCCTACGGGGAGCGCGGGCGCCCGCTCCCGCTTCCCGGCGGTCACGGGCAGAGCTTCGCGGTCCTCCGCGACGTATTCGTCCGGCTGGCGGAGTTGGGAAAAGAGTTCATCCAAATCGGAAACGTCGACAACGTGGGGAACGTCGTCGATGAAGTGTCGCTCGCCGTCTTGGCGCTGTCGGGAAGGCCGGCCGGATTCGATTTTGCGTTTCGCACCGCCGTCGACGTCAAGGGCGGAGTCTTGGTAAGACGCAAAAACGGACGACTGACGTGCGCGGATATCGGCGCCGCGGTTCCGATGGAATGTGTACTGGCGTCGGAGAAAAGCGGATCGCCGGTCCTGTTCAACTGCGCCACCGGTTTGTTTCGGCTTTCCACGTTGATCGACTCGCTCGACCGCATCGTCGGCGAGATTCCTCTCCGCGTGACCGACCAGGAGAAAGACGCGGGCAAATACTCTCAGGCAGAGCAGATCACCTGGGAGGTCATAGGCATTCTCGACGATCCTTTGATTTTCGCCGTCAACAAGGACGCGAGGTTCCTTGCGGCAAAAATGCTCGTCGAGAACTTTCTGACGTCGGGAATACGACTTGACGCGTTGCGGCCGAACTCTCCGACCTCGACCGCGATTCGTTCAACGGCGTACCGACTGCACGAAGGCCTTGTCCGCAAACTCACCGGCGTGTATGGGCTCAAGCACACTCGCTCCGGATGGGCGCCGGTCGACTGACTCCGACGCCCGTGCCCGGTCGGTCGGTCGGGTCGGCCGCACCGACTCGCCGGCCGACCGGCGCGAGTGATCTACCAGTTTTCGCCGAGCAATTCGAAGTACGCTTGAGGATGCGCGCACGCCGGACAAACTTTCGGCGCTTCGGCGCCCTCGAAAAGGTATCCGCAATTGAGGCACCGCCACACGGTGCTTTCGCTCTTCCTGAAAACCGAGCCGCTTTCGACGTTCTTCAAAAGATCGCCGTAGCGCTTGTCGTGCTGTTTTTCCGCAACGGCCACCGCGTCGAAGACGGCGGCGATCGCATCGAAGCCTTCCTCCCGGGCTATTTTCGCAAAACCCGGATACATCTCACTCCATTCGTAATGTTCGCCCGCCGCGGCGGCCTTGAGGTTTTCCGCCGTGGTTCCGACGACACCGGCCGGAAACGGCGCGGAGACCTCGACGTCTCCCCCTTCGAGAAAGCCGAAGAACCGTTTCGCATGTTCTTTTTCCTGATCCGCCGTCTCGGAAAAGATCCGTGAAATCTGAATGTAGCCTTCGTTACGCGCCTTTGAGGAAAAATAGGTATATCGGTTTCTCGCCTGCGACTCACCCGCAAAGGCCGCGATGAGATTCTTCTCGGTCTGAGTGCCCCGAATACTTGCCATAATACGCTCCTGTACACTGGTATTCGTTCGGACGCGACACGTCCGCATGAAACCGCCCGACGGACGGCGCCGCGAGGACGCTCATCCCGCCGACGCTTTCCGGTCGAATCGGCGTTTGTTCGTGTGAACGACGCCGATTATTATCGCACCGGTCGTTCCGTCCGTCAAGGTCGAAACGCTAAAAAATGAGAAAGATTCCGATTTTAATTCCGTCTGCGGCGAGCGCCGAAAGTCGACCGGGACGGCCGAACGGCGGAACGTCGCCGAAGAGCAATTCGAAATCCCGTGCGCCGGATTTCAAATTCCTGGTCGACGAAGGTACGAAATCCTATTTCCGCGAAGGAACCCCGAGCACGTCGAGGTGGCGACGAATATGTGCCGCGAGGGTTTCATGGTGCGCGTTCTCGCTTCGGTCGAGGACCTCGAAGAACCTCCCCCGGACCTCCGGATCGTTCAGCAAGCCGCCGTAGGTGATATGCAGTAGCTGCCGCGATTCGTCGCGATCGAGGTAAGCGGGCAACTCCTCGTCGCTCACCGATTCGACCGGCGGGATTGCGCTCACATCGGCCGAGATGTGGTAGAGCTTCGTCGCTTCGTCGAAGTAATCGAACGCCTTGGCGTGCATGAGGCGGTAGAGCGTGGGCTCGACGCGCGCGACCGTTCGCACCGCTTCGAGCCAACTGGTCCCCGCCGTTTTTACGTGGACCCGCAGATGCGTTTCGCGGCCGACGATCGGATACACCGCGAACTTGTCGCTGCCCGAGTGAATCGAGATCTTGTAATCCCCGCACGAGCGCGCAATCCGGCAATGCGTGGCGAATTGACGCCCGAACTCGGTCGGATCTCCGATGTAATCGATTCCCTTCTGGAACTCGCCGACGAAGCGCGGGGCGAGCGAGTTGACCGATACGCCTCTGCGCTCCAACTCCCGCGCGATAAAGAGATGGTGCGACGGCAGCGTGGGTGCGGTCGTTTCATCGATACTGATTTCCAGGTCGTACGCGTTCTTGCGTTTTCGCGCGAGATGCGCGTCGACGCGCTCGGCGAAATCGAGGGCCCGCCAATACATGAGCGCACACCGCATCGCCTCCTCGGCGCGTATGCGAATCGTCTCGCCCTCGACGGGGAAAGACCTCTCCGCGTAGAGCCTCCCGACCGTCTCCCGGACCCGCTCGTCGAGCGCCGCGAACCGTTCCTCTATCCGTGAGATCGGCCACTCGGCCGGCCGCGGGTCCATGACCTCGGTCAAATCGAGGGTAATCATCGGCGTTCCCGCATCCAACGCGACGTCGATGTCGGCAAGAGTCTTGAGGTGATCCCCGTCGGCGCCGTAGCCGGCGGTATATCCTTCCTGAAACACTCCGAACGCCGCGTCGGCGACGACCTCTCGATAGGTCCGGTTGGTCAAAGTGAGTTCGCGAATCGATTGCTGCGCGAGAACCGGCGCGACCGGGAGGTCGCGCACCGCCCGGATATGCCCCGGGGTCGCGATTCCCAATCGATCGCCGACGCCGATCGTCGTTCTTTTACCTCTGAGCGAAACCGGCTCGATAAACGGGAACATCGCCCTCAGAACAACGTAAGCATCCCAGTCGGGGCGCCACAGCGCCGCTTCGACCCCGTCGCATGCGCCGCGCCAGAGCGCGATCCGGGCAATGTCCGAATCGATCCCGCGTCGAGAAACCGCGAAGAGGTATTTCTCGCCCCGTGCGCGCAGCATGGCGTAAAGGGTTCGGTCGAAAACCTTCAGCGAACGCGCATAGACCGCTTCGTCGCCCGACTCCGACTGAAGCGGACGAGCGGCCGGGAGCTCCGGCGTCTCGTCGAACGAATCGACACCGTTTCGGCGAAGCACCTCCAGCGCGCTTCGCGCCGCGTCACCCGGGCTGTTTCTCATCATGCCTCCTCCAAGAATCGTCGGAATCGAATCCTTCGCGGAAACTCACGACGGCATCGACCGGCGCCTGCGACACGCAATGCTCGTCGGTCTAGTCGGTCAACTCGAGACCGAAATAGTCGACCGCGTTTCGATAGCAGACGTCGCCCACCAACCGCGAAAGGAGACCGGAATCGTTCGGGATTTCGCCGTCTTCCACCCAACGGCCGAGAAGCCGGCAGAGAACCCGGCGGAAGTATTCATGCCGGGGATAGGAGAGAAAACTTCTCGAATCGGTGATCATCCCGACGAAGCGGCTCAAAAGTCCGATGTTCGCCAGAGCGGTCATCTGTCGTTCCATTCCGTCGCGCTGATCGTTGAACCACCACGCCGAGCCGAACTGCATTTTCCCCGGGGTGCGCCCGTCCTGAAAGCTCCCGACGATCGAAGCGAGCATTTCATTATCGCGCGGGTTGAGGTTGTAGAGGATCGTTTTGGGAAGTTGATCGGCGCCGTCGAGCTCATCGAGAAAAGCGACGAGATTCCCGGCGATCATGGAATCGGCGATAGCGTCGTACCCGGTATCGGGTCCGAGTCGCTCGAGCATCCTCCGGGAGTTGTTTCTTATCGCCCCCAGGTGAATCTGCATTACCCAGCCGCGGGCGTGATATATTCGCCCGAGCTCGAGAAGAACCGCGCCCGAGAACCGGTGCGTTTGCTCCGGACTCGGTGCGTCGCCTCGTCTCGCCCTGAGGAACGTTTTTCGAGCTTCGTCGACGGTCCCGACGGGGAAAGGCGCTTCAATGCCATGATCCGAGAGTCTGCACCCGACCGCGTGAAAGTCGTCCGCGCGCGATTCGATCGCGCGCATCAGTTCGTCGTAACTGGAAATATCGATATCCGAACGCTCGGCGAGCCGATCGACCCAGTTGTTCCAGTACGTCGTGTCGTCCGCTCTGAACACACGGTCGGGGCGGAAGGTCGGATAGACGGGAATGGAAAACGAAGGATCGGCCGCGATCGTTCGATGATGAGCGAGGTCGTCGGTCGGATCGTCGGTCGTGCACACCAAACACACGTTCATCCGTTCCATCAGCCGACGAACCCGAAAACCGTCGGTCTTCACAAGCTCGTTGCACTTGTCGTAGATCTTCCGCGCATTCCGGGCGTCGAGCAGATCGTTTATTCCGAAGTACCGGCGCAGCTCCAGGTGAGTCCATTGATAGAGCGGATTCCCGATCGTCGTAGGGACGATTCGCGCCCACGCCTCGAAGCGTTCCCACTCGCCGCCGTCTCCGGTGACGAGTTGTTCGGGAACGCCGGCGGCGCGCAGCGCGCGCCATTTGTAGTGATCGCCTCCGAGCCAGAGGTCGGTGATCGAGTCGTAGGATTTGTTTTCCGACACGGCCTCAGGCGGCAGGTGGCAATGGTAGTCGAAAATCGGCGGCCCCTCGGCGTACGCGTGATAAAGCTCGACGGCGGTGTCGGTGTCGAGAAGGAAATTGTCGTCCAAAAACATCGAAAACGCGCCTATCAGATGTTGTGCACCAGATAACCGCCGTCGACCGGAACGGTTACCCCGGTAACGAACCCGGCGGCCTTCTCGCTCGCGAGAAAAAGCGTTACGCCCGCGAGCTCCGACGCTTCGCCGAACCGACCGAAAGGCGTATGGTCTATCACCGCTTGCCCCCGAGGTGTGAGATCGCCGGTTTTCTCGTCGATAAGCAGAGCGCGGTTCTGCTTCCCGATAAAGAATCCGGGCGCGATCGCGTTGACGCGGATTCGATGAGGAGCAAACTCCTTCGCCGCGCCCATCGTCAGGTTCATGACCGCAGATTTCGCCGCGTCGTACGCCCATACGCCCGAAAGCGGAATGTAGGACGCCATCGAGGCAAGATTGATCACGGCGCCCGGCCGTTCGTTGTCGATCCAGTACTTGGCGACCACCTGCGTGGGGACCATCAGACCGGCTACGAGATTGAGTTTGAGCACGAACTCAAACTGCTCCATGTCGGTTTCGATAAAAGAACTCTTTCCGCGATTGCCGCCGGCCGCGTTGATAAGCACGTCGAGCCCGCCTATGCCGTCGACCGTTTCGTCGACCGCACCGCGAACAGACGCGTGGTCCATCGCGTCGGATTCAACCGACAGCAGGCGGTCCGATGCGCCCGTACTTTCGCTCAGCCGATCCACCGCCGCGTCGCTGAACTCTTTTTTGATGTCCCACAGCGCCACCGATGCGCCGGCTTTGAGCAACGCCTCGGACATCGCTCCGGCGATGACGCCGCCGCCGCCGGTAATCGCGACGCGTGTTCCCTCGAGGCCGAACATCTCCCGAACATAATCCATTAGTTTCTCCTTGTGCTATCGCGTCTTACGTAGCGTCAGTCTTCGACCGACACCGCCGCCACCCCGCAATAATGACTCCTATTCCGCGCTCGATCAACGCGTCCGCCCGCCCGCCGGCCGGCCACGGAGATCGATCATCCGGTCGCGCCCAGCACCCTGTCGCACGCTTCTTCGAGAACTCCGACGGCTTCGTCGATGGCGTCGGCGGTGATGGTCAACGGCGGGGAGACCTTGATGCATTCGCCCCCGATTCCCACGGGCGCGAACATCAGCAGCCCGCGCTGATAACACGCGACGTTGATCCGCGTGGCGGTGTCGGCATCGGGAGTTTTCGTCCCGGGAACGACGACCTGAAGACCGGCGACCAGCCCCTTTCCGTGAAGACAACCGAGAACATCGGGATATTTCCGCCGAACGCGTTCGAGACCCGCCATCAGAACCGGCTCCATTTCGGCGGCATGTTCGACCAGACCTTCTTCCCGAATGATCTTGATATTCTCGATCGCGGCGGCCACGGGGAGCGGAGAAGCCGAGTGCGTCGAAGTCATCGATCCGGGGGCGTATAGGTCCAGGATCTCTTTGCGGCCGACGACCGCGGAGATCGGCAACGAGCTCGATATCCCTTTTCCGCAGACGATGAGATCCGGCACGACGTCGTAATGCTCGAAGCAGAACATTTTACCGGTTCTGCCGAAGCCGGCCTGGACTTCGTCGTAGATCATGCAGACGTCGTGCCGGCGACACATCTCCTGAAGTCTCTGCGCGTAGTCGTACGGAAGGAAATCGGGCCCGACGCCCTGATACGACTCGGTAATGACCGCCGCGACGTGCTCCGGTTTCACCCTCTTCGACTTCAGCGTCGACAGGAACAGGTCGAAGGAGACGTCTTCGTTTTTGTATCCGTCCGGAAACGGGACCTGGACAAAAGTCGCGCCCTCGTCGACGAGCCACGCCTTCTGCTTCTCCATTCCACCGGCGAGCTGGGCTCCCATGGTCCGGCCGTGAAACGCGTTTTCGAACGAAACGATATACTTCTTTTTCCGCCCGTGTTTCTCTATCGCGTAGGTCCGCGCGAGCTTGAGCGCGTTTTCGATCGCTTCGCTTCCCGTGCTGAGGAGAAAGACGCTGTAGTCGGAAGGCGCGGGCGATAGGTCGGCGAGCAGCCGCGTAAGCTCCGCGCGACCTTCGTGAACGAAAACGTAGGCCGAGAGAAGCGGCTTTTTGAGCTGTTCCTGAAGCGCACGAACGATGCGCTTGCGACCGTGGCCGGCGTTGGCGATAAGCACGCCGGAGGACCAATCGATCCATCGGTTTCCCCAGCGGTCGAAAACACTGAAGTCCTCCGCCCGGTCCCAGACGACCGGAGGCTGTCCCATCATCGACCGAGGTTCGCTCCCCTGAAGCGATTCGAAGATGGGAATCGATTCGGGCACGGGAAGTTTGGTCTTGATCGTCCGATACTTGGTTTTTATCGTCGGCACTTCGATCGGAACGAGACTGTAAACTGCCATGTTACACTCCTTTACGGACGTCGCTTCGGCGCGTTTCACTCAAGCGACACCCTTTATTCGCGGTACCCGTGAGGCCCGCCGCCGATCGATCAGTCGACCTTTTCGACGTGCGGGCTCTCACCGTAGACGATTCGAACGCGGCGGCCGTCGGAGGTAATAGAAAGCCGCGCCGCTTCGACGACGAGCTCGTTGATATAGCTGTTGGCCGGCGTGGCGATGATTCCCCTCTCGTCGGCATCGCGGATCGCCGCGCGGCGCTTCTCGAGCGAGTCGCGCTCGCTCATTCCGACGAGATCGCTTTCGATTCCGTGCGCCGTGCGTACCGTGGCGGCGATCGACTCGAACCCGTAACCGACCGGCTTGAATCCGTCGCCCTCCCAAGGAACGAGACGGTAGAAGTCGGGATTGATGTAGTTGAAATGAGAACCGCCGACGCCGATGGAGTCGAGATAGCTGTGAGAGACCCCGCGGAATTGATCGTTGTGTTTGATCATGCCGCTCTTCCCCTCGCCCTCGCAAAACATCGTGAGGCACTGTTCGTTCGATCCGGCGCCGGCGTCCGGGTATCCCAGACCGTCGGTCACCGATAGGATCGCCCCATTTTCGTAAATTACGCGGCCGTTCGCCCACATATATCCTTCGTTCCCGTTCGGGAAGCGCCCTTTGACCCCCGCCACCGACAGTTCGACGGGTTTGAGCCCGGTGATAAAGTAAACAAGGTCCACGTAGTGACAGCCGACGTAGACGAACGGGTCGGTCTTGTCGACGGTGAACCAGTTCTGAAAATTGGACGACCGATAGAGATACGGTTCGATCATTTTGGCTTCGCCCATGACGAACTCGCCGAATCGGCCGAGTCGATACCCGCGTCGCGCGATCAGTGAGCGTCGATCGAACCGTTTGTGATACTCGACGCCGACGAACAGCCCCTTCTCGTAGGCGAGGTCTCTGAGCTCCTCGGCTTCGGCGTAGTGCAGCACGAGCGGTTTTACGCACAGAACGTGCTGATCGCGTTCGAGCGCCTCTTTTACCACGCGATAGTGGAGTTGGTCGGGCATCGCTACCACAACTATCTGACGCGGCTTTTGACGCGAGAGCACCTCGCGGTACAGATCGGGGAAGTTCTCCTCCTGCGGCGCGTCGAGAGACGGATAGGCGGTAAAGGTCGCTCCGGGAAACGCCTCGAGAATCTCCGCGTTTTCGGCAAGGGCCCGTAGCGGAGGAGAGTTCAACGCGCATACGTTGACCGACCCGACAACGCCGGTCCTCTGCAGATGATAGATCGACGGCAGAATGAGATCGTTGGTTATCATCCCGCCACCGATTATGGTCACGTCGATCGGCTTCATTCTCGAATCCTTATTTGTTGACTGGGTGTCGTCATGTGTGATATCCAGTCCCGCATAGTATAGAAAACCGAAACGAAAGGAAAGCGATGCGATGAGCGATGCGATTACTCGATTGAAAAACCTAACGCCCGAGAAACGCTTTTTCATCGGCATAGACTCCGACGGTTGCGCGTTCGACAGCATGGAAATCAAGCACAAGGAATGTTTCTGCCCGGCCTTCATTAAACACTTCGACCTCCAGGCGGTTTCCAAATACGCGCGTGAAGTGTGGGAGTTCGTCAACCTCTACTCGAAAACGCGATGGTGCAACCGCTTTCTTGCGGTGACCCGTGCGCTCACGCTTCTCTCCGAACGGCCCGAAGTTCGCGCGAGGAACGTCGTCGTCCCGGAACTCGCCGGACTGCGCTCCTGGATCGAACGAGAGTCCAAACTCGGAAACCCCGCGCTCGAGGCCGAGCTTGGCCGCAATCCCGACCCCGACCTGAAACGCGCCTACGCATGGTCGCTCGAGGTCAACGAACGAATCGAGGATATCGTTCGAAACGTTCCTCCTTTTCCGCTCGTCCGCGAATCGCTTGAAAAAATGCAGAGCCGGGCCGACGTCGTCGTCGTCTCTCAAACGCCTCAGGAGGCGCTCGACCGCGAATGGGCCGAACACGGGATCGACCGCTACGTGCGATTCATCGCCGGTCAAGAGCTCGGGACCAAGACCGAACACCTGGCCATGGCCGCCGGAGGGAAGTACGACGCCTCGCGCATGCTTATGATCGGCGACGCTCCCGGGGACCTGAAAGCGGGACGCGCGAACGACGCACTCTTCTTTCCGGTCAACCCCGGCAACGAGGAGGCGTCGTGGCGCCGATTCTTCGACGAAGCGCTCGACCGGTTCCTGTCGGACGCCTATTCGGGCGCATATGAGCGGAAACTCATCGCCGAGTTCGACGCCTATCTTCCCGAGAACCCGCCCTGGAAGGAGTGACTCATGCTCTATTGCGCGCACGGTTCGAGCTCCGCTTCGCTTTCGGACGGTGAGCTGTCCGAGCTGTTGTCGAGCGCATTGGCTTCGCTCGGGAAGCGACGGCGGGTGCTCGCGATTCCGCCCGACTATACGAGGTATCACTCACGCGCCGGAGTGCTCACCGAAGCCGCGTTCAGGTACTACGGCGAGGCGATGCGCGACGTTCTGCCTGCCCTCGGCACGCACTCCGCCATGACCGCCGACCAGCTGGAGAGCATGTTCGGAGCGGTTCCACCGGAGTTGTTTCGCGTTCATCGCTTCCGCGATGACGTGACGACCCTCGGGAGGGTACCGTCGGAGTATGTTCACGAAGTATCCGAAGGCAGGCTCGACTACGACTGGCCCGCGCAGGTCAATCGATTGCTCGTCGAAGGGAGACACGACCTGATCCTTTCCATCGGACAAGTAGTTCCCCATGAAGTGATCGGGATGGCCAACCACAACAAGAACATCTTCGTGGGAACCGGCGGGAGCGAAGGGATAAACAAGAGTCACTTTCTCGGCGCCGTTTACGGAATGGAGCGAATCATGGGGCGCGCCGACACTCCGGTGCGCCGGGTGCTCGACTACGCGTCCGAGCATTTTGCGGCGCACCTGCCGATCGTCTACGTGCTGACGGTAGTCGGCAGGGGCGAGGACGGTCGGCTCGTGACCCGCGGGCTTTTCGTCGGCGACGACAACGAATGTTTCGCGCGCGCCGCCGCGCTTTCACTCGAGATCAACTTCACCATGCTCGACGATCCGCTCGAAAAGGTCGTCGTCTATCTCGACCCGGACGAGTTCAAAAGCACGTGGCTCGGAAACAAGAGCGTCTACCGTACCCGAATGGCGATCGCCGACGGGGGAGAGTTGATCGTTCTCGCGCCGGGCGTCGGCGAGTTCGGAGAGGATCCCGCGATCGACACCCTCATCCGCAAGTACGGGTATGTGACGAGCGAGGAGATTCTCGAATACGTCGCCGACCGCGACGATATCCGTGCAAATTTGAGCGCGGCGGCGCACCTCATTCACGGCTCCGCCGAGAATCGTTTCACCATCACCTACTGTCCCGGCGGCCTCACCCGGGAACAGATCGAAGGGGTCAACTATCGATACGCCGCGCTTGACGAGACGATCAAACGCTACGACCCGGCGCGTCTTACCGACGGATGGAACGAGCTCGCCGACGGTGAGCGGATTTACTACATTTCGAATCCGGCGATCGGGCTCTGGTCGCATCGCGACCGGTTCGTATCGTAGGATAGCACCAACAATCGGAGGAACGGCATGTCAAAACAGGCGGACATCGGAGTCATCGGCCTTGCGGTCATGGGTCAGAACCTCGTATTGAATATGAACGACCACGGATACGCCGTGGCGGTGTTCAATCGAACCGTTTCGAAAGTCGACGACTTTCTTCGGAACGCGGCGAATGGGCGCAAGACGATTATCGGCGCGCACACCGTCGAAGAGTTCGTCGGAATGCTCAAGAGTCCACGGAAAGTGATGCTTATGGTCAAGGCCGGCGAGGTCGTCGACGGATTCATCGAAATGGTCGTGCCGCACCTCGACGAGGGAGATCTGATCATCGACGGAGGCAACTCCCACTTCCCGGACACGATTCGCCGCACAAAGCAACTTGAAGAAAAGGGACTGCTCTATATCGGGACCGGCGTTTCCGGCGGCGAGGAAGGCGCCCGGCGCGGTCCGTCGATTATGCCCGGCGGAAGCCCGGAAGCGTGGCCGCTTATCAAGGACATATTCCAGAGTATAGCGGCCAAAACCGAGGACGGCACGCCGTGCTGCGACTGGGTCGGCAACGACGGCGCGGGACACTACGTCAAGATGGTCCATAACGGTATAGAGTACGGCGACATGCAGTTGATCTGCGAGGCCTATAGTCTTCTCAAAAACCTCGGCGGTATGAGCGCCGAGGAGATGCACGCGGTGTTCGCCGAATGGAATCGGGGCGAGCTCGACAGCTATCTCGTCGAAATAACGCGCGATATTCTCGCGTTCAAAGACGAAGACGGCCGGCCGCTCGTCGAAAAGATCCTCGACACGGCGGGACAGAAAGGCACGGGGAAATGGACCGGAATCAGCGCCCTCGACCTGGGTATGCCGGTCACTTTGATCGGTGAGGCGGTCTTCGCGCGGTGTCTGTCGGCGCTCAAAGAGGAGCGGGTTACCGCGTCGAAGCTCCTCCGCGGCCCCGACGCCGATTTTTCCGGCGATCGTGCGCGTTTGGTCGAAGACGTCAGGCAGGCCCTTTTGGCTTCGAAGATCGTATCGTACGCGCAAGGGTTCATGTTGTTGCGAGAGGCCGCAAGGGAGTACTCCTGGGACCTCGATTTCGGCGCCATTGCTCTTATGTGGCGCGGCGGCTGCATCATACGAAGCGTTTTCCTCGGAAAGATAAAGGAAGCTTTCGATAAGGACCGAAACATCGCGAATCTGCTGCTCGACGATCACTTCCGCAACGTAATCGACCGTTGTCAGCCGTCGTGGCGGCGTGTGGTTTCACTGGCGGTGGAGTCCGGCATACCGGTTCCCGCGTTTACGACCGCGTTGAGTTTCTACGACGGATATCGGAGTGAACGGCTGCCGGCGAATCTGCTTCAGGCGCAACGCGACTACTTCGGCGCGCACACGTACGAACGGCTGGACAAACCCCGCGGCGAGTTTTTCCACACCAACTGGACCGGTTCGGGCGGCGACGTGGCCGCCGGTACCTATAACGTGTAAAAGAGTCCCGTCACGGGCATCAGGCGGAGCTTCGTTTCTCGAGAAAACTCGCCAGATAACGCGCGGTGTGCGAGGCGGCGCCGTTTCGCGCGACGTCGCGCGGAGAGCCGGTAGCGACCACCTCTCCGCCGGACTCGCCCCCACCGGGACCGAGGTCGATAATCCAATCGGCCTCGGAGATAACGTCGAGGTTGTGCTCGACAACCACGACGGTGTCTCCCCTGTCGACCAGACGGTGAAGCACGACGATAAGCCTTTCAACGTCGGCCATATGCAGTCCGATCGTCGGCTCGTCGAGCGCGTAGAGCGTCGATTGCCGCCGACCTCGGAAAGCGGAATCACCGCTCGTTCCGGCGAGCTCGGTGACGATCCTCAGCCGTTGCGCTTCGCCGCCGCTTAGGCTGGGACTCTGTTGCCCAAGGGTGAGATACCCGAGGCCGACCTCTTTCATAATCGAAAGCGTGTGTCGGATCTTGGGATGAAACGAAAAGAACTCCGCCGCTTCATCGATGCTCATTTCAAGGACGTCGTGAATCGATTTTCCCCTGAATCGTACCGAGAGCGTCTCGGCGTCGAATCGCTTGCCGCCGCACGCGTCGCAAACGACCCGGACGTCGGGAAGAAAACTCATTTCAACCCGTTCGTACCCCTGCCCTTTGCACACCTCACACCGACCCCCGTGCGTATTGAACGAGAAACGACCCGGCGCGTATCCGCGCATCCGGGCCTCCGGCAGTTCGGCGAAAAGCGTTCGGATATGATCCCACACCCCGAGGTAGGTCGCCGGACACGAACGAGGCGTTTTCCCGATCGGCGCCTGATCCACCTCGACGACCCGGTCTATCGTCTCGTATCCCGACATCGCTTCGCATCCGATGCACGCGCCGACGCGCCGGCGGCGTCTTAGACGCAGCGACGCCAGCAACACGTCACGAACAAGCGTGCTCTTTCCGCTGCCGCTGACTCCGGTCACGCAGATGAGCCGGCCGAGCGGGAAATCGACGTCGACCCGTTTGAGATTGTGAACGCTCGCCCCCCGGATCGATACGACGCCGCCTGCGCGGGCCGGCCTGTCGGCGACAAGCGGATGGAGAAGCGGAGCGGTGAGAAAGCGTCCGGTTACCGATCGCTTCGACCTTTCGATCGCCCCGATCGATCCGGAGGCGACGACCGCGCCGCCGGCGGCGCCGGCGCCGGGGCCGAGGTCGACGACATAATCGGCGCTGCGAATCGTCTCCTCATCGTGCTCCACGACGACCACGGTGTTGCCCCTGCCTCTCAGGTCGTGAAGCGTCGCAAGCAGCATCTCGTTATCCTTTGCGTGCAGTCCGATCGTCGGCTCGTCGAGCACATAGCACACGCCTCGGAGATTCGACCCCAGCTGCGCCGCCAGACGAATGCGTTGCGCTTCTCCACCGCTGAGCGTCGGCGCGGCGCGATCGAGCGTGAGGTAACTCAACCCGACCTGCTCGAGAAACGACAACCGCGCCCGAATCTCCGCGCAGAGGTCGTGCGCGACCGCGGCGTCACGTTCGTTCAAGGCGATCTCGGCTATCTCGCTCTTCAGATCGGATATTGAAAGCGCCGAATAGTCGGCGATCGATTTTCCTTGAAAGGTGACCGCCAAGGCTTCTCTGCTCAGTCGCAGTCCCCCGCACGCGGGACACGGCTCGGCGTCTCCCTCCCCGGCGTCGAACCACCGCTCCTCCTCTTCCGAAACAACGCCGGCCCCGAGGCAGCGTGGACACCAACCGTGCCGCGAATTGTAGGAGAAGAGACGCGGGTCGAGTTCGGGAAAACTCCGTCCGCATCCCGGACACGAGCGGGTCGTTGAAAAAAAACGTTCCGCGTCTCGTCCGCCGCGACGCACTTCCAGAATCCGGACGGCGCCCGAGCCGACGTGAAAAGCGCGGGCGAGCAACCGCCGGCAGTCGCGCTCGTTAGCGAGCGAAGGAACGATCCGGCCGACCGGTGCGTCGATCGTGTGCTCGCGGTATCTTTCGAGTCTCGGCCACGCGGCGGTGGCGAGGTAGACCCCGTCGACTCGGAGCCTCTCGAAGCCGTTCTTTCGGGACCACTCGGCGAGGTCGGTGTAGTAGCCTTTTCGGGAAACCACCAGCGGAGCGAGGATTTCGATTTCCCTTCCACGATACGAGGCGCTCACTTCGGCCAGCACGCGATCAATTGTCTGTGATTCGATCGGAAGTCCGCAGTCGGGACAGTGCCGAGCCCCGAGTTTTACGAACAGCAGCCGGAGGAAGTAGTAAATCTCGGTTACCGTGCCGACGGTGCTTTTTCGCCCTCCCCTGCTTGTCCGCTGTTCGATCGCAACCGTAGGCGGCACTCCGACGACCGAATCGACGTCGGGCCGGGACGCCGGCCGGACAAACTGCCGGGCGTAGGCGTTGAGCGATTCAAGATAGCGTCGCTGCCCCTCCGAGAAAAGAATATCGAAGGCGACGGTGCTCTTCCCGCTCCCCGAAACGCCGGTAATGACGGTCAGCTTGTTCAGCGGCAGCACAAGGTCGATATCTTTAAGATTATGTTCTCGCGCCTTTCGAATAACGATTCTGTTCTCACGGGTTCGACGTGACGAGAACGCCGGCGCTTTTTCGGCGACGCAACAATCGCCGGTCCTTCCGAGTGCCTCTGCGGTGTGTCCCCGGCCGCGCTCGACCAGTCCTTCCGGCGTGCCGGAAAAAACGACCGCGCCGCCGGCTTCCCC
>JAJRYZ010000021.1 GCA_024275515.1 Spirochaetota bacterium
GTCTCGAAGACGCCTATTCAGGCGGTCGAAAAAGCGTGACGCTCAGCGCGGTCGAGCGTACCCCCGACGGCCGGGCACGCACGACGACGAAATCGTACCAGGTTACGATCCCCAAAGGCGTAACCGACGGGAAACGACTCCGCCTCCCGGGGCAAGGGGGAAAAGCGTCCGACGGAGCGCCGCCGGGCGACCTCTATCTCACCATCCGGATCGCCCCTCATCCGCGCTTCAGTGTCAACGGGAAGCACATCGAAGTAACGGTGCCCGTCACCCCGTGGGAAGCCGCTCTCGGCTCCGTGATCCAGGTGCCTTTGGTCCAGGGAACCGCGGAAATAACGCTTCCGGAAGGAATCGAAAGCGGTAAACGCATTCGCCTCAAAGCGAAGGGCCTCGGCAACCAGAAGGAAGGCAGAGGCGACCTCTATGCCCGCATCCAGATCGTCGTCCCGAAGAAACTCAGCCGCCGCGAGAGGGCGTTGTTCGAAGAGCTCGCGCAGGTATCGAGCTTTTCTCCGAGAAATCGTTGATCCGTTTGACGCCGACCGAAGCGTGCGGTATATTATGAATGTACAGAGCAAACCGAAGTGATGGGAGGTTGCGATGATAAACCCGCCGGATGGTTGTCTCCACGCCTGAGCGATCTTATCTCGGGCGTGGATGTTGAGTCTCATGTCCGGGCTCTTGCGGGGCTCCGGATCGACGGCCGTGCCGTCGGAGATCATCTCGTCACGATGTTACTATAAAGAGTCAGGCTTGCAGCGGCTACACATTGTGTATCCGGTTGCGAGTAAAAAGCCGGCAAGCGCCGGCTTTTTTTTGTCCTTCCGCGCACGACCCGTGCCGCCGCGCCGCGCACACGATCGTCCCTTCGCCGAACCACCGCCGAGACGATCGAGACCTTGACCAACCCGGTCGTGCGGCTACAATCTCGGTACGAGCCATGGATGACTACACGAGGTATCTGAAAAACCTGCCCGTTATTCCCGATGTCGCGACCAAAATCATGAGCATCGCGGAAGACAATATCGATATTTCATTTCGCGAACTCGAGGATACTATCAAGCTGGACCCCGGGCTTGCTGCAAAGATCCTTAAAGTCGCCAACTCGGCTCTCTACGCCCGACAGAAGCAGATACGGAACCTCCAAATGGCGATTACTCTTCTCGGGTTTAAGAACATCAAAAATCTTGTTCTTCTCGTGACCGCTTCGAACATGTTTTCGAAGGAGAAGAGCGCCGATTTCTACCGGTTCTACTGGAAGCATTCGATCGTGAACGCATTCATGGCGCGCGACATGGCGTTACGCACCGCCAATCGCGGGATCGCCGAAACATGCTTCCTCGCCGGGCTGCTGCACGACATCGGTCAAGTGGCCCTCTACAACGCCGACCCGGCGACTTACGGGCAGGTGCTCGAGACGGCCGGCCGAGAACGAATACGAATAAGCCGGGTCGAGGAGCGTTTGTTCGGCACCAACCATAAGCGCGTCGGTGGTGCGGTTCTCAGGGAGTGGAACTTTCCGGACATATTCGTCGACGCCGCCGAGGAACACGGGTCGGCAAGCATCACTTCACGACACAAACAGATCATTCTCTTCGTTTCGGTCGCCGACTTTTTTACTTCCAATATCGACCTCTATGCCGACGCCCCGCTCGACCTCGAGCTCATGAACGACGTGCTTCGGCAGACGTCGCTCAAACAAGAAGATATTGAGTACTTCGCTTCCGGTTATCTGGATGCGATCCGGGACGATCCGTTGTTCGCCGAATGCGAGAATCTCTTCAGCACGGCGTAGGGTCTATTCCGCCAACAGTCTCGGCAGTTTTGCCGTGTAGCCGAGCCTGAGATACACGGACCAATACTCCGGCGAGGGGAACTCGTCGAAGGTTGCCGATCCCGCGAGGGTCGCGTAGTAGGTCGACTCGCCCTTCGTAAACTCTATCCGGGCCTGCGTCTCCAGGCTCAAGAATCTCGCGGCGTCCGGGTCAAACACCCGCGAAGTATACAGTCCGGCGTTTCCGAGCACGCTTATCCCAAGCACGTTCCCGTTGCCGACGCCGATCCACGTCGCAAAATTGAGCCCTCCTTTGAGGTTGAGCACGTCGTCGGGAGCATAATACGCGTCGACGGTCGGATCGGAAGCCCGCTCGAAAACGACGGTTCCCGTCAGCGTCAGGTTGGTCCACGGATTGTCTCTTATGTGAAAAACCTGGTTCAGCTCATCGACAAAGGTAAGCAACAGATTCGGATCCGCCCCGTCTTGCAATCGCAGGTCGATTTTGGCGTAGGTACGCGCCGAACTGTAGGCGAGCAGCGGGATATCGAGAAACCCCAAAGACAGCACCGCGTTGATCTCACCCGAGCGGGACATGACCCGCGTTCCCGACGAGTAGTAGGTTTCCGCGACCCTTCCGTAGGTGAACACCCCACCGAGATAGAGCGGCCCCACGTTCGCGCCCGCCTCGAATCCAAGCGTAGGTTCGACGGCGTAAGTGCTCATCACGTAGACCGGATTCGACGCGTTCGCCGGAGTAGTCACCGAACCGGTCAGCAGCGTGGGTACGACTTCGACGCCCGCCTTGGGCCGAAGTGTCGTTTGGATGCGGGAAAACGTGATCGGAACCGATACGGTCGCCGCGTTTATTTGATAGCCGTCGGGGAGCACGCCGCCGTACGCCTGCGTTCTGCGTACGGTGTCGGAAGTAATGCCGAAGTCCAATCCGATCGCGCCGCTCAGATTGTTCGTAAAAGACGCCTGAGCGTGATAGCCGATCCGCGACGAATCGGCCATGAGATAGTTTTCGAACGCGAGCGAATCGGCGTGAGCGCGGGCGAGATCGTTGTAGTTGCCGGCGACGTTTTCGAACTTGGGGTCGGCGAAGTAGACCTGCCGATATTTCTCCATCGCTTTTCGCCAGTCGCCGGCGAGCTGATAGAGCGTTCCGAGTTTGAAGGTGGCGCTCGTGTTCCACGGATCGATTCTGAGCACCTTTCGAAACTCCGCGATCGCCGCCCGGTACTCCTTCTCCAGCAGATAATAATCGCCGAGTTCGAACCGAAGCAGATAGGTGTCCTGGTCGACTCGATACCACAGCCGTCGGAGTCGGTTCTCGAGCACCGTATGAAGCGCATCAACGGCGTCCTCGACGTCCAGTCGTGAAGACTGAGCAACTTGTCTGATCCGATCGAGCTCATTGCCAAGGTCGCGCGCCCGGTCGTAGGTTCCTTCCGAGAAAAGTCCCGCCCGTGCGGTCGGCGCCACGCCGAATCTGCGCGCCGTCTCGTTGATCCGCGGAACGTACTCCTGGTACGAAACGAACGCGTTCTCCGGCCAATACGGCATGGCGTTTCCATCGATGTCGGCCCAGAACTCCGCCTGATTCAAAGCGAACACGGCCGGAACGAGGAGCGATTTCGGGTCCAGAGCTCGTTGCGCATACTCGATCGCGCGGTCGTAGTCGCCCTCCATCTGATAGATCCTCGACAGGATGTAGTCGGCAAGGACGACGCCGTTCTCCGAAACCGCCTGCAACTCCCCGACCGTCGCGCGTCGGTCCCACTCCCATCCGACCGAGGCCGTCACCAGCGCAAACGCCTCGCGATCATCCTGCTCCCGGGCCAGAAACGGTTCGACGAGCGTATCCGCCCGGGCCGTCTCCTCCACACGCGCCTCGACCCAATCGATGTAGCTCTCGATCTCGCGAACAAGATTCGCCAGATCATTCTCGGCCGCGACGCGTCGTTCGGCCGGCTGCACTCCCTCGACCGACGGGGGCGCTTCGCCTTTTTCGCGCGCGGCGGCGACTTTGGCCAGATAGCGCTCATGGGCGTCGACCGCCTTGACATACTCCTCCGCCGCCGCAGCGAGCCGCCGTCGCAGATCGCCGGCTCGCTGCGGGACGTTGGAAAGAAAACGGCCGTATACGTGCAGCCGATCGACCGTTTCGAGCAGATCCGCGTTTCTCGAATCGAATTCGATCACCGCCCTGTAGGCGTAGTTGGTTAAGATGTTGAGATTCTCTTCGATCGCTCTGCGCCTGAGGCCGTTCCAAAAGTAGGTCTGCACCAGCAGTTCACGCAAAGCGAGGTTGTCCGGCTCGCGTTCAAGCCGACGTTGATATTCGGCTATCAGGTTTTCCTTCATCCTCTGCTTGATGGCGAATGTGTCCAGATAGGAGGAGAGCTTTGCCGACTCGACGAATCGATCCGCAATCTGACTGTGAATCCGCTCGGCGTCGTCGGGCCGTCCGGTCGCCGCATAGGCGCTCTCAAGCGCGAGGTAGAGAACCAGATATTCAGGGTACTGCCCGATCGCCTTCCGGAAAGTTTTTATCGCCAGGTCGGGATAGCCGTTGACCAGGTAGATACTGCCCAATCGGGTGATGAGCGATACGTCCTCGAACGCCACCGTCTCCGCGCGGTCGAACATAACTTCCGCCTGATCGGGTTGATTATCCCATAGATAGGTGATCCCCAAATTGACGATGAGGTTGAGATCATCGGGAAACTGGCGCAGTCCCGAGCGGTAGAACCGGATCGACTCGCGGTACTTTCCGATCCAGGCCGCCACCTTCCCGGCCTCGGCCCATCCGTCGGCAAACGACGGGTCCGTCTCCAACAGCCGCCGGTACGCCCGCAGTCCCTCCGCCGCGTCCCCTTTCCAGATCCGGTTTTTCGCCGAGAGTAGCTGTATCTCGGGATCCGACGGCGCGATGAGGGCGGCGCGGTTGAGGTTTTTGAGCGCGTTGTTGTAGTCACCGATGAGCGAGTAAATCAGCGAAAGCTCGATGTAGGGTCGAATGTCGTCCGGATTCTGCGAAATCAGATACTCGTAGTCGACGATCGAGCGGAAAGGCTGATCGAATTCGGCGCCGTCGAGGCTCTTCGGAAACACCTCGGGCGTCGGGTCGACTCCCGGGTCGAACGCCTCGCGGTCGACGAAGAAAAGCGAATCGAGGTAGAAAAAGTACTTTCCATCGAAGCGTCGTTTTTCGGTGATCTCGAAGCGAATGGTGTGAATACCCGGATCGAACTCGAGATCTCCGACTCTCACCCAATAGTAGGCGGGTGTGTAGCCGGAAAAGACGGTGACGTTCTCACGATAGACGGAGACCGCGGCGCCGTCGTCTATCCGATACACAAAGGGCGAAGCGTAAGAAGGGAACAGGTCTTCGCGCGGTCCCGGCGGCGTCCCTCCGTACCAGAACTCATACGTTCCCTCTCGTTCGACATAGAAAACGAACTCCGCGAAAAACGGGGCGCCGCCGGCCAGAGCGGTGTACCTGCTCAGCTGAAGCGTGCGAAACGCGGACGCGCCGTAGTTGAGTGTCGGCTCCTTCGCCAGATTCGTCGAGACTGCGTCTTCGGCCTCGATCGCGATAAGCGCGCTGGACTCGTTCGGGAAAATCGGTTCCGGTTTGACCTTTCCGACTTCCGGCAGTAGCGGTTGCTGCTCGGATTCTCCGACGGCCGCACCGTCGTCCGCGGAAGAGACGGCGCCTCCCGCCGCGGTCTCCTGCCCCGACGCATCCAGGGAGATAATCAACAGCGCACACACCAAAAGTCGCAGTTTCAACATCGTTACACGCTCCACTCGGCCGGTGATATTTCCACCAGACAGAATCGGACAAAATCGATATACTCAAATCCAACTATGCAGGGCAGGCGCACAACGACAATCATCATAGAAGCCGCGTCGATTGCGCTGCTGACCGGCGTGGTCAACCTGTTTTTCACGGATCAACCGGGGTTCCCGCATCTCTATTATACCCCGTATTTCCTCGGCTCGCTCCTTATCGCGGCCGTTTACGGCGCGGGTGCGGGTGTGCTGAGCCTCGTTTTCTCCTGCGCGGTTGTCGCAGGAGCGTTGCCGTTGGCGTTGGCGTTGATCTACGATCGCGCGCTGCTCAACGGATACTGGCATAATCTCCTGCGCTCGGCGTCGATCCCCGGTCCCATCGCGCTTCTCTTCATCTACTTCATCGGCGTCATGCGCAACGCTTCGCTGTCCACCGAAAAGAAGCTGAAAAAACGAATCGAAAAACTGTCCAAGGAAAACTGGCAGCTAAGACAGGAATCCGACTCGTTGCTGACGGTTAATCGCGAGCTTGACGAACGCGTGAGCCGACAGCGCGAGTCTATCACATCCTTGTACACGCAGCTTCAGAAGTTGGACACTCTCGACACCAACCACGCCCTCGACGCGCTGCTGGAGACTATCCAGATTTTCAGTGGGGCGACGCGAGTTTCGGTATGGAAGTACGAAGAGAGGACCGATCAACTCGTGCTCGCGGCGAACCGTGGGTGGGTCGACAGCGAAGAAGCGACAACCTCGCTGCCGCTGGAAGGGACGATCGAGGGATGGGTCTTCCGGAACAATCGGTCGTTCTCGGTACGCATGACGCTGCAGTATGACAATCTGAAAAAAATGGACACCGGGCGCAATCTGATAACGCTCCCGCTTTCTCTTCAGCGAAAGGGCTGGGGCGTGGTAAACATCGGCGACATGCCGTTCGAAAAGTACAGCCTCTACACCGAACGGTTGCTGCATATCATTATCGCTCTCGCCGAGCATTCGATCGAAGAAGCCGTGTCGCATGAATCGATCTTTCGGAAGGAAGAAACGGATGAGGACACAGGCCTGCCGCTCTTTTCGCAGTTCTATCGCATGCTGGAAGAGGAGACCCGCCGGTCGGGAGTACGAAAGGGTGATTTCAGCGTCGTTCTGATCGATTTTACCAACTACGGCGACATCGTCCGGGACTTCTCACACAGAGAGGGGAAAAAACTGATCGGTTCGATCGCGGCCGAAATCGAGTCGCTCTCCGAGCACCGAGCGCACCTGTTTCATTATCGCGAAGAGTCGCAGCTGGCGATCATCTACCCGAATCTCGACTCCGACGGCGTCTCTCTGTTCTGTCTCGAGACGCTTGAGAAGATAAACCAGGACAGCTGGCAGGTGCAGGATACTCCGGTCAACCTCGAAGCGGTTATCGGTTTTTCAGTTTTCTCAGGCGAGAAACAGAGCGCCGAAGAGGTCCTTGAGCAGGCCGAACGCTTGCTTGAAATGCAGAAGCTATGAACGGTTTCGACTATGTCAGGACCGCCAATCAGTACTTTGTTCCCCGCACCCCGCGGGCGGCGATAAAGGCGCTCGAGGAAGGGTTACTGCCGGCGGTCGCCTTTATCTACAAGGCGAACTCCGTCGGTCCGCTCGACGAAGAGCCTTTCGACTTCGACGACATCGAGCGCGTTCTCGCCCGCCGTGAAAACGATCTGGCGACCAATCTCCAGCTCATGTCGATTTTCGAACGTTTGCTCAAGCATCGTGATCCTGAAATCGCACTCTTTGCCGCCGAGAGCATCAACGCCGTTGAAAACCGTTACAACACCGAGATCGAGTCGCTCAGGCGGCGGCTCGCGGAGGCGACCGAGGCGATGGACGATCGCGCCGCGGCGGAAGCGCGGCGCGGAATAGCACGGCAGTTCTATGAGGTCGCGAGAATCAACGACTCACGTCCGGCGATTAAACGATTCTATCTCGTCGAGGCCTACGGCAATCTCAAAGACCTCTACCGCGCTTCGCGTTTCACCAAGGCCGATCTTACTCTCGCGGTCGAAGTACTCGTGTCGCTCGGGTCGCCCGATCGGGCGCGCTATATACTCGAGCGGGTCACGGGAGAGGCGAAAGACGATCCCGATATTCTGTTCCTTCTCGCGAGCGTCGAGTTCAGCGCCCGACGGTTCGACCGGGTCGCCGCCGCGATCGAGCGTGTCCGGGCGGTGGCGCCGTGGGTTCGGGCCGATCAGCAGGAACTGGTCCGGATGTGGTCGGAGCCGGGTCGTGAATGATCGACCGGTCCGCGTCTGCGTCGTCCTGGAGGGATCTTATCCCTATATCACCGGAGGCGTCTCGGCATGGGTCCACGATCTGATTCGGGGGCTTCCGGAGATAGAGTTCTCGCTTTTCACCATATCGCCCACGCCGAATCAGAAATACCGCTACGAACTCCCCGAGAACGTCGTGGAGAACGTCGACCTCGTGATCGGAGAAAACGCCGACTCCGTCGTCCGACCGGCGAAAAGATCCCGACTGCTCGACGAGATAACCGCCGTGCATCGCCGGCTCTTTGCCGGAGGATCGGCGAACCTGGAGCGCCTGATCGCGCTTCACCCCGAAGGGTTCTTCCTGCACGCCGACGCCGTAAAAAGTGAAGCGGGTTGGAAGCTGATCACCGAAGCGAACAGCAGAAACAATCCCCTGTACGCGTTTCCGACTACTATTGGGCGTGGAAGTCGGCGCACGATATGTTATTCAACGTTCTCGGGGCGGAGCCGCCTCAAGCCGATATCTACCACGCGGTGTCCACCGGGTACGCGGGACTCGCGGCACTCGCGGCCAAGTTGCGATACGGCAAACCGATGCTTTTGACCGAGCACGGACTCTATCACAAAGAACGGGAGATGGAGATACGCAAATCGAAGCTTATCCGCGGGTATCAGCGTGACATGTGGATCGACATCTACAATGCTCTGAGTCGAATCTGCTATCGAAGCGCCGACACGATTACGGCGCTTTTCGAGGAGAACCGCAGGAAGCAACATGAACTCGGCGCGGACCCGAAACGCACATTCGTCGTGCCCAACGGTATCGACGTCGCCCGATTCTCGATCGAACGGCATCCCCGCGAATCGGGTTTCCACGTCGGCCTGGTCGGCAGGGTCGTTCCGATCAAGGACATCAAGACTTTTATCGCGACCGCTAAAATCGTGCTCGACGCGCTTCCGGAGGCGGAGTTTCACTGCATCGGACCGACCGACGAGGATCCGGCCTACTTCGAAGACTGCAAGCTCCTGGTGGAAAGCATGAAAATTGCCGATCGATTCCATTTTACCGGGAGACAGAACGTCCTCGACTACTACTCGTTCCTCGACGTCGTCCTTCTGACAAGCGTTCGCGAGGCGCAACCTCTGGTGATTCTCGAGGCGTACTGCGCGGGAATCCCTTTCGTATCGACGAAAGTGGGAAACGTGGCCGAGTTGCTCGATTTCGACGACCGATTCATCGCGCCGTCGAAGGACGCGGAAAAACTCGCCGCCGGTGTGATCTACCTGCACGACCATCCCGAAGAGGTCGCGGAGATGCGGGTGCGAAACCGCGAGCGGGTCCTGAAATTCTACGACAAATCCGATCTCCACCGAAAGTTCGCGAACATTTTCCGTGTCATGGCTCACGGCGGGACGGTGACCGCCGAGACTCTGTCGGAGAAGAGGACGTAGGCGTGGCGGGAATCGGCTTCGAGCTGCGAAAAGCGATAACGCGCGGTGGGATCGGTTCCTTCGTCAAGGTGGCCTTCTCCGGCATCATGATCGTTGCCGGACCGTGGCTGTTGTCGATCGTCGGCATCACGACGATACAACGATTCATGAGCTTCGCGGTCAAGGAGGCGCCGGAACACTTCATGGGGGTCATCATCTATAGCTACGCGTGGTCGATGGTGCTCTCCGGCGGGCTCCACTTCGTCTACACCAGAATGATGGCCGACATGCTCTTCTCCCGGAAGGAGCGCGAAGCCGCCGGGGCGCTCGTGTTCTTCCTCGTTCCCACCTTTATCGCGGCTCTTGCGATCTCTTCGGCGTTCGCGGCCGCGCTCGACGCGCCGGTGGCCGATCCCTTGCTTTTCCGTGCGAGCGCGGTCGTGTTGTTCGTGTCGATCAACCTCATCTGGCTCTTGATGATCTTCATCAGTCTGCTCAAGTGGTACGTGCGGATACTCGTCATCTACACGACCGGCCTTTCGGTTTCGCTTTTGCTGGTTTATCTGCTCGGGCGTGCGGCCGGGACCGCCGGCGCTCTCGCCGGCTACGCCGCCGGTCATCTCGGGATAGCGCTGCTGTTGATGCTGTTGTCGTTTATCGCGCACCGGCCGAAGGAGGTGTGGAGCAACGCGCGCCGGTTTTTGACGTACATGAAGCGATTCTTTCCGCTGTTCGCCACCGGAATGCTCTACTCCTGGGCCGTGTGGGTCGACAAGATCGTGTACTGGATTACGCTCGGGGAGAGGGCGCCGGGAACCTTTATTTCGCTTTTCGGGCGATTCGATATCGCGGTGTATGTGGCCAACCTGAGCATGATCCCCGGCCTGGTCTACTTCGTCATAGACTCAGAAACCTCTTTCTATCTTGCGCTGCGAAGCTTTCTCGTTTCACTCGGACGTGGAACCTACGCCGAGATTCAACGACGGAAGAATACGGTTATGGAAAAGCTCACACAGGGAGTGATCGATCAATCTTTTTTTCAGGGCGTGATAAGCGCGGCGCTCATTGCCCTTTCTCCGGCGCTCGGCGGAATGCTCGGGCTTGAAACCGCGACGCTTCGAATCGTTCTCGTCGGAGTTTTTTTCCATTTGATGTTTCTTACGCTCATGAACTTTACCTTCTACCTCGAGTACTTCCGCCACGCACTTGCGGGAAGCGCGCTTTTTTTCCTCGTTAATCTGGCCGGCGCCTTGACGTCGCTTCCGGGGCTACCGCTCCTTCCTCCGGGAGTGAGCTATCTCGCCGGCGCCGCGGTTGCCGCCGTTTTTACCGGAAAGGCGCTTTTTGTTTCGGGGCGTAGAATGGATCGGATTATCCTGGCAAAAATCAGCGGCGTCTGACGGAGCGGCTTGATTCGGCGAGCCACATTCGAAAACGCCGCGCCCGACACCTCCTATGCATGATGCATAGGTCGTATTCATTTTGCATCGAGGCCGCGTCACTCCGGGGGCTGCGTTCCACCGACCTTTTCACCCTCCCGAGACTCGAAGCTACGCCACATATGGGGTAGTAACCTCCATATACCCCACCCATGGTGTGCTTTCCGTCACAGGCCCGTTTCGGAACATTTCGAACCGTCGCATCTTATCGTGCGCCGAACGCCCGAGAGGTCGCGAACGCTTCATTTTGCATAAACGCATCGCGCGTGAAGGAGGAGGAGCGAAACATGCAACTCTCCATCTATAAAGGAGTTACGCAGGTGACGATTCGCACGGCACGGACGGCACGGAAATTGCTATCTATTGTTCTTGATATCAAAACATTCAGAAGCGGCGCTTCCGACGCGGTATACTATGAAGCGCACAAAGGAGTATTAACGATGAAAAAACACGCGCAGACGATCATGACGATCGCGCTTGCGGCGGCGCTGGTTCTTTCCGGCTGCACGCTTTTCGAACGTCCGGCGGCGACGCAGGCCGAAATCAACGACGAGCTTGCCGAGCTTCAGGCGCTCATCCCGGCGCTCGAAGCGGGGCTCGCGATGGCGACGGCGCAGGAGGTGACACTCGCGACGGCCTCGGCGGCCGGCCGCGCCGGGATTCGTACGATTAACGCCGGAGCGCTCTGGCCCGACAGCACGCAAAATCCGACCGCCGGCGACGTGTTTACCGGAAACGGTTTTTCGGTAACACCGACCGAATCCTCCGGCTGGGTCCGCTATCCGTACGACGGATCGACCTATCTCGAAGACTTCTACGGGACCGTGGGAAACGACGCGGAGTTCTTCGTCAAACTGTACTCCGGCACCGGCCCGACCGATTCGTCGGCGATCTTCCAGGTCAAGCTCTACATCTACCCGACCTTCTCGACGACCGTCAACTACGTCCTCGAGGAGTACCTGGTCGGCGCGACCGACCCCGCCTGGGCGCTCGTCGACGAGACCGGATCGGCCGACCCGCTCCATTACATCACAAACCGGACGGTCTATTTCGACGGAACGGTCGAGGAGCACGTGGTGGTTTCAAACAGCGTCTCCACCGGCCAATACTACGACACGCTCTTCAGCTCGACGGACCACGACGACCCGCTCGACGAAGGTTACAACTTTCCGACCGACCCCTCGGCCGCCGAACCGACCCGATTCGCAGAGGGAACTACCGACGCGGTCTACTCGGCGCACGTCGTTTCGACCATCGCCGACACCGGCGAAACGGTGGTCGAGTATTACACCGAAATCGACGACGGTACGGGCACGGACGCCGTCGTCAAGTCGGCGATAAGCTACGTCACCAAGAAATACGTTTCCGGAAAGCTCGAAGAGAGCGCGACGACGGTGCGTCGCTATATCGAGTATCCCGACGGCACCAAGACCGTCCGCGCGCGCACCGAATCGGTAACGAGCTTCGGCCCATTCTCGACCGACGTGAAAATCGTCACCGAAAGGATCGACATAGCCGAAAACGGCGACGGGCTCGTCACGTTCACTTCCGTAACGACCGCCACGTCGGGTTCGACGACGCTCTATACGAGCACGGTTACGCTCACCGAAACCCCGGACGGCAGCGGCGCCTACGCGGGTACGTCGACCTACACCTCGGCATCCGGAACGCAGACGTACACGGTGACCCTCGACGCCCCCGCCTCCGGCGGCGGGATGACCGTCGGCGGTAAGAAAACGAGCGTCTTCTATCCGGTATCGAGACGCCAGGCGAAGGACATCGTCGCCGAGCTCCGACACGGCGGGACTTTTACCGGGAGACTCAAAGGATCGGTGTTAAGCGGAGTGTATAAGGCGCTTCGAAGCAAAGACCCGACGAGCGTGGAAGCCGCGCTGAGTTTCATCTACGCGCTTACCGGCAACCAGGTCCAACTGCAGTAGCACCGCGGCATCGGTCTCCTTTCTCTCCGCCGCCTCCCCGTATCGGGGAGGCGGTCCTTTGCGCCTCGAGCTCCGAGGCTACGCCTCGAGCTCGATTTCGGCGACATAGACCGACGCCGGCGCCGGCGGATCACCCGAGCCTTCGTGGCTCGAATAGTAGCCGACCAGCGCGTGCTGAGCGTCGATCTCGACGAATCCGGGATAGGAACAATCGCCGCCGCTAGGAAGCACGAGGGCCTCCTCGAGACGTTCCTCCTCGAGCCAGTAGAGCACGGTCGACGGATCATCGTCGGTCATGCTGCGTCGCCCTCCCGCGAGCAGGAAGTTTCCCCACCGGTTGAGCATCGGCCCTCCGATGTTTCGGTCGATCTGGACGCGCTCCCACTCCTCGAACGGCGGCGCCGAACGACAAATGTAGGCGGGCTGATCCGGGTTCCTGCATCGAACGAGAGCGACGACCTCACCGTTATCGGCGAATACGAAGGCGGTCTCATCGCCGTAGCTGTCCTGGAACAGACCGACGGTCTCGAACTCGACGCCGTCGTCGCTCGCGAGCATGGCCGACTCTTGAATCGCCCACTCGGAGCGTTTGCTCGGTAGCGAGACGAACCCGCTCTTCCGGCGGCCGCACAGATAGGCCTTTCCTCCATAAGCCGCCGCGCGCCAAATGTAGTGTCCGCGGGTCGAGGCGAGTTCGACCGGATCGCTCCAGTCGACGCCGTCGCCGCTTCGGACGCAATACCCGACGTGCTCGTTCATCTCCCTGCGAACGATCCCGTCGGGCGTCGCGTCCCACGTCCCGGAGTAGACGAACAGCGTGTCGTTGAAAACGAGAAAGTGCGGATCCCGGGTGTCTCGGTTTTCGACCGAGAAACGGTGCACTTCTTCCCAGTCGCTCCCGTTCGCGCTTCGCAAAACGCGAATCGAGGAAGTCGGCGCAATGCCGTGTCCGTCGGGACAGGTGCGGAACGTGAGATAGAGCGAATCGCCGAAACGAACGAGATCGGTGAACGCGTTGTGATTCGCGTCACGTGCGACCGCGCGGACGGAAACGAGGTTGATGTTCGGAAGCATCGGCTATCTCCATTCGAGCGAAATATGAATCGGTTGTTCCAGAGTAACGAGGTCGAGAAGCGGTATCGCGAAATCGGCGCGTCCGGTGGTGTATTCGCCGTCGCCTCCCGTCGCCGCGACGATTCTTCCGTCCGTTCGGACGGAAAGCATAAACATCGACGCGTCAAGAATCTCATCGACGCTCGACCCGGTCGCGAAATCTTCAAGCGCGTACCTCGCAAGCTCCCGATACTCCGATTTCGACAGAAAATCGGCGCGAGCGACGGGAACAAAAACCGCAATCGGCGACTTCTCGTCGAGAAACAACCGTGAAACCGACGTAAAACTGATCCGGTCGAGCAAAAGTCCGACCTTTACGGTCCCGCCGGACCCGATCGTGCGCACAAGCGCACCCTCCAGAGCGCGAGAGATGTCGGTAATCTCGTATTGCACGGACAATGTCCGCCGGTCGATAATCTCCACCTCGCCGGGCTCGATACCGGGGGCCGAATCGAGCTCTTCGACGATGCGCGTCACGTCGAACAGCGGGATATCGCCGGCGTTCTCCGCGCCGACCGCGCGAAACACCGCGTCCATGTACCGAATGACGATCGGATCAATCGTAACGGTCGCCGTCGCCGAACCGGTGCCGTCGGTACGAAGAAGAATTTCCTGTTCGACGGTGCAGGCCGCAAACGCGCCGAGCAGTATGACCGCAAACGCGGCCACGAGGAAAAGACGCGGCCGCGGGGGGTTCGACATGGCATACGACTCTATGGTCCGAGAGCGTGAAGGTCAACACCGCAGGCGAAGCCGCTTCCAGGCATCGAGTCCCATGCTTCGAAAAGGTGTTTGCGTGCCCGTCTCAGGCCGGCGCGCGTCGCTCGCTTCCGCCGAAAGTGCACGTTCCGGGCGCATATCGCACCGGTTGACCGGAGGCGACCGAGCGAGCCGTGGATCGGTCGGCTTGCCCGCGTCGCGACTGAACGGTAGAGTGTCTGCATGAAAGGCGTCATCGTGGCGGCGGGTTACGGGACACGATTTCTCCCGGTCACCAAAACGCTGCCCAAGGAAATGCTTCCGCTTATCGACAAGCCGTCGATCGATTTCGTCGTCGAGGAGTTTATTAACTCCGGCATCGATGAGATCCTCGTCATCACTTCCAGACGAAAGAAGGCCCTCGAAGATTATCTCGACAGGGAGATCGAGCTCGAAGCGATTTTTTCGCGGCAGGGAGCAAAAGAAAAGCTCGCCAAGATCGCGCCTCCCGACGCGCGGTTTTGCTTCGTTCGGCAGCGGGAAA
>JAJRYZ010000022.1 GCA_024275515.1 Spirochaetota bacterium
CATGCTTGCTACCGAACATAACATCACCTTCCTGATCGATTTGATTGCCGGCGCGCGGAGATCGATAGAGACAGGGACCTTCGCGAGCTACAAGCGGGAAACGCTCGACCGCTACTCTTCGCGCGAGGAGGCCGGTGAATGATCGGGCGCGACGCAAAAAAACCGCAGCACGGCGGCGGGCTCGGGAGAAGCGCGCGATCGAGCGTCGTCGTGATGGGCTGCACGTTTCTTTCGCGTTTGCTCGGTTTCGCGCGGATCGCGGTGATAACCGGCGTTTTCGGCGCCGGGACGAAAGCCGACATCATCAACCTGACTTTTTCGATTCCCAACAATCTGAGAAAGCTGCTCGCCGAAGGTGCGCTTTCGTCGGCCTTCGTTCCGGAGCTGTCGCGGACGCTCGTGGAAGAACGGTCGGGTTCACGCGCCCGCGCACTTGTCGGAAAGCTCATGAGTTTTCAACTGCTTCTCGTCGTACCGCTTTCGGCGCTCTCGATGGCGGCGGCCCGCCCTCTGATTGCGCGGGTGCTGTCGGAATTCAGGAACCCCGACGACGTCGCACGGGCGATCGGACTGTTTCGCTACTTTATCAACTACCTGCCGCTCATCGGAATCAGCGCCGTGCTCATGGGAGTACTCAACGCACACCACCGATTTGTCGTTCCCGCCGTCACCCCGATACTCTTTTCGATCGCGGTTATCGTATCCATCGTCACGCTGAGCGGGGCATTCGACATCTACGCGGTGGCCGTCGGTGTTCTTTCGGGCGGACTGCTGCAGATTCTTTTTCAGCTTCCGTTTTTCGGGAGGCTCGGATACCGGGTACGGCTCGATTTCGGCTTTTCCGATCCGACCTTCCGCCGCGTACTTGCCGTATGGCTTCCGGTGCTGGCCACCTCATCGGTGTTTACCGTCACCTATCAGGTCGCGATACGTTTCGCCTCGGGCATCGGGCCGGGGAGCGTCACTTCGCTTGCGATAGCGATTACTTTTTTTCAACTTCCTTTCGGAATCTTCTCATCCTCCGTTACCACCGTGCTGTTTCCGAGGATGAGCCGACAGGCGGCTCTCGACGATCGAGACGGGCTGCGGGAAAGTCTTGAGTACGGTCTGCGTTTTCTCGGCGTCCTGCTGGTTCCGTCGGCTATTTTTCTTTTCATCGCCGGGCGCGGGCTCGTTTCCGTCGCTTTTCAGCGGGGCGACTTCGACTATGCCACGACCGTTCGGACCGCCGCCGTTCTCACCGCCTACGCGCTGGGGTTGTTCAGCGTGGGAGCGTTTGCCTTTATGCAACGTTTGTTCTACGCGACGGGTTCGCATCGTATTCCGTTTCGTGCGGCCGTCGTCGTGGCCGTCGTCGATATAGGTTTGTCGCTGTGGCTCAAAGAGACTCCGCTTCGAACCGCAGGAATAGCGCTTGCCAACACCGTCTCGTTTTCGGTCGGCTTCGTTATGCTCTTGTTTCAAGCACAGCGGACGATCGGCCGTATCGAAGGCGGGCCGATCGCGCGAACCGCCGTAAGGACGTGCGTGTCGCTCGTTCCGGCCGTCGCCGCCGTCTATGCCTCGCGTCTGCTCACCGGGAGTTGGTGGATCGCGGGAAGTACGCCGAAGAATCTGCTTCTTCTGTTGATCGAGGTGGTCGTGTTTTGCGCGGTCGTGTTGATCGGTTACCGGTTGACGCGCGTCGAAATGATGTCGATGCTGCTGATGCGGAGGAGCATCGATGAGTAGCAGCCGGTCGAAGGTCGTGTGGATCGCGGCGCTCGCGATCGTCGTCGTTGCCGGCGTCGTTTCCGCCCAGGATGACTCGGACGACGCCGAGGAGCGTGTTCGCTCGATTCGCGAAGAACGCAGAGAAATTCTGCTCTACGGCATCGACTCTCAGGTTCTCGAACTGATAGAGAAAATCGGGGAGGAGCGGGATGACCAACTGCTCGACGATGTCTACGCGACTTTCAAACTATCTCTTAATCCCAAGGTTCGCGTCGCGGCGCTTGAGCTTTTCGAGAAACTCGATTATCGGTCGCCGTTCGACGACGCGGTCGAGATCGTCCGGCAATTCGAGGCCGAGGATCGCGATTTGGTAATAGCCTCGATCGGTTTTGTCTCTCACAAGAGAAGCGATGAGGTGGCGGATCTGTTGCTCGCGCTTGTCGATTCGACCGACGACGCGATCGCCGGCGCGGCGATTCGGGGAATCGGCGCGACGGGATCGGAGGCGCACGCGCGGGCTCTGCTCGAACGCTTCGAAGACGGAGCGTACGAAGCCGAGCGCAAACCAGGGATTATCCTCGCCTTCGGCGAGCTCGGAAGTCGGGAGGTTGTCGAGAGCTTGGTTGAGATTCTCGACGACCCCGACGAGGAAATGACATGGCGGCGGTATGCGTGTGATGCGCTCGGCAGAATCGGAGATCCTCGCGGGATACCGTCGATAATGCGGGCTCTTGCCGCCGACGATGCGATGCTGCGGGCGTACGCGATTTCGGCGATCGGTCGCTTCGAGGGCGAGAAGGCGGTATCTTCCTTGATGCAGGGGCTACGCGATTCTTTCTGGCGGGTGCGCGTGAGCGCCGCGCGTGCGCTCGGGGAGAAAAAGGCCGTCGAAGCGATACCCATTCTCGAGTTCAAAGCCAGGCGCGACCCGGAGACGAAAGTACGCGACGAGGCGATCAGGGCGCTTGCCCAAATCGGATCGGAGCAAGCCTTCTCTATCATCCGAGAGCTCTATGAAGATCGTCGTTTCAACACCGCGCTCCGTGTCACCTGCGTCGAGGTGCTTACCCGATCCGACCTCGACGCGTCGATCGATTCTTTCATCCGAGTGATCGACCAGGAATGGGGAGAGAAGGAGTCCAGGATTCTTGAGAGAACCGGCTACTATCTCTCGCTTTCCGAACACCCCGAACTTGAAAAGATATTCGCGCGGTTTCTCGACGCGGGCGATCTGGTGCTGACGATTTATGGAATTCGCGGCGCCGAACGGAACGGCTTCGCGGCGCTCAGGGAGCGGATCGAGTCGCTGGCCGCGGAAGGGAATAACCGTTCGATTCGCAGGGCCGCCGTCGCGGCCCTCGAGACGCTGTGACGGGCGGTTGATCGGTTGATCAATCGGCCGGGTTGGCCCGATCGTTATTGCGTGGTCTACCCGGAACGTCGACAAGATGCATGATCCGGTTGATTTTTTCGAGCGGAGAAACGTAAGGCTCGAAACGAATTCGAATCTCTCTGCCGCGCGTCGATCGGAGCGTAATCTTCCGCCCGAGACAGTCGCGGACGGGCCGGCCGTCGGAGCAGCTATCGCGTCGTCGCGGCACGAATGTGTAGGTGTTCCCGTTTCGCACTATCTCGGCGGCGCGCGGTTTGATCGGATAGGCGAAGATAAGAAAGGAGGACGCGCCGCCGCCGATCCTTCGGG
>JAJRYZ010000023.1 GCA_024275515.1 Spirochaetota bacterium
AGGGACACGGGGGGAGCAATTCCCCGCCGGCGGGATGGGGCTACAGCACGTGGGAGGGCGGCATGCGCGTTCCGTGCATAGTGCGCCGGCCGGGCGCTGTGCCCGGCGGTAGCGTGTGCAGCGTTCTCGTGACGGAGCTCGATTTTTTTCCCACACTCGGCGCCCTTGCAGGAATCAATGTCGAGCACGGAGTCGCCCCCGATCGACCGATCGACGGGTTCGATATTTCGGAGGTCTTGCTCAGAGGCGACCAAGCCGACTCTCCCTATGACGCACCCGGAAGGGCCTTTTTCTACTATCAAATGGAGCAACTCCAGGCGGTGAGAAGAGGACGGTGGAAACTGCGCCTCGCGCTTGATGAGATGATCGATCATCGACGACGACGCTTTGGTCCCACGAGAGCCGCGTTGTACGACGTGAGGACGGACCTCGCCGAATCGCGAGATGTCTCGGCAGACCATCCAGATATCGTCGAAGAACTCGAAGCGCTCGCCGAGGATATGCGAAGACGCCTCGGCGACTACGGCATTCCTGGAAGCGAGCAACGGCCGGCCGGTTATTCGCCGCACCCGACACCGAGAGTTTTGCTTTCTTAGTGGCGAGAATCCTGTGGATTCGAGGCGCGGGGCGCTGTGGGTAGGCCCGTCGGCCCCGCCGATCCCCTCTATGTAGAGTTCTCCACAGGATTCTCGCCATTAGGGATGGTTTTGACACGGCTGCGGAGACCGTAGTAACGTCTTCCCATGAATGCGGTGATCCTCGGGGCGGGTACCGTCGGCACTCGGTTGGCGCAGCAGCTCATCGACGAGAGCCAGGACGTGGTGCTGATCGAGCGGGATCGCCGGCGCGCCGAACGTGCGTCCGAATCACTCGACTGTCTCGTTATCAACGATGTGGGCAACAATCTGGAGACGCTTCGCCGCGCGGGAGTGGCCAAGGCGGATTACTTCGTTGCCGTTACCGATTCCGACGAAATCAACATGCTCGCCTGCGGAATCGTCGCCGGCGAGTTTACCCGCCCGCAGAAGATCGCCCGGGTGCGTAACATCGACTACTGGAATACAAACGTCATAGGCCAGTCGATTCTTGGTATCGACTTCGTGGTGAGTCCTGAAATCGAGGTGGCAAAAGGCATCGTGAGCGCCGTGGATCGGGGCGCGGTGAGCGATGTGATGTTCTTCGAACGAACCGGGCTTCAGATGCGGAGCATTCCGATCAGCGCCGACTCGCCGTTGTCCGGGCAGTCCATAGAGGTATTCCGCAAATCGATGAACGCACAGTTCCTCGTCGCGGTCATATTCCGGGCGGGCCGGTACATCATTCCTTCCGGGTCGGACATTGTGTACGACGGTGATCGCCTCTACCTTATCGCCACCGAAACCGACTTCAAGTATGTGTTCGCTTCGATGGGAATCCGGATGACCAAGATCAACAAGATAGCGTTGGTCGGCGCGGGACGCGTCGGCCAGTACGTGCTGGATCATCTGTTCGCCGCCTCGGCGGAACGTGTTTCGCTGTGGAAGAGGCTGCTGCGGAACGTGCGGCAGGAGAACAGACGGCGGGTCACCGTAATCGAGCGCGATTACGAGCTGTGCAAGCACCTCGCAGAGAAGTATCCCCAGGCCATGATTCTCAACGCCGACATCTCCGAAGAGAAAGTCCCCGAGGAGGAACTGTACCCCGGCGTCGATCTCCTGGTGGCGACCACGGCGAATCAGGAACTGAATATTGTCACGGCGGTCTACGCCAAATCGATGGGCACCAAACGAACCATCGCGCTTGTCAACAAAAGCTCGTACGTCCATATCGCGACCGGGCTGAACATAGACGTCGCGCTGAGTCCTGCGGACAGCATGGTAGGCGCCATCCTGAAATACGTCCGTCGCGCAAACGTGCAGAGCCTGCATACGATCGCGGGCGGCAATCTCGACGTATTCGAGGTCACCGTGGAGCATCCGAGTCGCGCGATCAACACCGCGATCAAGGATCTGCGGCTCCCCGCCGGCGCTCTGGTGATATCCGTCTTCCGCGACGGCGCGAACATCATACCGTCCGGTGATCTGGTGGTGCGCGCCTCCGACAATCTTATCATCATTGCGGGAAAGGACTCGATCCCGAAGCTCGAGGAGATTTTCGTCGGATAACCCATGCATATCCGCCAGGTACTCTACGTCATATCGTTCATCCTCCTCATCGTCTGCGGCTTTATGCTCTTCCCGATCGCTTACGCGATTCGTTTCTCGGAAGAGGATCTGATCGTCTTTTTTCTGATACCGATGGCGATCGCCGCAGCGTTCGCGGCGTTCATGTACCTCGCGGCGAGAAACCAGACCCGAATCCTCTCGGCCCGGGACGGGTTCCTGCTCGTTTCGGGAGGATGGATGCTCTCGGCGCTTCTCGGTGCGCTTCCCCTCTATTTGTCGGGCGTTATCCCTGATTTCGTGGACGCCTATTTCGAAACGATGTCGGGCTTTACGACCACGGGCGCCTCGATTCTGACCAACATCGAGGCGATGCCCAAGTCGATGCTCTTCTGGAGATCGCTCACCCACTGGCTCGGTGGAATGGGAATCGTCGTGCTCGCCTCGGCCGTACTCCCGTTGCTGGGAATCGGCGCGTACAAGTTGATGAAGGCCGAGGCGCCCGGTCCGACGCTGGATAAGATCACCCCACGAGTCGCGCAAACGGCGAAGATCCTGTGGCTGCTGTACCTGCTGCTCACCGCCGCGGAAACTGTCCTGCTGCTCGCGGGCGGAATGAGCTTGTTCGACGCGCTCACTCACACCTTCGGTACGCTCGCTACGGGCGGGTTTTCACCGAGAAACGCGAGCGTCGGTTACTATCGGTCGGCATATATCGACGTGGTCGTCACTGTCTTTATGGTGATGGCCGGTCTCAACTTCATTCTCTACTATCAACTTCTTACGGGCGGAAGGCGCAAGGTTTTCGCAAACGTCGAGATGCACGCCTATCTCGCGTTCTTCGCGATATCGAGCATCGTCATGGCGTTGGTATTGTGGGATCGCGGAGTTTACGCCGGGTTTGCCGAAAGCCTCAGATACGCGAGTTTCCAGTCCGCAACCGTTTTGACCACCACCGGGTATGTCACCGCTGACTACGCTCTGTGGCCCGAAGCGACCAAGATCGTTCTTTTCGCTCTCATGTTTGTCGGCGGCTGCTCGGGCTCGACCGGCGGCGGCATCAAAGTGATCAGGGTCGTCACGATGGGCAAACTGGCGCTTAACGAGATGAAGTATCTCGCTCATCCGCACAAAGTGTTCCGTATGCGGATGGGCGGAGCGACGGTAAAAAAAGGCGCCGTCTACACGGTCGCGGGGTTCTTTTTTCTCTACATTGCGCTGCTTGTCGTCACGGCGATTGTCGCCGCGACCTCGGGCGCCGACCTTGAGACGGCTTTCTCCACCGCGTTGGTGACGTTGGGGAACATCGGGCCCGGATTCGGCCTGATCGGCCCGACGGGCAACTATGCCTTCTATCCGCCTTACGTCAAATGGTTCCTGAGTTTTGCGATGATGGCGGGGAGACTGGAGATCTATACGGTGCTCATCCTTTTGACCCCTGCGTTCTGGCGCCGGGTGTAGCGGTGCAGGCGTCGGTGTGGCGGTCGGCCGCGCTGCGAGTCGTTTCGGCGGCCGAATCCGACGGCAGGACGACCCAGACCGCTTCGCCTCTGTCGCGTGGTCGGTGTTCCCGAACGATTATCGACTCCTTGTGCAGAGCGGCGGCACAGGTGGGTTGGACCTCGGTTTCCCAGTACTCACCCATGAATCTCGATGTTCGGACCACCCCGGGCAGACGATTCGTTTCGTCGCGCGGCGCGCCGTCGCCGGCCGTCTGCGATCCGCCACAGCCCGCCGGCGCCCCGTTTTGAGGCTCGATCCGGCAGTGTTCGGGACGCACGAGAAGCACCTCGGAAACTTCTCGGCGATCGGATCGGCAGGCTCCGGCGGGAATGCGGTTGACCCGTCCGAAAAACCTTGCCACGGCGTGGCTCACGGGGCTGCGGTACACTTCTCTCGCCTCCCCAAACTGGAGCAGGCGCCCTTCTTTGATGACGGCGATGTCGTCGGCAAGCGCGAACGCCTCTTCCTTATCATGAGTGACGAACACGACCGTGCGGCCGGCCGCTTCGAGCAGATCCCTCACTTCTGCGATCATCCGCCACTTGAGTTCGGGGTCGAGATTCGAAAACGGCTCGTCCATAAGAATGGTGTCGGCGTCCGAGGCGAGGGCGCGCGCCAATGCCACGCGTTGTCGTTGCCCGCCGGAAAGCTCGTGCGGATATTTACGCGCGTATCCTGCCAGGCCCACCGAATCGACCAACGCCTCGGCGCGCCGAAGACGCTCACGTCGGGGCGCATCGGTTATCGCAAAGGCGACGTTTTGTCGTACAGTCAGATGCGGGAACAGCGCGAGGTCCTGGAATATCATCGCTACCGACCGTTTTTGAGGCGGCAGGAACACGCCGGGAGCGACGAACGGTTCGCCGTTACGTAGAATCGTGCCCCGGTCCGGACGCTCGAACCCGGCGATCAACCGCAGCAGCGTCGTCTTACCCGAACCGCTCTCCCCCGCGAGCGCGGTAATTCGCTTGGAATCGATCTTGAGGGTAACTCCACGGATCGCAGGAGCTTTCTGATTGCGATAGCGTTTCCACAGGTCATGCAGCTCGAGAAACATCTTCCACCTCCGCTTGCCTCCGCGCGACTCGCGGACGACGAGTCAACAACAGAGCCGGGACTATTCCGATCAGCACGATGGCCAGCGCCGGCAGCGCCGACTCGGAGATCCTGTCCTGTTGAGCGAGCTCGAAGGCCCGTGTCGCAAGCGTGTCGAAATTGAACGGTCGCAGCGCAAGGGTCATCGGTAGTTCCTTAAGCAGATCGATGCCGACCACGAGGAAGCCGGCACCCACGGCGCCTCGCATGAGAGGAAGACGCACGCGAAAGAAAAGCGCTATTCGACTGCGGCCGCTGAGCGCGCCGGCATCCTCGAAGCTCGGCGGTATCTTGGCCGCCGCCGCCTGCAGGGGTTTGGTGGTTATCGCGAGATACCTGACGACGTAGGCGTACACGAGAAGCCCGAGCGAGCCGAACAGGAATATCGACGACATCTGATTCACCAACCGTGAAACGGTGAGAATCCCTACGGCGATGATGGCTCCCGGAACCGCGTAGCCTGACATAATCGCTTCCGTGGAGACGGTCGCGAACACTCCTCGCTCTCTGCGGGTAAAGTAGACGACGAGAAGCGAGACGACGATCGACGCCACCCCGCTTCCGCCTGCAAGAAGAACGCTGCGAGTCAACGTCTGGGATAGTTCGGTCATCCGAGCGGAGTTGAATGTGCGAAAAGTCCACACCAGAAGCTGGGCGACAGGCGCAGACAGCCCGAATACGAGAGGAACCGCGCACGTGAGGCTCATCACCATGCGGGCCCGACGGCCGGGTCTTGCCGGATCGAACGGCCTCGGCGAGGCGTCGTCGTATCGGCGGCGACGGCGGTTGATCCGTTCGAGGGAGAGCAGCGCGACGACGACCACGAGGAAATAGGCCGCGAGCCGAACCGCGCTCTCGACGTCTCCAAGGGAAAACCACGCGCGAAAAATCCCGACGACCATCGTGTTGACACCGAAGTAGGAGGTTGCTCCGTATTCGTTCAACGTCTCCATCAAAACGAGAGCCGCGCCGGCAACAATCGCGGGTCGCGCGATGGGCAAGGCGACTCGGAAAAAAACGGAGAGGTCGCCGCGACCGCAGGAACGCGCCGTTTCGATGTACCTGCGTGAGCTTCCGGCGAAGAACGAGCGAACGGTGAGATAGACGTACGGGTAAAGCGCCAACACGAGGATGACGACGGCGCCCGGGAGGCTCATGATATCGGGCAACATCCGGGAAGCGACATCGCTTCCGAAAAACAGGCGAAAGACGCGATAAACCGGTCCGGTAATGCCGAAGATGTACGAATAGGTGTATGCAGAGATGTAAGCCGGCAGAGCAATCGGAAGACCGAGCGCCCAGGAGAACGTTCTCGATCCTGGAAACTCGTAGTTGACGGTCAGCCACGCCAGGACGGTGCCGAGCAGCCCGGCGCCGGCGGTGACTCCGACGGCGAGCAACGCCGTGTCGACGATGTAGTCGGCGAGCAGAGTCGATCGAATATGACGCCACTGCTCCCCGGCGGGCGTAAACAGGCCGGTGACGATTACGATCATGGGAAGACAGATAGCGAGCGCGATTACGACCGGCGCCGTTTCGAAGATCTTCGACTTGCGTCGGTAGCGTCGAAGTCGCGGGCCGACCTCCGGACGAGCCGGAGTGATCACTTCCAGCCGGCACGGTCCATTATGCGAACCGCTTCGGTGTTCAACTCTCCGAGTCGGGAGAGCGGCAACGTGTCCTCTCGGAAGACGCCCCACGAGGCAAGGAGATCGGAAACGGGGACGCCGGGGACGACCGGATACTCGAAGTTGGCCGCGGCGAACGCCGCCTGCGCCTCGTCTCCGACCAGGAACTCAAGCAGCCTCACCGCGTTTTCCCGGTTCGGCGCCGCGGCGGTAACCCCGGCGCCGCTGACGTTGACGTGTGTTCCGCGACCTGCCTGATTCGGAAATACAATGGCTGCTTGGGCCGCGACCCGTCTATCCTCGGCGCTCTCCGAAGTCGCCAGAATCCCGATGTAGTAGGTGTTTACCAATGCTAAGTCGGCAATGCCGGCGGCGATCGCCTTGATTTGATCACGGTCGTTGCCCTTCGGCGCCCTTGCGAAATTTGCCGTCACTCCGGCCGCCCACTCCGCGGCGTCGCGGGGCCCCAGCGCAGCGATGATCGAGGCGACCAGTGATTGATTGTAGACGTTCGCCGAGGAGCGTACAACGAGCCGCCCTTTCCACGTGGGGGCGGCGAGTTCTTCGTAGGTCGTGATTTCATCCGCAGCAACGCGATCGACCGATCGGACGATGACCCGCGCGCGTTTGGTCAACCCGAACCAGTACCCTTCGGGATCACGCAGATGCGCGGGGATGCGCTCCTCAAGAACCGGGCTTCTCACGGCCTGAAACAACCCCTCCACCTTTGCTCGGTAGAGCCGCCCCGCGTCGACCGTGATAAGCAGGTCCGCCGGAGAACGTTCGCCTTCGGCTTTCAGACGTTCAATAAGCTAATCCGCGCCGGCGTTGACCACGTTGACGCGTATTCCCGTCTCTTCGGTGAATCGCTTATAGAGTCGTCGGTCGACTTCGTAGTGGCGGTGCGAGTAGACCGACACTACAGGCGCAGCCTCGCCGGCGCCGCCCGCCCAGCCGAGGACGGCCGCCCATACGAGGAGCGTCGCAACCGCGAAAGATTTGCGAGTTCCTATCCGTGCGCATCGTTTTAACATCACTGCCTCCGTAAAGTGTGTCTCGGGTATATGATACTTAGCTATGGCTAAGTTGTAAAGTTCGTCATGACGAATAAAGGGCTGCCGCCCTAATGGCGAGAATCCTGTGGATTGACGCGAATAAGAGCACGGAGAGTGCTTACCGGCGTCAAATAAGGCCCCGTTTCGGGCTTTCCACAGGATTCTCGCCATTCCGTCCCCGAAAGCTTGTCCCCGCGGCCGAACTCTGCTAGATTTGATCAATGCCCGCGAGCATGCTCTGGTACGACCTCGAAACCTTCGGAAGACACGCCCAATGGGACCGGATTGCGCAGTTCGCGTGCATCAGAACCGACGATTCGTTCGAGCAGATCGGGGACCCGGTGGTCGCGTACTGCAAGGTGTCTCCGGACTACCTTCCCGACCCCGACGCGTGCATCGTTACCGGCATCACGCCGCAGCTTGCGAACGAAGCGGGCGTTCCGGAGCGCGAGTTCGCCGCGACGATCTATCGATCGATGATGGTCCCGGGGACGTGCACGGCCGGTTACAATACCTTGCGCTTCGACGACGAGTTCATCCGTGCGCTCTTCTACCGCAACTTCTACGATCCCTATCGCCGTGAGTACGAGAACGGAAACTCGCGATGGGACATCATCGACCTGGCGCGGATGTGCCGCGATCTGCGTCCCGAAGGGGTCCGATGGATTTCGGACGAAGAAGGGCGGCCCGTGTTCAAGCTTTCGGAGCTGAGCCGGGCGAACGGAATCGAACACGCCGACGCCCACGACGCCCTCGCCGACGTTCGTGCGACCATCGGACTTGCGCGACTGCTTCACGAAAAGCAGCCGAAACTGTTCGCGTACCATTTCGCGCTGCGAAAAAAGGACGAGGCGCGCCGGCGGCTGAATCTGCAGCAGATGAAGCCCATCGTTCACACCTCCTGTATGTTCACCTCTCCGCGCGGCTGCACGACGCTCGTCCTTCCTCTAAGCGTCCATCCCCTTCAATCGAACGTGGTTATCGTGTGCGATCTGCGGTACGATCCGTCGGAGTGGCTCGACGAGCCGGTGTCCGAGATCCGACGCAGGGTGTTTGCGAGACGCGAGGAGCTCGGCGACGAGCCGAGGGTTCCGCTGAAAGGAATCCACCTTAACCGATCGCCGGCGATTGCGCCGCCGGCGACCCTCGAAGATGATCGCGCCCGCGCGCTGGGGATCGATATCAACGCGTGTCTCGCGCACGCGGAGGTGCTTCGAAGGCGGGTCGACATCGTCCAGAAAATTCGGAACGTTTATGCGTCGCCGCCGCAGCGCACCTACAACGATCCGGAGCTGCAGATCTATTCGGGCGACTTCTTTCCCGACGAGGACCGCGAGGTTTTCGAGATGATCCGGTCGAGCGGTCCCGAAGAGTTAAAGAAAAACCCGCCGCAGCTCTACGACCGCCGCGGCCCCGAATTGCTGTGGCGCTATATCGCGAGAAACTTCCCCGACAGCCTGTCGGATGAGGAACTTGAACGCTGGCGGAGCTTCTGCGCCACCAGAATCCTCACCCCCGAACCGGAGTACGTCATCGATTTCGGGCGGTATCAACGCGAGGTCAAAAACCGGCTGCATCGTGTCGATACCCCGGCGCGCGACAAGAGGGTATTGAAGAGCTTGCTCGAATACGGCGAGTTTCTCGAGCGGTCGGTGCTCGCCTGACACCGGTCCCATCCCGGCCAGGAATTCGAAATGTGACACCGGGAACATCGGACGCTGCGCCGTTTTCCGACGTTTGGTCGGAAGAATCGCCGAATCGTCACGAAAACGGCGGGCTTTCGGTTGCTGTGGGCGCACATTCGAAATCCGGCGCGCCGGATTTCGAATTGTTCCATCCCGGCAGGCCGTGCTCAAGCCGCACGAACGCAGTGCTTTTCACACGCCGTTGCCCGCGACGTCGCGGTTGCGAACTTCGCCGGCGCATCACTACTGAAATGAGCGAGGACGGCGCCCGTTCCGTGTGATGCGAAAGCGCTCACGCGCGCGTGTGGGCGCGCGCCGGTCTCCGAAACGAGCGAGGACGGCGCCTACCCCGTGTGAAGCGATTCTCAATCAGACCGGGAATCGCTCTTCCCCGGCAGGCGAACGGCGACGTGCTTGCGCGTCTTCGCCGATTCCCGGGCCGCGAGGCACGCGTTGACGCTCCGGATGCCGTCCCAGATGTCCGCCGCGGCGCTTTCCCTCCCTTCGATCAGCGCCACGAAGTTTCTCGCAAGCTCGGTATCTCCACCGAAGTGGCTCATTCCACCCGCGGCGGTGATCCGGTCGGTGAACGGCCGGTGGTGGCGGGTTCGAATCAGATCGTTCCTGTACCAATCAAAATCGACGGTACCCTCGTATCCGGACACGACCGCCCCGCGCCTCGCCGCGTCGCGTCGTGAGAAGAATACCTGTGTGTAGACGCCGTGGGCGCCGTCGGCGAACTCCACGAGCGCGCTCGATGTGTCCTCGTTGGTTCCCGTCTCCGGCGTGCCCGCGGCTTCGCTGAAAAGGCAGAGGTGATCGGCGCTTCCGCCGCTGCCGTTTCGCACGCGGTTCTCGGGGCTCTCGGGACAGGTGTGCCTTTGATCGCATGCCGAGCACCGCAAATCGGCCGGCTTGTCCCCGCCGAAAATACCGCCGTAATGGGCGGTGGCGGTTACCGAGATAATAGGGGAATCCATCAGATACATCATGTAGTCGAAGTCGTGAGTGGCTTTCTGGAGGAAGAGTCCCCCGGTGATTTCGTAGTTGCGATACTCCTTCTCCCAGTACACCGTTCCGTACGACACGTAGTTCGTTGCGAGAATATGATGTCGGACGCCCACCGCGTCGTCGTCGAGAAGCGATTTCGCCAAGACGCACAACGGCGAGGTTCGCAGCGGAAAGCTCACCAGCACCGGAGCACGGCTCGACTGATACGCCCGTTCGAGATCGGCCGATTGCGAATACGAGATTGCGACCGGTTTCTCGAGAAACACCGGCACGTCGTACGCCGCACATTCGACCGCGACCGGCGCGTGGAGGTTGCAGCGCGTGCCTATTACCACGGCATCCGGACCGGCGCCACGCATCAGCTCGTCTACCGAGGAGAAAAAGCGAACGTCGACGTCCTCCGGACCGAGGCGGGAGCGAGCCCCTTTCTCATCCGGGTCGACTATGCCGACTATCCGCAGGTCGGTTTCGCATACCGGTCTCATACAGTTCCGTATGAACGATGAGGCACGACCGCCGTGGCCGATAACGCCAAGTCTTATCATGTGATCACCTCGCACATTGTTCGGTTTCCTTTGGCTGCGCAGTATGGTGTATTTGCATCGAGATGTGAAGAAGCTATACGGCGGGTTCGGTTGCGATCGATACCGCCGCGCCGATCGCGGTGGAGAAAGCGGCGAGCCGGGGAATCGAGTAGACGCATCCGTACAGCGCTCCCAGTCGCTCGAAAGTCTCGGAGGCGAACGGGACGACCGCGGTTTTGCCGGTCACGATGATCTGATCGGTTCCCTTCGCCCGGGCGGCGCCGGCGGCAACGAGCCCGACGGTCTGACAGACCAGATTGACGATCGCCCGGGCGATGTCGTCGTCGGTCGCGTCGTCCTGGACTTTGCCGAAGTTGGAGGCGGTCGTGTCCGCCGGCAACCCCACGACCTCCGGGTCGGCGATATCGCCGACGCTCAAGTCGACCTGACCGAGGACTCCGTTCGCGGCCTTTCTCAGGATGATGTCGAAATCCGACACTCCGATCATCCGTTTGGCGAGTCCGATCAACGTGCCTCCTCCGACTCCCGTTCCGCCCCAGTGTTCGATGGTTTCGCCGTCGACATAGACGACCGCGGTTCCCGTTCCCATGCTCGCGACGACGGCGCGTCGGACGCCCGACAGGTACGCGCCGCCGACTCCGATGGCCGTAAACTCGTTGACCCGCTCGATCGTGATGCCGAGCAGATCACCGCCGATTCTTCCGGCCCCGACACCCGTTACGGCGAGCCGCTCGATGGCCGCAAGCGGTACCGTGCGGTCCGAGACGAATCTCGCGAGGGCGCCCGCCGCCGATGCAAGCGGGTCGCTCGCGGTGACGGTCAGCGGGTCGACCAGGCGGCCCGAGTCGATGCCGACGATGTCGGTAGTCGTTCCTCCGATATCGATTCCGAGGATCATACCGCCCAGTGTACCGCGCGCACCGCCTGCGCGAAAACCCGCGAGAGCGCCGAAGCGAACGCAGGTTTCGGTCTCATAATGAGGATCGCTATCGATCCTGAACAACTCAAGGCCGTTTGCCAACGCTGATCCGGCAGAATCGTCGCGGCTCATCACGCCGGATGTGGAGGCACATGATTCCGGCCACACCCGGGCGATCCTTCGGCGTGTCGCCGCGCGAAATTCTGCCGGGTTTCGTCTTATTTGACTGGATAGATCGGGAATAGGTACTATACTCCTTCTGCGGCGCGCGAAGCGCCCACGCACCATCTGCAAAGGACAACGGAATGAAGAGAAGAGTATCGGTAATCGCGAGCATCGTATTGGCAACGGCGCTGACTCTGGTCGGCTGCCCGAATCTGCTTGGACCCGGCGGCGGCGACGGTCCCGGAGGTATCGACTTCGGGGCGATCGCCGACGGGTTCGGGAGAATCATCGCGACGCTCGACATTCCCGAGAGCTTGACTCTGTCGGATCTTGCCGACGCGACCGTGCGGGTGGTGGGACAAGCGGCGGTTTCGATCGGCGACGCCATAAACAGCGCCGGGCAACTCGTCTATGACGTGGCGGTAAACGAAATCGGAAGCCGCGACGATCCGGGGGCCTATCAACTGCTGGTCTCCTCGGCCGCACGGGGTGTCGGGTTCAAAATCGACGACATCGGGGTGACCGAAGGACAGGAGAGCGACATCGGCCCGGCGGTCTTCGCCCCCACGGGGTCGATCGCGGGGCAGGTAACCCTCCGCGGAGCAACCGACTACACCGGTATCGACGTCTACATTCCCGGTACCTCTTTTGCGGCGCGGACAAATGCGACGGGCAATTTCACCATGACCGGCGTTCCCGCCGGAACCTACGAAACCGTACGCGCCGAGACCGACGGATACCATCCGGTGACTCTCTCCGACGTCGTGGTCACTTCGAGCGGCACGACGACGATTCCGAGCCTCCAGCTTATCATCGACACGGGCGCCTCAGGCGCCATCGAAATAGACGGCGGGGCTCTCTACACGACGAGCCTGACGGTGACTCTCTCGATCTGGTCCTCGAACGACGCGGTCCTGATGATGTTGAGCGAGGCGAATACTTTCGACGGCGCGAGCTGGCGACCCGTCGCTTCGGCCGTGACTTTTACCTTTACCCCCGGCAACGGCGAGCGGACCGTCTATATCAAGTTCGCCAACGCGAACGGTCTCGAGAGCTCTCCGGTGAACGACTCGATCACCGTCAACGCCGACCCGTCGGCGATCTCGTCCGCAACGCCGGCCGACGGTGACACGGTGGTGACTCCGCTTCCCTCCTTCACCTGGACCGAGCCGGCGCTTCCGGCCGCGGTTCTTGCCGACACGACCTACGACATCCAGCTTGCGCGCGATTCGGCTTTTTCGGACACCGGCGGGCTTCCCTTGGCCGGCGGGCTTGCCTCCGCATCCTACGATGTTACTTTCCCGATTCCGTCTTACGACGACGTCGCAACGCTCTACTGGCGGGTCCGCGCCAACCTCCCCGACGGGACCGTCGGGGCGTGGGCTTCGGCCTCCTTCATCCTCGACTCGCGCCCGACTGCGGACGCACCGTCGGGAATCGTTACCGTCGATGCCGGACCTGTATTAAGCTGGTCCGGCGGCTACACCGGAGGGGTCTACGATGTTCAGGTCGCCACCGACTCGGGCGGTCTTGCCGTCGTTTTTTCCCAAAATGACATCGCTTCAACATCTTTCGACATCCCCGACGGAACGCTTTCAGACGGCGACTACTGGTGGCGCGTCCGCGCGGTAACTTCCGACGGTATCTTCGACGGCGCGTGGTCGGACGCCGGTTCTTTCAGCGTAAACACACAGGTGGCGCCGCAGACGCCGAACTCCTCGGTCGTCTCGCCACGTCCCACATTCGACTGGGCGGTAGGGGCGTCCACGAGCGCGACCTACGACATTCGCGTATCGGCCAACGGCGTGGACTGGACCATCATCGCGACCGGTTTAACCGGAACAAGCTACACTCCGCTCGACTATCCGCTTCAGCTCGACAATCAAAGCTACCAGTGGGCGATTCGCGCGGTCGACGACTCATTTGTCGGAGGGTGGAGTTCGCCGCTTACCTTTACCCTCGACACGCGGGTCACGCTCGACATCCCCGCCGGCGGAGCGAGTTTTACCGACCCGAACAGAACCTATGTCTGGTCCGGCGGTTTTACCGGCGGTTTGTACAACCTGCAGGTTGCAAGCGACTCGGGCTTTGCCAACATCGTGATCAACCAGAACGGGTTGACTACGGCGTCCTTCGATCCGGGGGCGCCGCTTCCGGCAGACGGGACATACTACTATCGGGTGGCGGCCACTTCGGACGACGGCACGAGCTTCACCGGCGAGTGGTCGCCGGTCTCGAGCTTTACGATCGATTCGGCGCCCACCACCCTTTCCTTGCTCCCCGCCGACGTGCCGGTGACCGACCCGCAGGTCGGCTACAGCTGGGCCGGTGGTCATTCGGGTACGGGGGTTACCTACGACCTTCGCGTCTCGGCAAATCTCGATCCGGCGACTTCACCGGTCGTAAGCATCAACACCGCATCGTCGTCCCACACTCCGACCGGCTACCCGCTTCCGACCGACGGGACCACCTACTACTGGATGGTTCGCGCGGTTGAAGCAGGCTTTGTCGGAGACTGGTCTGCGGTGCTTGGTTTTACCCTCGACACCGGTCCAACCGCTGTGTCGCCGTCCACCACGGTGAGCGACCCTCAGGTCGCCTACGTCTGGACCGGTGGGAACTCCGGCGCCGACGTGAGTTATGAGGTGCAGGTTTCCGCAGACGGCGGAACGACCTGGTCGCCGGTCGCCGGCGGGATTTCCGGGACGGCCACGACCTATTCACCTTCGGACTTCCCGCTCCAGACCGACGTTCACACATACCAGTGGCAGGTCCGGGCCGTCGAAGGAACGTTCACCGGAGACTGGTCGACACCAGCGGGTTTTACGCTCGACACGAGGCCGACCTTGCTCTCGCCCGACGGAGCTTCCCCGAGCAACGATCCGGGCCTCGCCTACTCCTGGAGTGGAGGGTACACCGGAGGCGTCTATCATCTGCAGGTGACATCCGCCGCCGACACGTCCTTCAGCGGTCCTGTGATCGATCAGGCCGGAATCTCTGCAACCTCTTTTGATCCAACCGATCTGCCCCTTACCGACGGGGACTGGATCTGGCGGGTTGCGGCAACATCGGCCGACGGAGCTAGCTTTGCGGGAGATTTCACCGCAACCGGATCCTTCACGGTCGACACGAGGCCGACCTTGACGCCGCTCTCGCCCGCTCTTACGAGCGATCCGACTCCGACCCTCGACTGGAGCGACACCTTCGTCGGGGCCGGCTATCAGATTCAGATAGACGACGACAGCGGTTTTGGTTCTCCCGCTGTCGACACGACAGTCACTTCATCTACATTCACCTCGGGTTCGGCGCTCGCCGAGGGCCTCTGGTACTGGCGGGTACGTTCCTACGTCGCCGGCGACCTCATCGATGCGGCATGGAGCGCATCTTCAAGCTTCGAGGTCGATACGACCGAGCCGATCGTCACGACTGCGATGGTGCTCGATGCGGGAGCGCCCTACACCTTCGATGCGACCGTCCAGGTGACCTCGGCCATAACCGACCAACAACCCGCCGCAGATCTCCAGATGATGATTTCAGAAAGCTCGATCTTCACAGGCGCGAGCTGGCAGTCTTACGCATCGCCGGTCTCCTTCTCGCTCGCCGCCTACAACTACAGCGAAACGGCGGAGGACGTTCGGACGGTCTACATCAAGTACCGCGACAGCTTGGGGAACACGACGGCCGCCTTCAGCGACACCATCGTCTTCGATCCGAACGTCTACGTCTCGACGGTAGGAAGCGACACGAGCGGAACCGGGCACCGCGATGCGCCGGTTGCGACTATCGAAAAGGCAAACGAGATTGCGGCGACGATTTCGGTCGTCGACGTGAGAGTCGCCGCGGGAACCTACACGTTTGTCGATGCGGACACCGACGGAGACGGCATCGACATGGCCCAGCCGTTCAACCTTCTGGGGGGCTACGACGCTTCCTTTTCCACCCGCGATTCGGCGACGAACGTAACGACGCTTACAAGCGCCGCGCCGGCCACAATGGTCTTCACCGGTTCCTGGGACGGGAAGAAGCTCGACGGGTTTACGATCAACAATACAAGCTCACTCTCCGACGTTCCTTCGGTGACCGTTTTCCTTAACGTAAGCAGTGTCAACCTTACGATCTCGAACAACACCATAAGCGGAAACACGACCAACGCCACACTCGTATCCGCCCCTTCCTATGAGGGCGGATCGGCCGCGATTCGTGCTTCGTATGCGAGCCCAACCATCGAGTTCAACACCATACACGGCGGAAACGGGAAGGCAAACGGAAACAGCGCGTCGTGGGGAAGCGCGGGGATAGTGCTCCAGAATACGAGCGCGATAGTGCGAAACAACACGATAAACGGCGGAGGCGGCACATACTCGACCGGGTGGCCCGTCGGCGCGGCAAGCGTCGGAGTGTACGCGCTCGGCGGCTCGGTTTTTATTGCGCAGAACACGGAGATCAACGGCGGCACGGGGGTTGTCAGCTCGTCGAGCAACCGAGTAGCCGGCAGCGTCGGGATCCTGATCGTCGGAGACAGCGCGACCGTTTCGAACAACGCGCTCATATCCGGAGGCAGCGGAACTGCGGTGGCCGACTACAGCGCCGCGAGCGCCGGCATCCAGATCTCCAATTCGGCGAACCCCGTCGTCGTCGAATACAATACCGAGATTAACGGAGGCGCAGGTACGTTCACGGGAGTCTACGGGGACACGGTAGGCAGCGCCGGCATCATCGCCGAAGGCGCCTACGATATCCGTTACAACGCGCTTATCGACGGAGGTTCGGGAACGAACTCGAGCACCAACATTCGGACCGTAGGGAGCGCGGGAATCTTCGCCGACAACGGCGGATTCATCAGAAACAACGCGCTTATCCGCGGAGGCTCGGGAAGCGTCGCCACCGGAAGCGCTACCTCGGTGGGAAGTGCAGGAATATACAACTTCAGGCGCTACGGCTCCGGCCTGTCGACCGCTCTTCGAATTAAGAACAACCTGATCATAGGCGGCGACGGGGCGGCGCCGTCCGGAGTGGCCGAGAGCGCGGGCGTCTACCTCGCGACTTCCACAGACCCGACCATCGTCAACAACACCGTCGGCGCAAACGGTGATGCGGCGAGCGCCCTCGTCTTGGCGCAGTACGTGGGCAACGAGACTCCTCTGGGCGCCGTGATCATGAACAACGTCCTCTTCGTCACCGGCGCCGGCACGGTACGGTACGGTGTCTATCATAGCGATTCGCACTCGCCGGCAGACACGTTTCAGAACTTCTGGAACAACCTCGTCGTCAATCCGTCGGGGACCGACCTCAGCGCCTACTACTTCTACCAGCCCTACGACACCGACGGCGACGCCGGCACCGATCCAAACTTCGCACTAGCCGATGTCAACGCGTTGGTCAATGCGCAGGACAACCGTCAATCGACGTCGACGCTTGTAAACTTTTTCGTGGACCCGGACCCTGCCGTCAACAATTTCAGACTGTCCGGGCCGACCTACGCGGCTGACGCGATAGACTTTGGCCTCAACACCTCGCCATCCGGAACGGCTTCGGTTACCACCGACATCGACGGGGAGGTGCGACCCAAAGGATCGGCCTACGACATAGGCTACGACGAGTATTAGACCCTCACCGCCG
>JAJRYZ010000024.1 GCA_024275515.1 Spirochaetota bacterium
CTGCTGGCGCGGCGGCCGACTGCCCCTATTTCCGCGTCGGTCGTCTGCGGCCTCGATTCGGTCGGCGTTATGCGGCCGTACGCGCCGATCCATCACGTCCTGTTCGACCGCATCACGGCCGACGCTCTCGTCATGACCAGCGGCAACCTATCCGACGAACCGATCGCGATATCGAACCGCGAGGCGACGAATCGACTCGGCCCGATCTCCGACGCGATTCTCCATCACGACCGAGAAATACATAACCGCGTCGACGACTCGATTGTCGCGGTCGTCTCCGACAAGGTGCGCATAGTACGACGTGGGCGCGGTTGGACGCCGACTCCGGTGTCCTTTCCCTTCGATGTCGACGCGATCGCCGCCGCCGGCGCCGAACTGAAGAGTTCCTTTTGCATCGGAAAGGGCGGAGAGGCGATACTTTCGCAGCATATCGGAGATCTGAAATCGCCCGAGACCTTGGCCTTTTTCGAAGAGTCTTTCGCACGTCTCTGTTCACTGTTTCGTTTTACGCCCGAGCTTGTCGCGTGCGACCTGCATCCGGACTATCTTTCGACGCGTTTCGCCGAATCCCTCGGCGTGCCGATCGTTCGCGTCCAGCATCACCACGCGCACCTCGCCGCGGCGATCGCCGAGGGCGCGATCGAAGGACCCGTCATCGGCGTCGTCTTCGACGGAACCGGATACGGGACCGACGGGAACATATGGGGCGGAGAGTTCTTGCTCGCCGACATGATCTCTTTCCAAAGATGCGCGCATCTGGACTACATACCGCTTCCCGGGGGAGACCGGGCCGTGCGCGAACCGTGGCGAACAGCCGCGGCGTTACTCCACCTGACGTTCGGCGAAGACCGCTTTCCCGAGGCGATTCTCGGCGTTGACTCCTCCGAGGTAGAGTTTGTGCGGACGATGATCGACCGCGGCGTCAATGCTCCGCTCTCATCGGGAGTTGGGCGGCTCTTCGACGGTGTCGCCGCGCTTGCAGGAATCGCACGGCGCGCGAGATACGAGGCGGAAGGACCGATGCTCCTCGAGGCGTCGCTGCCGCGTGGATGGGAAGAACTCGACCCCTACCGTCTCGACGGACTCGTCGCGCCGGCAGGCGGCGGATCGGACGAACCTTCCGACTCGACTCCGATCATCCCGTGGCGCGGATTGGTCTCCGACGTCGTCGACGATCTTCGCGGCGGCGTCGCCCTCGACGTGGTTGCCGCACGCTTTCATCGGTGGGTCGCCGAAACGATCCTTCGCCAATGCGATCGCATCCGTGGCGAGACCGGCGTCCGGACGGTCGTTCTCTCAGGCGGCGTGTTTCAAAACAGAAAGCTCCTCGCGCACGTCGAGGCGCTTCTTTCGGAAGCGGGGTTTGTTTCGACCACGCCCACTCGCGTCCCGTTGAACGACGGCGGTGTGTGCCTGGGCCAACTCGCGGTCGCCGCCGCGCGGCGAAGATAACCGCGTCAGCAGATTCTCGGAAGCAGCAGCCCGCGTGGCAGATCGACGATCCGCGTCCCTCCCGCGGCGGTCTCGAGTACGACGACTCCCGCGGGGGCGTTGCCGACCTCGCCCACGATCACCGGGTCGGCGCCGTTTCGCCGCAGCCTTTCGACCGCTTCCTCCCCGCAGTCGGCCGAGACTACCGCGAGAAAAACTCCCTCGTTGGCGATTTCCAGCGGCGTAAGCCCCAGGAGCTTCGCCGCGGAAGCGACCGGAGGAGCGACCGGAATGAGAGTCTCATCCATACGGAAAGAGACGGTCCTTCCGGCAACAAGCTCATTGGCGATCGCGGCGACCCCGCCGCGGGTCGCGTCGCGCATAACGCGAAGGTCGGCGCCGAGCCCGTACAGCGCGCTGCACGCAGGGTAGAGGTTCCTGCAGTCCGAGACCACTTTTCGCGAAACCGGCAGCCCTTCTCGCGCCGCGAGTACCGCGATCCCGTGGGCGCCGATCGACCCCGACAGAACGATCAGGTCGCCGGCGACCATTCGTTCGGCGCCTAGTGGAGAGTCGAGCTCGATCTCTCCGACGGCGGCGGTTGTGATGTAGACTCCTCCGCCTGCGCCGCGCGGCACGACTTTCGTGTCGCCGGTTACGACGTGCACACCGGCGTCGGCACACGCAGCCGCGATCGAATCGAGCACCGCCTCCAGAGTATCGGTCGCGAGCCCTTCTTCGAGAATCAGAGCGAGAGAGAGCGCAACCGGCCGGGCGCCGCACACCGCGAGGTCGTTACAGCTCCCGAATACGGCGAGCTTGCCGATATCCGATCCGGGGAAAAAAAGGGGGTCGACGACGAAGCCGTCGGTCGTCATGCACGGACGCGCCGGCGCCGCGAGCTCCGCCGCATCCGAGAGTGTACGGTAATGGGGGCTTCGAAACTTCGGATAGATCAGCTCGTCCACCAGCTCGCGCGTGAGCGCACCGCCCGATCCGTGCTCAAGACGGATCCGCTCGGCCCCGCTCATGCTTCCGCCGGTCCGAAGCGGAAGCTTGCGGCGCAGGTACCCTCCGACGAAACCATGCACGGTCCGATCGGTCTGTCGGGAGTGCATGAGCCGGCAAAGTGCCTGCACTCGGAAGGCTGCGCCCGCCCGCGGATGACCGAGCCGCAAATGCAGCCGGGCGGATCCGGAACTTCCGATTCGACGAGTGAGAGAACTCGCGACGCGTCGAGCGAACCGAACTCTTCCTTAAACGCAAGCGAGCTCGCGGGAATGCGGCCGATGCCCCGCCACAACGCATCCGCCGGTTCGAGCATGCGATCCATCAAACCGAGCGCCTTTTTGTTTCCGCCCGCGCGGACGACCGAAGAGTATTCGTTGGTCACGTTCGACTCTCCCGACGCGATCGATCGAAGCAGCGACCGAATGCCCCGAAGCATCTGAATCGGTTCGAAACCCGCTATCGCCCCCGGAACGCCGTAGGATTCCAGAAAATCATAGGCGTCGGCGCCGATTACCATGGAAACATGGCCGGGAAGCAGGAAGCCGTCCAGGCCGTGATCCGGATCGTCGAGCAGCGCCGTCAACGCCGGGGGGACCAGTTTGAACGCGGTGTAGTAGAGAAGCCGTCGGTCGCCCCGGGCGAAGGCGTCCGCGGCGGACCGGAGTATCACCGGAATCGTCGTTTCGAAACCGATGGCGAGAAATACGAGAAACTCGACCGACGGCTCCAGGTCCGCCGAGAGAGCCTCGAGCTGCAACGGTGAATAGATCATGCGAACCCTGCCGTCGCGTCCTGCTTCCGCCGGCGTCCGTCCGTCGCTTCCCGGGACCTTGAGCATGTCTCCGAAAGTCGCGACCGCGCACCGCCCGGACTCGATGAGCGACAAGGCATTGTCGATGTAGCCGGTCGGCGTGACGCAGACCGGGCACCCCGGTCCCGAAACGAGTGTTACCGCCTCGGGCAGCAGCGAGTGGATTCCGTGGCGTCTGAGCGAAACGGTGTGGGTCCCGCAGACCTCCATGATCCTGACCGGCCTGCCGATCGATTCCGAAAGCTCCGCAATCTCGAGCGAAAGCCGCCGCGCGCGCTCCCGGGTCTGCGGGCTCATCCTTCGCTTCCGCCGAGAAGCTCGATCCGCTCCTCCGCATCGTCCGATTCGACGGTTTCAAGCGCATACCCCGCGTGGACGATAACGTACTGTCCCGGTTGCGGCTCATCGAGAAGCGAGACATCCACCTCGATCTCACTCTCGTTCTGTAGAGCGATCGCTCTGCTCCCCCCGGAGAGTCTGACTATTCTCATCGGAATTGCTAAACACATGCTGCTAACCTACTGCACGCGGCCCCTGCGCGGCAAACGTTTCGCCGCGCCGCTTATCGAGACGGCGAAGGTCCGGTTCGGCCGTGAAGCGAACCTATGATGTCCTCTTGAGCTTTGTCTTCAAAGTCGCCAAAAGCGCGCGCGTGTCGACCGGCTTCTGAAACACTCCTTCAAGACCGAGCTCGCTGAAATCGACGTTCTGCACGAGCGAATCGCCCGCCGACGAGAGCATGAACACCGGCGCCGTATTGCCGAGAAGCCGGAGTTCCTTGGCAAAGTTCTTGCCGGCGTCGATCGACTCCATCATCAGGTCGACGATAATGAAGTCGGGATGTTCCTTCTTGTATATCGCGAGCCCCTCTTCGCCGGATCGCGCGTCAAGGACGGAGTACCCGTTGTTTTCGAGAACCATCCGCAGCGACAACAGAACGTCCTCATCGTCGTCGATACACAGGATCACGTATTTTTCATTTTTCATAAGCTTCCTCCACCCGTAAAATCACCTCTTTCCAACAGCTCAATGAGAAACTTCGCGGCCAGCCCGACGTTCTCCTTCGCCCGCCCGGTCATCTCCTCGACGAACATCCGAAAAGAATACCCGTGTACCGAAAGCAGATAGCCTTTCGTCCGGGAGCCGAAAAACTCCCACGCCATCCCGAGCACGTCCTGCGGAAGCACCGAATGGGTCGAAAAAGAATCGCGGAGCTTCGGTTCGACCGGTTCGAAGGAAAAGGACCCTTCTCCGGCCTTCGCGGTGCGGTCCTCGTTTGCCGCGAAGGCGTCGACGAAAACCACCACATCGCATCCGGCGACGTCCGCCGCGTCTTCGACGGTCAGCTGATAGTTCGCATCGAACGTCACGCCCTCGAGCTCCGCCCTCTCGACCGCCGCAACCACCGCCGGACCGATCCCGTCGTCCTCGCGGGCCGGATTGCCGAACCCGATGACGTGCACGCGTGCCGCCGCCACCTATCTTTTCGTCTTTCGATCGATCAACCGCCCCTCATGATCGTAGAGTTCCACGATCAGTGGCATCCGCCCCATCGCGTGAGTCGCGCAGGAGAGACACGGGTCGTAGGCTCGGATCGCCACCTCGATGCTGTTCAGAAGACCCTCGGTAACCTCGTTGCCCGAGAGCTGATCGGCCGCGACCCTTTGTACGGCTCGATTCATCGGCTCATTATTGTTCGTAGTCGAAACGATAAGGTTGGCCATGACGATTTGACCCTGCTCGTTGACCTTGTAATGATGGAACAATGTCCCGCGAGGCGCTTCGATCAACCCGATGCCCTCGTCGCGACGTTCGCCGGTGGTCACCAGGTCGTCTCCCTGCAGGTCGTCGTCGTTGAGCAGTTCGCGAATCTTCTCGATCGAATGGAGCGTTTCGATCATGCGCGCCCAATGGTAGGCCATCGTAATATTGTTCGGCTTCCCTTCGGTGAGCGCCGAAAACTCCTTACGTTCCGCCTCCGCTTCCGGCGTGTCGATAAAATCGCAGGTATTGAGTCGCGCGAGCGGACCGACCCGGTACCATCCCTTCTCCGGACCGAGCGATTTGATGAACGGGAATTTCATGTACGTCCAGTTACGCACTTCCTCGGCAATGTAATCGAAATAGGTACGATAGTCGGCGTCGTCGATTATCGTTTCCCCCGAAGAATCGATTGCGCGGAGCCTCCCATGGTAGATGTCCATCGCCCCGTCGTCACGCACGAGCGAAAGATGGTTTGAATCGAATGAGCCGAACGACGCGAGCTTTTCGAGGTGCTCGGTGGTGTAGTCCTTGGCGATCTTGAGGGCGCCGCGCGCCCATTCGACCATCTGATCGATCTCTTTGAGAAATCCGTCGCGTTCGGCGACGGAGAGGTTCTTGTTGATGCCGCCGGGGATCGCTCCGGTGCCGTGGATTTTTTTGCCGGCGGTCGCCTTGATAATCTCCTGACCGAACTTGCGCATCATCACCCCCTGCACGGCCAGGTCGGGAAACTTTTTCGCCACGCCGATGATGTTGCGGATCGCCGGATCCGCCTCGAAACCGAACAACAGGTCGGGTGAAACCAGATGGAAGAAATGAAGCGTGTGTGATTGGAAAAACTGTCCGTAGTGCATCAACCGCCGCATCTTCTCGGCGGTGGGCGTCAGCGTGTCGGCGCCGACGATCATGTCCATCGCCTTTGCCGCGGCAAGATGATGACTGACCGGGCAGATGCCGCACAGTCTCTGCACGAGCACCGGGGCCTCCCAATAGGGCCGTCCCTGTACGAAGCGTTCGAAGCCGCGGAATTCCACGATGTGGAAACGAGCGCGTTTGACGTTGTTGTCTTCATCGAGAAGCAGCGACACTTTACCGTGGCCCTCGACTCGGGTTACCGGTTCGATCGCTACTCGTTTCAGGTTGATTGTTTTTTCAGGCATGGGATCCTCCCGCGTATCAGTCGTACTTGATCAGTTCGTACGGTAGCTCGACCGGCTTGTCGCCGAGTAGCGCGGTCAGCGCCTGCCAGAGCGTATCGGCCGACGGTGGGCATCCCGGAAGATGATAGTCGATTTTCACGACTTCATGACAGGGATAGACCCGATCGAGCAACAGGGGTACTTCGGCGTCGTTCGGCATAATCTTGTCGGGATTGAATACCGTCGGACCGTTGAGGTACGCCTCCTCGAGACATTCTTTCAGCGGTACGAGATTGCGCATCGCCGGCAGGCCTCCCATCGTCGCGCAATCTCCGACCGAGATGAGGACATCGCAATGGCGCCTGAAATCCTGAAGTACGCGCACGTTCTCTTCGTTCGCGCAACTCCCCTCGACCAGACCGACGAGGCAGCGACCGGTGAACGTCTTGATATCGTCGACCGGCGACTTGTCGAAATCGACGAGTTCGATCAGTTGCAGAATGCGATCGTCGATGTCGAGCAGCGACATATGGCAGCCGAAGCATCCGGCGAGCGATGTCGTGGCGATCTTCGGTTTGCTCATGCTATTCTCCTTTTTCGATTTCGGAGCCGATCGCGGCGTGGTCGTACAACCTGTGGCCTATCGGAACACGGTACGCGGTCTCCTTTCTGAGTATCGCGCCCACCGGACATGCATCGACGGCTTCGTCCGCGCCTTTCAGGTCCGTCTCGGCGAGGCTCGTCGTAGCGTTGACCGAGATCTTCTTTGTGATTCCCCGTCCGGTAAACTGAAACACGTTCTTCCCGTCGACGTCCCGCGATGTGCGGACGCATCGAGCACACAATATGCACCGATTCCGATCGATAAACACCTCCGGATGCGAGCCGTCGAGCTCACGTTTCGGAAAGAGATACGGGAGCGTCGGCGCCGTGATTCCGAATCGATACCCGAGCGCCTGAAGCTCGCAGTTCCCGCTCTTTTCGCAGAACATGCAGAAGTGGTTCCCCTCGACAAAGAGCATTTCGATCAAAAGCTTTCGCCTCTCGCGCAGTTCGTCGGTGTCGTTCTCCACGACGATGCCGGGAGCGACCGGCTGAGTGCACGCCGACTGAGGGCGCCCGTTGACGAGAACCGTGCAGACCCGACAGGCGCCGTACGGTTCGAGTCCCTTTTTGTGGCACAACCGCGGGATATAGATCCGGGCGGCTTCGGCCGCTTCGAGAATCGTCTGACCGGGCTTCGCCTCGACCTCTCTGCCGTCAATGGTAAAGGTAAATGTATCTGCCATGCGTCTCTCCTTTGCTCGTTCACTCCGCGTGCGTCGCGGTATGAACCGACTTTCGACCCACGATCGCCTCGGATTCTTTGAGAGCTTCCGCCAGATCGAAAGAAGGTTGAAGCCCGTCCTCGCAGCTCTTCAGCAACGCCTCGTACTCGCCGCGGAACTTCGACAGGGTCGTCAGTATCGGATTCGGTGAGGTCTGCCCGAATCCGCATCGGCCCGTGGTTTTGACCGCCGTTCCCACGCGCTCAAGAAGCGACAGATCGCTCTCGTCGGCCTTTCCCGCGATGACCTTTTCGAGTATTCGTTTGAGCAGGACGTTTCCGACTCTGCACGGCGTGCAGTAGCCGCAGCTCTCCTCGACGAAGAAATCCATGAACGAGTCGACCACCTCGAGGATATTCCGCCCGGGACCGAATACCATGACCGAACCGCCGGTCGCCAGATCGTCATAGCAGATCGCGCGGCCGAAATCGTCGGCGCACACCATCTGCCCGGACGGGCCGCCGATCTGGACCGCGACCGCGTCCTCCGCCCCGACGTCGCAGAGCACCTGATCGAGACGTACACCGAACGGATACTCATACACGCCGGGACTCTGACAATCGCCCGAGATGCTCAGCAGTTTGGTACCGGCACTTCCCTTCGAGCCGATCTCCGAAAACCATCCGGCGCCCATATCCATTACCCTCGGCACGGCGCAGAAGGTCTCGACGTTGTTCACGCAGGTCGGGTGTCCGAGATACCCCTTCTGCGCGGGAAAGGGAGGCCGGTTTTTCGGATCGCCCCGCGTCCCTTCGCAGGAGCTGATCAGTGAAGTCTCTTCGCCGCAGACGTAGGCGCCGGCGCCCAGCTGCACCCGAATATCGAAGTCAAATCCTTCCTTGTCGAGGACAGATACGCCGAGCAGTCCGTTCTTCCTCCGCTTTGCGAGCACGTCGCTAAGGTAGGCGTAGAGGTAGGCATACTCGGCCCTGAGGTACACGATGCCGTACCGCGCGCCGATCGCGTAGCCGGCGATGGTCATCCCTTCGAACATCCGCTCGGCGTATTCGGTCAGCAGCACGCGATCCTTGAACGTGCCGGGCTCGCCTTCGTCGGCGTTGCACAGAATGTACTTCTCGGGATCCTCGGCGGCTCTGGTAAACTCCCATTTCATCCCGGACGGAAAGCCCGCGCCGCCGCGCCCCCGGAGCCTCGCGGTTTTGATCTCGTTGATCACTTCGACGGGGCTCATCGCGAGCGACTTCTTGAGCCCGCTGTTCGCCGGATAATTGAAGAAGATGACCTTGTCCCGCCGCCTGATATTGTTGTGCACCATCGACTTTACGAGTCTGTGCGCATTGTTTCCGTCGCCCAGACGGCTGACGAGCTTCTTGACGTCTCCGGTCGCCCTGAGGACCCGAACGATCTCCCGCGCTTTGTCGGTGGAAAGGTAGGTCACGACCTCGTCGTTGACGAGCGCCGCCGGTCCTTGATCGCTCATCCCGATACACGGCGTGTACTCGAGCGTAAACATCCCGTCCTTCGTCGTTTCCCCGAACGATATGCCCAACTCGCGTTCGAAAGCCTCCGCGACGATATCCGCCCCGCTCAGCCGGTCGACGATGTCGTTACAAAGTCGGATAACGAACCGGCCTTTGGGCGTCTTGGACAGAAAGGCGTAGAACGACACGGTGCTCTCGACTTCCACCCGCGGAATACCGACCGTCTCGGCGATCGCGTCGATCGCATCGTCGTCGACGCATCCGAACGTTTGTTGAACCTCGCGCAAGATATCCATCATCCGTGTGGCGTCGGAGTCACACTTCCGGCAGATACCTTTTACTGAATCGGCGTCTGATTTCATCTGCCACCTCACTACTAAACAGTATTGTACCGATACTCCTCGGCTCTGACACGTGGCCGAGACGTACATTCAGACCGAGCATGTGCGAACACTAATCGTGAATCCATTCCCAGTATGCCCGAGACGTCGTGGATTGACAAGCCGTTTCGTGAAAAAAAGATCAAAACGGTCGGGAGCCGACCGGCAGTTCTGAATCGGGCGATTCGGAGTGCGGAACAGGCCGTACGATCTTGCCGCCTCGGGCGGCCCGTGATACGATTTTCCACAATGGACGGAGTATTTACGATCGGTCTCGACTTCGGAACGAATTCGGTCCGAGCGCTGATAGTCGATGTCGCCGACGGCGATGAGGTCGCATCGAGTATTTGGGAGTACGAACACGGCGAAGAGGGAATCGTCCTTGACCGGGCGGAACCCGATTTGGCGCGACAGGACCCGCGCGACTACCTTGACGGACTCGTCGCGTGCATCGGAGCAGCGTTGCGGGAGGCGGCGAAAGACGCGCGGTTCGATGCGCGGCGCGTCATCGGGATCGGCATCGATACGACCGGCAGCACGCCCCTGCCGATCGACTCGGACGGAACTCCGCTCGCGATGCTTCCTGAGTTCGCCGGAAACCTCAATGCGCTCGCGTGGCTCTGGAAAGACCATACCGCGTATTCCGAAGCGGGCGCGATCACCGAGCTCGCCTCCGACATACGGCCGCGGTACCTGGCGAAGATCGGCGGAGTCTACTCTTCCGAGTGGTTCTGGGCGAAAATCTTGCACTGTCTCAAAGTCGATCGCGCCGTTTTTGAGGCTGCCGACACCTGGGTGGAATGCGCCGACTGGATCCCGGCGGTTATTACGGGAAACTCGCGTCCGCAAAGGATTAAGCGCGGCATCTGTGCGGCGGGACACAAAGGGTTGTTTCATACCGATTGGGGTGGATACCCCGAGCCGGAGTTCCTTCAACGGCTCGACCCGAAACTCGCCGAGCTTCGACACACGCTTCCCGACCGGGCGTACACGATAGCCGACCGCGCCGGTGAACTCACCGAGGAGTGGGCCGAACGTCTCGGGCTGCAGCCGGGGATCCCCGTTGCCGTCGGCGCTTTCGACGCTCATCTCGGCGGCGTCGGGTCGGGAATCGAACCGGGAGTCATGGTCAAGAACGTGGGCACATCTACCTGCGACATGATGGTCGCCCCCGAATCGGTGGACCTTCCCGATATTCCCGGCCTCTGCGGAATAGTCCCCGGGTCGATACTCCCCGGATACCACGGGATGGAGGCGGGCCAATCGGCGGTCGGCGACATCTTCAACTGGTTCGTCCGCGAAATCCGCCCGGGTGGCGCGGAGGGCGGAAGTCATGAGGCGCTGCAAAAAGCCGCCCAAACCGCCGCGCCGGGCGAGAGCGGGTTGCTCGCGCTCGACTGGCACAACGGCAATCGGACGATTCTCGTCGATCAGCGGCTGACCGGCGTGATAGTCGGGCTGACGCTTCATTCACAGCCCGCCGAGATTTATCGCGCGCTGATCGAGGCGACGGCGTTCGGCGCCCGCGTGATTATGGAGCGATTCCAAGAGTACGGCGTTGAGGTAAAACGAATCGTCAACTGCGGCGGA
>JAJRYZ010000025.1 GCA_024275515.1 Spirochaetota bacterium
ATTATCGTGTGGATGGCTTTCGAAATGTTCGGGGGGTCGGCGTGGCCGAACCAGCTCGTGTACGACCTGGGACTGATCGTGCTCGCCCTACCGGTGATGTTCGGCGTCGGCTGGCCCACGGTGCGCTCCGCATTCAAGGCGGTGTCGCACGGAAGCGCCAACATGGACGTGTTGATCGCGATGGGCACGCTGGTTTCGTTTGCGACCGGTCCGGCGACGTTTTTCGCCCCGGTGGCCAATTATGCCGGAGTCGCGGCGATGATCATGGCTTTTCATTTGACGGGTAGGTACGTCGAGACTGCGGCCAAGGGGAGAGCTTCGCAGGCGATAAAAAGACTGCTCGAGCTCGGCGCAAAGACCGCCCATATTTTGGTCGACGGCGAAGAGAGGGAGGTCCCGATCGAAGCGGTGCAGGTCAACGACGTGATGGTCGTACGTCCGGGCGAAAAAATCCCGACCGACGGAGTCATTCTGGAGGGCGAGAGCGCGCTGGATGAATCGATGGCCACGGGGGAGTCGATGCCGGTGAACAAAACGGTGGGGGACGAAGTAATCGGCGCCACCGTGAACCAGGAAGGGCTCTTGAAGATACAGGCCGCAAAAGTCGGAAAGGACACGTTCCTGTCCCAGGTGATCAAAATGGTGCAGGAATGTCAGGGATCGAAAGTTCCCATCCAGGAATTCGCCGATCGAGTTACTTCCTACTTTGTTCCGGTCGTGCTCGCCGTCGCGGTAACAACGTTTCTTGTCTGGCTGATCTTCCCCGGAGCGCTGACTCCCGTGACCGAGTGGGCTTCGGCGTTTCTGCCGTGGGTAGATCCGACCGTCGGGGTGGTGACCCTCGCGATCTTCGCCGCGGTGGCCGTTTTGGTTATCGCTTGTCCCTGCGCGCTCGGCCTCGCGACCCCGACGGCGCTGATGGTCGGAAGCGGCATGGGAGCCGAAAACGGGATTCTGATACGTCAAGGCGCGGCTATCCAGACGTTGAAGGACGTCCACACTATCGTGTTCGACAAGACCGGGACCATCACAAAAGGCAAACCGGAAGTGACGGACCTGATCGGCGCCGACGGCTACGGTGAAGAAGATCTGCTTCGCTTGATCGCGAGCGCGGAGTCGGGTTCCGAACATCCGTTGGGCCAGTCGTTTGTGCGGCTGGCGCAGGAACGCGGTATCGGACTGTCGCCGCCGACCGATTTCCGGGCGATACGCGGCAAGGGCGTACGGGCGACCGTGGACGGCGCGGAGGTGATAGTCGGGAGTCGCAAGCTCATGAACGAAATGGGTGTGGATACGAGTTCGGCGGAAGCGGACATGGATCGTCTGGAAGAGGAAGCGAAAACCGCCATGCTCGTGGCGTACGACGGGAAGCTCGCCGGTACGGCGGCCGTCGCCGACACGCTGAAACCTGATTCCGTTCATGCCATCCGAGCCCTCGAGAGTATGGGCATCGAGACGGCCGTCATGTCGGGAGACAACCGGAAGACGGTGGCGGCGATCGCACGAAAGGTGGGAATCTCGCGTGTACTGGCCGAAGTTCTGCCCGACGGCAAAGTTGACGAGATTAAGAGGCTGCAGGCGTCTCGCGGCAGCGTCGCCATGGTCGGCGACGGCATTAACGACGCGCCGGCGCTCACGCAGGCGAATGTCGGAATCGCGATCGGGACCGGCACCGATATCGCCATCGAGGCCTCCGATGTGACTCTCGTCAGCGGCGAGCTCTCGGCGGTAGTCACCGCGATACGGCTCTCCCGTGCGACGTTTAGGAAGATACGACAGAATCTCTTCTGGGCGTATTTCTACAACACGGTCGCCATCCCCGTGGCCGTGCTGGGCTTGTTGCATCCGGTGATTGCCGAGGCCGCCATGGCGATCAGCTCGATCAATGTCGTCGTGAATGCAAACCTGCTGCGACGGGCTCGGATCAAGTTTCAGCCCCAAACACACGCGTGAACGGGGTCGAGCGATAGCGTGCAAGGAGGAGCGAGGTGAAAACGGCCGGAGAGAAGAAAGAGGCGGGATGCGTTGGGCGGGGAATCACGCGCCGTCTCGGAGGAAAACATCGGTCGACGAATAGACTCCGCGTTCTCCTGATTGCCGGAGCGTCGCCCCTGCCGCCGGCATTCGCGCTACGCTCGGCTCGGGGCCGGTGACCGATGCCCTCGCCGATTTCAAACGCCGGAGGCGCCGAAATCAAGACGCGGAAATCGGGCTTCGTCGGGCACGATCGGTTCAGGGGATACGGGACGACCCGGTGCTCCAAGGCGTCGATCATCGACGGTTTGAAGATTGCAGAGTCCGAGGCACGAAACATTGCGGAAATGGTTTCCGAATCTCGCTGTTGCTCGGACATCCTCATACGCACGAGCGACGTTGTCGGCATGCTCCACGCAGCTGCGACCGGGATTGTTCAAAACCACATCGCCGCGTGCGTGGTGAGGCTGCTTCAGGAGGAGGACCGCGGCACGAGACAACGAGGGATGGACGAGCTGATGAAGACAATAGCGACGCTCCTGCCGTTTGCCGGTCGATAGGAGTCGGTATCCGGCGGGGCTTCGCCGGAAAGGGTCGCCCCTGCGGGGATCGACCGTTTCTTTCTTCGGAAGTTGAGTCTCGGAGTTCGAGTGCCGAGACACCGGGGAGGCGATGATGGATCTACTGTGGCGAGTAATCGATTTGTTTGCCGCCGGCGTCGAATCTTTGACGGCGCGATTGCGACGCGCGGACCCGGGGAGCGAACAAGGCTGGGCGCTCGCGAGGCTTCACGTGTACCGGGAGGCGGCGGGTGATCTGGCCGTCGCGCGTCGCGATGTGGAGAATCGTCCCGTCGACGGCAGGTCGATCCAGGCCGCGCTGTGCCTCGGAGTTGCTACGGTGCTCAAGATAGTAGCGGATAGCCTGAGCCTTTTTGTCGAGACGACCCGCGCCGACCTCTCTCATCGCGGTCCGACGTTCCTTCGTGTCGGCGGCGCCGTGGCTGAATCGGACCGTCGGATAAGGCTCTTCTGCGGGTTCTATCAAACGGTGCTACGGCTGGTGGAACAGGCTCGGGTGGAGATGACGCGACCCGGTGAGCCGCATCCCTTGGACCCGGAGGAGTTCTTCGGCGAGGCGTTTCTCTCCGAACCGCTCGACCATCTTGAAATGACGTCGCAGCGACTGGAAGAGGCCTTTGAATTGGAAACGGCGACGGTCGAAACGGACCGACCCGAGCTTTCGGGGCTTCTGGCGAGACTACGTTCCAAATCGAGTGTCGCGTCCGAACTGACGACAAGCAACCAAGTCGGGCGACGTGGATTGTCGTTCGAGCAGAGCCGGTGGACGGCGGAACTCTACCGTAAGGTTTTCCGCCTGTGGATACTCGTTTCCCAGGAGCTCGTCCGTCCGGGCATAACCGGAACACTGTCCGAGTACGACGATGATCCGGATCCGGCGGATCCGTTCCTGATGACCGAACCGGCGGCCCGTGCACGCTACGAACGCGAGGGGCGACTTGATGAGCTTGAGCGAGACATTCGTTTCGAGGTGATGCGGGGTCGTCCGTGGAGCCCGACGGATCTCGAGTACCTTCAGGAAGTGATGCGGCTGCAGTCCTCCGCGGTGCTCAGACCATTGGCGTCGTTCTGGCACGTCAGCCCTCATCCGACGGTATTTCGGGCACTCAGGAAAGGGACACTGTCCGTAGCGGGCAAGACGTACCGGTTCCGGCGCGGGGAGGACATCGTGTGGGTTTGCCCGATGCTTCGTGACGCGGCCTTTCTGGAAAGCCCTGTTCTCATCGGCCGTTTCGACGCTAAACGAATCAACGTGTTGTGCGGGGCCATGTCCAACGCGATGCTCGGCAAGGGGCCGAGAACGGGTATGGGCTCGGGAAACGAGAGGGAGAGATGATATGGGTAGGATGATCCACAGGAAGGCGGTGCGGCAACGACGGCCACGATTTCTCGGCGCGGCCGACGACGACCGGCCTCGGCGAAGGCGGGCGGATTGCATCGAGCGGAACGCGTCGGGATACGATCCTTGGGATCCGTTCCTGTTCACCTCCCCGCAAGCGGTCGCCGATTGCAGAGAAGGCTTTTTCTCGCACCCGGACGGTGGCGTTCGAACACTCGACGATCTGAAATGGGACCTCGAAGTGGAAGTAATGCGGAAGCGGCCGTGGACGGCGGAGGAACTGCAGTTTCGGGAGCTTCTGAACCGCCTGCTTGCCGAGGGAAGCATCGAGGAGACACCGCACTATTGGCACAACAGCCCCCACAGCCGCGTGTACCGTATCCGCGAGACCGTGCGGATTCGATTATCTCGACGTACATTCAAGCTGCGGAAAGGCCGCAACCTGGTGTTCCAGTGTCAAATGGCGAGGCAACACCTGAAACTGCGTTCGCCCTTCCTGACGGGGGTTTTCACTCCCACCAGCGGTTCGATGCTGTGCGGAGAAATGGCCAACGCGATGATGGGGCGAATGCGGGAATCTCCCGCTTCGGTCGGCGCGGCGATGCCGGAAGAGCGGTTGACGGCGCACGGGGCGACATTGTACGATCCGGCGCCTGCACCGCTCCCTATGGCGAACCGTTTGCAGACAAGAGAACACGAGCTGCGCGCCGAGGAGGACGCGGCTGTTCCCGCCGCAATTCCGGCCGACCTGAAAGTGGCGACGGATACTCGCGTGATCTACTTTCTCATCGACGTGTCGGTCTCGATGGCGGGGCGCCGTCTGGAGGCCGCTCGACAGGCGCTTTCCGCCTTCTTTCGTGCCGTCCCCGTCGATTCTCGCTTTCGCGTGGCCCTACGTTCCTTCGACGAGAGCGTAAGCGAACTGCTGGGATCACTCCGCGGCGACTACACCGCCGCTGCGCGGCTGTCGCTCCTTCAGGCAACTCATCTACTTCGTTCGGGTAAACCGTCTACGGCGATATACCGAGCCGTATGGCGTGCCCTGAACGATCTGCAGAGATTGATCGAGAACGGTGAGACGCCTGCGTGGTATCTCATCGTGCTCAGCGACGGCGAAGACAACCAAGGAATCGACTGCGGCTACGGCGGCCGTACGGGGGAGGATGCGCTCGCCCGCCGGGCTGCCGATCTGCGAGATGCCGGCGTGTTGCAGTATCTGCCGGTGGCCTTCGGATCCGGTATCGCGGCGCTTGACCGAATCGGAGGCCCGGGTTTTCATGCGGAGGTGACGGATCCACTGAGAATCGTCGGTACGTTCGCAGACATCCGGCAGCACGTAATGCTCGGGCTCGGGAATGCCGGCGGCGGCGAGGTCGCCGTCATGCAAAGCAGCTGAATCCGGAGGCGCCCCGTAGGAGGCCGGGACGCAGGTTCCGGCTTGACCCTTGCCCGCTCACTCATTCTCCATGTAGTCGACGTAGCGCTTCAGCGAGTTGTCCTCGATGAAACCGAGTTCCAGAGCGATGTCACCGAACCGTCTCGCGTCACCCGCCTCCTGAGCTTTGACGACCTGGTCCACCTGTTCCTGCGTCATTGCGCCGATCTTGACCAAAAACTCCCCTATCCGCTGTTTCACACGTCCTCCTGAAGGCCCGGTTCGCCGCCTCACGGTCGTTACCGCGCGCGCGTCGAAAGCAGGATCGACGATCTCTGCTCACGCCGAGGTGAGCAACCTGGGCACTGGAGCGCAAAGGAGCGCTTCCTGAGAGACATGATAGTGCATTCTCATCGGTGGTGCCTCGACGCGCGGAGAATCTCAGGAAAAAAGCGGTCGGAACTTACGGTATTCCTGATTCGGCGCCGCGTCGGCCGTCTCGATGCTGATCCGGTCCTCTATCGCTCCGCCTCCGGAGCGGCGGCTGCGTCCACACCGTTCCGCCGACTGCACAAAGCTTCGGGTAATTCCGGATAAAAGAAGAATCGCCGGGCGTCCGGATGCTTCGCTGTCCTTTTGCCGTTGAAATGCTATTCTGTGGCGGGGGTCCGGATTCAGCGCTGTCGTCTGCAGCGCACCGGCGTGACGGGGGCATAACCGATGAAAAACCTGTGGCAAGAGAGTGAAGCCGCGACATTCACCGACGATCTTTCCGTGAGGGTCTATTCCTCGCGTCTGCTCGGAGGGGCGCCCGATCTTGTGCTTCACGGCGGGGGCAATACGTCGGTAAAGTCGACGGTCGTCGACGTTTTCGGCGACGCGGTCGACGTACTTTACGTCAAAGGCAGCGGATGGGATCTCGCGACGATCGAAGCGGCGGGTTTCTCCCCGTGCCGACTGGCGCACCTGCTGCGTCTTTCCCGGTTGCCGGAGCTTTCCGACATCGAGATGGCGCGGGAGCTTGCGAGCAACCTTCTCGATGCGTCGGCGCCGATGCCGTCGGTGGAGGCGATTCTGCACGCCATCCTTCCGGCGAAGTTCGTCGACCACACTCACGCCGACGCGATCGTCACGATAACCAACACACCCGACGGCGAGAACCGGATTCGCGAGATATTCGGCGAGTCGGTCGTCGTCGTTCCCTACGTCATGCCCGGTTTCAAGCTGGCCCGCGCGTGCGCCGAACTCTACCCGAAACACGCGGGTGCGGAGACCGTCGGGATGGTTCTGATGAACCACGGGGTTTTTACCTTCGGCGAGACGGCTCGGGAGTCGTACGACCGAATGATCGATCTGGTCTCTCGCGCCGAGTCGTTTCTTGAACGCGGGGGCGCGCTGAGAGTCTCCTTTCCGGACGAATGCGCATCGACACCGGACCTGCGCGCCGTTGCTCGCCTGAGGGCCGATATCTCTACAACCTTCGGAGCTCCGGTGGTGCTTATGACGCATCAGGATCGGCAGGCCCTCGGTTTCGCCGGTCACCCCGAGCTCACCGAGCTCGCGCTGCAAGGACCCGCGACGCCGGACCACGTCATTCGAACGAAACGAGTTCCGCTCATCGGCAGGGACGTCGCGGGGTACGCGGCACGGTACCGGCGCTACTTCGAGCGGCACGCGCGGCGCTCCGCCGACGAACTTACCATGCTCGATCCCGCGCCGCGCGTCGTTCTTGACCCGGAGATCGGAATGGCGTTCGTCGGTCGGCGGGCGAAAGACGCGATGGTCGTCGGCGATATCTACCGCCACACTGTCGATATGATTCTGCGCGCGACCGCGCTCGATCGATGGCAGGCGCTTTCTGCAGGAGACATATTCGACGTCGAATACTGGGAACTGGAGCAGGCGAAGCTCCGTCGCGTCGGGGCGATGCCGCCGTTGGCCGGGAGGATAGCGATGGTAACCGGGGCTGCGTCGGGCATCGGAAAGGCGTGCGTCGACGCGCTTCTCGCTCGGGGAGTCGCGGTCGTCGGGCTCGACATTAATCCCGATATTGAAAGCGCCTACGATCGGCCCGACGCGCTGGGCCTCCATTGCGACATAACCGACGAGACTCAGTTTTCGGGCGCACTTGAAAAGACGATTCTCACTTTCGGTGGACTCGACATCGTCGTTCTCAACGCGGGCATCTTCCCGAAAAGCGCGTCGATCGGCGAGCTTCCCGACGAGATGTGGCGACGGGTCATGCGTGTCAATCTCGACTGCAATCTGTCCATACTCCGCGAGACTCATCCGTATCTCTCGCTTGCCCCCGACGGAGGCCGGATCGTCGTGATCGGGTCCAAGAACGCCGCGGCGCCCGGGCCGGGGGTTGCCGCCTATTCGGCGTCGAAGGCTGCGCTGGTTCAGCTGGCGCGTGTTGCGGCCCTGGAGTGGGCGGCCGACCGAATACGGGTCAACGTCATCCATCCGAACGCTGTTTTCGATACCGGACTCTGGACCCGGGAAGTGCTCGCAGCACGCGCCGCACACTACGGTTTGAGCATCGACGCCTACAAAACGAATAACCTGTTATCGGTGGAGATCACCAGCCGGGACGTCGCCGAGTTGGCGGCAGAGATGTGCGGCTCGATCTTCGCGAAGACGACCGGCGCGCAGATACCGATCGACGGTGGAAGCGACCGCGTGATATAGCGAAGCTCCGGGGCCGTGGTGCGCGGGGCGTGCCGCCGGCTCGATATCTCGAATCGTGAGGAGACTGTCGCGTGAGCAACACAAACCCGAACGGCGGTCGACGGCGCATGTCGGTTGAGAAGGTCCGCAGCGCCGACGCAAAAACCACCATTGAAACGACCGGAGCCGTATTCACGGTTCATCATACCGATCCTGGCCGCATCGAGGCGGTCCGGAAGATCAACGGTCCACGCAAGGTGTTTGAGTTCGAATTTGCGGCGTCGTTCGAGACAATGTCGGTCGATTTTCACGACGCCGAAGAATGCACACTCTATCGCCCCGTCCTCGATTTCGGTTTCAACGTGCGGGTTTTCGCCGATTCTCTTTTGTGGGTGCGGGCGGGCGAAGACGTTCGCGTCCGCCTCCGGGGCGATTGGCTTCCGGAGTACAGTTACGCCGAAGCGGGCGGCATGCTCTTGCTCGACGCGCAAGGCGGCTGCGGGCACTACATTCTTCCGGCGGCGCATCCGTACGGCGGGTCCCTTTTTTCCCCTGCGCCGGGCATATCCTTTACGAAGGCCGGTTGGGAAGTCCGTTATACGCTTCCGGGAGCGCGCACGATGTTGGCGTGCGTGGCCCCGCCGCGGCCGTTTGATCACGAACAATTCGTCAACGAACGCATCGTCCACCACATGTTCGGCGAATACGGCGGACGGGACGGCACCGCCGCTTCGGTCGCGTTCCCGTCGGACGACGAAATAGCTCAATACGCGAATGTGGGTACGATTCTCACGCTGCACAGTTGGGAAGCCCGCGGCGCCGGACGGATGAAGAACTTTTCCGACGTGACGTCGCGGGTGGACATGTACGCAGAATACGCCCCGTGGGCCGCCCGACATCCGGTAACAACGAACGCGCAGGGGCTCGGGCGCGCGATCGATACGGCTCATCGTCTCGGCATGCGCGTCATCCCGTACTTCAGCCCGTTGTTTTTCCCGGGCACCGGGAGCGAGTTCTTGACCGAGCTGGGACGATTTCTCGCCGAATGGAAGTTCGACGGCGTCTATTACGACGGTGTGTCCGAGGACGTCATTGAAGCGTACCAAATAATGAAGGGCACGCGGAAGCTGATCGGAACCGACGGAATTCTCTACGCGCATATCCCGTCGCCGATCATCGGCTCGTCCTACGCGGAGGGCCGATACGTCTACTGCCCGTTCATAGACACCTACGCCGACTTTATCCTTCGCGGCGAGCATGTCGACGACTTCGACGAAACGACCTTGCGCTACACGATTTCCGGCTACAACATTTCCAACTCGATCGGGCTGGCGAGCAACTACGACTATCAGCTTGACTTTAATCGCGAGCTGATCAACAAAATCGTTGATTACCGGGCCGGAGTGCCCTACTATGTGGGGATCGATCGCTATCTTTCGGAGCGGGGCGAGGCGACGGGCAAAAAGTATCCCAAGGAAGCCGAGGTGCACAGAATCATGAAAGACGACTATTTTCCGGCATTGGACAGGCTGCGGAATGGCGCGGCACGTTAGGGTCGTTTCGATCGGACCCAGGCCTCCGCGTGTGGCGCCCGACATGGAATCGCCCGAGATCGTCGATTATATGATCGACCATTGGGCCGGCGAGCTCGATCAGGTGCTTATCGACATGCCCGACCTCATCGTGGTGCCCGAAGCGTGCGACAGACCGGCGCCGGATGATTTTCCGCTCGGCAGGCGGTTGGCGTACTATCGGGAGCGCAAGGATCGGGTGCGAGACTTTTTCGCGAAGACCGCGAAGGAGAACACGTGTTACATCGTTTATTCCGCGGCGCGCGAGATGGAAGACGGCTCGTGGCGCAATTCGAGTGTGCTTCTCGACAGGACCGGCGAGGTCGTCGGCGTCTACGACAAGAATCATCTGGTCATGGAGGAAGAGAACGAGAAGGCCGGCATCCGGTGCGGCAGGAGCGCGCCGGTTTTCACGTGCGATTTCGGGCGCGTGGCCTGCCTTATCTGCTTCGATCTGAATTTCGACGAACTGCGGTTGAAGTACATCGAGGCCCGACCGGATCTGCTGCTCTTCTCTTCCGTATATCACGGCGGCGATCTCGTTCAGGGATACTGGGCGTATTCGTGCCGGTCGTATTTCGTCGGAGCGGTGGCCGGACTTCCGTGCGAGATCCGCAACCCGTACGGCGAGGTGGTCGGCGCCGGCACGAACTACCGGGACTACGCGTTTGCGTCGATCAATCTCGATTTTTGCCTGGTTCACTACGACTTCAATCGTGAAAAGCTGTACGAACTGAAGCGACAATACGGGCGGGATGTAGACATTCACGATCCGGGCTATTTCGGCTCGGTAATGGTCTCGAGCGTGAGCGACGGGAAGAGCGCGCGAGAGATGATCGAAGAGTTTGAGATCGAGCCGCTCGACGCCTATCTCGCCGGAGAATCGGAGCTTCAGCGGCGCGACAAGGAAACGCGGCGGTAGCTCACCGTGTCGGCCTCACACCAAGCCGACGTCAATCAAGCGGATCGTCTGCCGCCGGTTGTCCCAGGACCACCGGCGCGTCGGTGAACCAATCATAGCTCGTCGTTTTCCCGTCGATGCGCCAAACGCGGGGCAGCGTGTTGATGAGCCAGTCGAGCGGCTCCGCCGTCGGACGGTTCAGGGACGCCGTCGCGAAAGCGTCCTTTAGAGCGCTCCGCTGATCGCGCCCAAGAGCATCGGGTGCGGCGGAGACGAAGAGGGGAGTGCCGCTCTTGGCAAGAAGATCCAGCCACCTGCGATTGAGCCGCCACGGGACCTCGCGCGTCAATCCGACGCAATCGGCGTCGGCGGCGTAGAACGATCGGTGCTGCGGCATGCGGAACGCGAGGGTGTTGACTCCCATCCGCAGAGTCCTTTCCCACTCCCTGCCGGACGTGTCGTCGCCCGTCCTTTGGATTTCGACCAAACCGGCGGCCAGGTGACTAAAGGTATTGCATCCGAGTATCACCGCACCGCCTGCCGAGTCGCGTATGACTCGGTACAGTTCCAGGATGATCTCGGCGGTGGTTTTCGATTTGTCCTGGAACGTCATGGTGTTCGGTCCCGTCATACAGTCGAGCATCCGAAATCCCCATTTTCCGAAGACGTCGAAAGTGGAAAAGTCGTGCTTGATCAGCTCGAATCCCCAGTCGCAGACCAGATGTCGGATGCTCTCGGCGACGTATCGCAGAGCGACGGGATGACTCGGGTCGAGGCGCCTGTGGTCGATCTTGGCGCCTTCGGGCAGCTTTTCCACGGTCGCGAGCGGGCGCATCCAGATGCCGGGGTGCACGCCCGCGTCCTTGATGGAATCCGCCACGACCTTCATGTCGCCGAATTTATGGTTGGCGCGCGTGACCGGCCCCCCGCTCGCCACGCCGTCGGTCATGAGCCAGCCGGCGTCGATGACGCAGTACGGGCGGGCGGCGAGCCCTTCGGTCAGAGAAGCGAGCGTAGCGGCGTCGCGTCGGACGCTCGTCGCCGAGTTCCGGCCGTATGCACAGAGCCAGTCGTTGAAACCGTAGATCGGGCGGTCCGGGGTCAGAGGCCGTTCGCAGAGTTGTTTACAAAACTCACACGTCGCGGCGAACGGAGAGAGTCCTTCGTAAGACCTGGAGACGATCGTACAGACGTCGAGCCGTCGATTCCCCAAACGCACCGGTCGACGACCGTTGCGAACGTCGCACACCAGGACCAGCTCCCGCGGTGTGAGGTCCCAGAAGCAGAAAGCGTTCGGTTGCACCACGACTCCGACCCCGCACGTCCGGCTTCCGTCGTGAAGCAGAAAGTACCAGGGGAGCATCCGCCGGGGTACGTAACCGCGCCAGGAAAGATCGCCGTACCCGCGTTCCCAATGGTCGTTGAGAATCAGCGGTTCGTCTACGGCGCACGTGTCCCACCGGCAGATGATCCAGCCGATATCGCCGCGGGGAGACGAGAGGCGCAACGCGGTTCCCCGGTCTTCGGAAAGAAACTCGACGGCCACCTCGCCGCGCCCGAACTCGGCGCCCGCTCGACTCAGCTGCACGGGTTCGTCTTCGACGACCACGGTCACGCTCTTCGGCGGCCGAGTTTCGTCGGAAAAAATCACGGCGTCTTCCTCATAACGCAAAGCCCGAGGACGTTGAAAAGGCCCCGGCAACGGGTCGCCGGGGCTTGCCTCGAATCGCGCGGGGAAAAGCCCTCGCAGCGTGCTGCGAGGGCTTTTCGGCGTCTCGGCTAGTTCTTGTAATAGAAAAGCGCCATGTTGGTCGGGTAGCGAACGACGATCGTCCTGAAGGCGTTGTAGCCCTGGATCTCCGCGTTTCCGACTTTGTTGCTGATTACGAAGAAGCGTCCGGCCTGAGGTTCGTTGACGATGCCGATATTGAGAAACAGCTTCGCGTGAATACTGAGCGCCTCCTTGTTGAGCGCATTCCGCCTCTCCGCGGACGGTTCCACCTGATACTCTTCGTTTATCTCCCGAAGCCGTTTGATCTCCGGAGGCGGTTCCTCACCTTCGGCGCCGTCGGTGTTGAACCACAGCACCCACTTCTGCGCCCAGTGCGATGTCGCTCCGATGGGCACGACGGTGACGTAAACGGCGGGATCGGCGGCGCCGGGGAATCCCTTGTTGATGCCGTAGGAGGCAATGTCGAAATCGGCCGCCTGGACTTTTTCGACCCACAGAGCCCGCTCGGTCGGCTTGATGATCATTTCGATGCCGATTTTTTCCCATTGCTGTTTGACGAGCTGTTGTATCTGTACGTTCTCGTTGGGCCACGGGATGAACGCGAGGTTGACGAGCTGCAGTTTCTTCCCGTCCGGTCGCAGTCTCCACTTATGAGCGCGATCCCATTCCAGCCCGATCTCGTCGAGTATTTGATTCGCCTTGTCAGGGTCGTATTCGGTGTACTGCGTGGCGAGCTCTTCGCTGTAGAACGGGAATTGGGGCGGGGGCGCCGGCTGTGACGGTTGCGCAAGCCCTTTGAACACGATCTGGTTAATCTCGTCCCGATCGATGGCGACCGACAAAGCGACCCGGAAGTCCCTGTTCTCGAGCAAGGACCGCATCACGGGGTCGGAGTGGAAGTAGTTTATGAACATGGCGCCGAAGTTGGTCGCGGGACTCATCATCGGGGCGATGTGGTAGTTGCCGCTCGCCTCGTTTTCCTTGAGAGTCGGATAGTTTGCGAGGCTCGAGAGACGCAAACCCTGGTAGTCGATTTCGCCGGCGAGCGCTTTCAAAAGAATCGCCTCGGCGTCACCGACGAGGTACTCGTCAACCCCGTCGAAGTAAGGCAACTGATTCCCGGCCGTGTCCACTTTCCAGTAGTACGGATTGCGAACGTGGCGCTGCACCGGGCCTCCGACAGGATCGATCATAATCCACGGCGCGATCGTCGGCGCGTCGACATTCGTCGGCCCGATCCCTTCGTCTTGCTTGGCTTTGAAAAGCTCGGCCCACGAGGCGAAGTTCTCCTTTTCCACCAGAGCGGCGAGCTCGTCCTTGTCCGCGTAGTCGGCGTGGAACTGCTTCAGATAGTGCGCGGGCGCCCAGAGTTGAAGAGTCTTGTACCCCTGCCATTCGAGAAAGAGCGGTTGGGGCACCGCGAAGGTGTACTTGATCGTGTAGTCGTCGATCTTGGTAATCGTTCCCGGAGTTCCGCCGGGCGCGTAGATATTGCCGCCGCCTCCGGGGCTGAGGTCCTTGTTGAAGATGATGTCGTTCCAGCGAAACACGAAGTCGTCCGCCGTAAAAGGCTCGCCGTCGCTCCACTTCATACCTTCTCTGAGATGGAAGGTAAACGACTTTGCGTCGTCGCTCATCTCCCACGCCGTAGCCACGTTGGGAACGAGTTCGGCGCCGTCATAGCTGAGCGTTATCAACGACTCCCTGAAATAGAGGCTGCCTCCGATTACCCCGAGGGTGGCTCTTCTCCACGTGCCGCCGTAGGCGCCGATCGATTCGACCGGTTGTACGACCAGCGGATTCTCTCCGACGCGCTTCTCCACCGGCTCGATCTCGCCGGCGGCCACTTTCGCCTTAAGCGACGGCGCCTCGTTGAACGTCATTTTCCCGTTTGCCGCTTCCCATTCGGAAAGATTGTAGCGGACCGTATCGTACCCCACTTCGCCGGCCGCCTGTTGCGTCGCGACCGGCGCGGCGGTTTCGCTCGCCGGCCCCGCGATAAGCGGAAGGCTTATCGCCACGAGGATCGCTATGAGTATGAGTAGCTTTTTCTGCATCTGTGTCTCCTTTCTGTCCTAAAAAACATGAGAAACTCGATAAGAAAGATCTATATCCCTCCAAGCCTCCTTTTTTACGATGCCCCTTGGAGTGTGAGCGTGTCGGAGAAGTGGCATTACGCCAAATGGGGCGAGGTCTCCTGAGTCGTCCGATCGACAAGAGCCGGCTTGTCGGTCCGGCAGCGGTCCTGGGAGTACGGGCAGCGCGGATGGAACGGGCAACCCGGAGGCCTGTTTAACGGATCGCCTATTTCACCTCTCAGCGGGATTCGCCTCTGTCGGATCATGGGGTTGGGGATCGGGACTGCTGAGAGCAGGGCCTCGGTATACGGATGCAAAGGCCGCTCGAATAGGCGCCTTTTGTCGGCGAGCTCGACGATGTCCCCCATGTACATCACCGCGATTCGGTCGCACATGTGCTGCACGACCGCAAGATTGTGAGCGATGAACAACAGAGTCAGTCTAAACTCCCGTTTGAGCGCTTTCAATAGATTAAGAATTTGAGCCTGAATGGAAACGTCGAGCGCGGAAACCGGTTCATCGGCGACGATGAACGCCGGCTCGGAAATCAGCGCTCTCGCTACGGCGATTCGCTGGCGCTGCCCGCCGGAAAACGCGTGCGGATACCGGCGCATGTGCTCGGGATCGAGGCCCACCCTTTCCAGAATAAAGGCGGCCCGCTCCTCGATCTCCGATCGGCTTCTGCGCCGGCCGTCGAGCTTGAGCACTTCGGTCACGATATCGAGAACGTTCATTCGCGGGTTGAGCGATGAATAGGGATCCTGGAATACCATGCGCATGTTGCGTCGGATCGCGATTAATCGATCCTTATTGAGCTTCAGGATGTCGATCGGCGGCTCTTCGGGGTCGAACCGGACAAGCACCTTTCCCGCCGTCGGTTCGATGGCGCGAAGCAAACACCTGCCGGTCGTCGTTTTACCGCACCCGCTTTCGCCGACGAGCCCGAAGATTTCTCCTCGACGTATCTGAAAACTCACCTCGGTTACCGCGCGCACCGAACCGATGCGACGTTTTCTGATGCCCTTGGTTACTTCGAACGTCTTGCTCAAACCCTGAATGTCGAAAAGCGCGTCACTCACCATCCACCGCCTTTTCGCCGAACAGATGGCATTTTACGTAGTGGCCCGGCTCGACCTGAACCGTCGGAGCTTCGGCGAGGTCGCACACGTCCGGAATGAACTCGGGGCACCTGGGGTGGAACGGACATCCGACGGGGCGGTCGTGCAGGCTGGGAACGGCGCCCGATATCGGAACCAGGTCCTCCTCCTCCCGCGGGTCGAGCTTTGGTATCGAACGGAGCAGGCCGACCGTGTAGGGATGCTTCGGGTTGTTAAAGAGCGCTCGCACCGGCGCGTATTCCATGCCGTCGCCGAGATACATAATCAGGACATTCTCGGCTATTTGAGCGACGACACCGAGGTCGTGGCTGATCATCATAATCGCCATGCCGAACCGCTCCTGCAAGTTTCGAAGCAGGTCGAGTATCTGCGCTTGAATCGTAACGTCGAGCGCAGAGGTCGGCTCGTCGGCGATGAGAAGCTTGGGCGAACACGCGAGCGCCATCGCGATCATCGCCCGCTGTCGCATTCCACCGCTGAGGTTGAACGAATAACTGTCTATCTGCTGTTCCGCTTTGGGCATTTCGACGCTTCTGAGCAACTCGATCGCCCTGCTGCGGGCTTCCGCCGAGCTCACGTCCTGATGAAGGCGAATCGTCTCGATTATCTGATTACCGACCGTGTAGACGGGGGAAAACGCCGTCATCGGCTCCTGGAAAACCATCGAAATGTCTTTCCCGCGAATGTCGCGAATCTCCTTGCCCCGCGGATCGAGGGTCGCCAAGTCGAGGTAGACGCCGTTCGTTCGGCGGAAAAGGATCTCCCCCTCGACGATTCGACCGTTCTTCGGAACTATCCTCAGGATCGATTGCGACGTGACGCTCTTCCCGCAGCCGCTCTCCCCGACGATGCCGAGCGTTTCGCCGTCGGCAAGCGAAAAGCTGACCCCGTTGACCGCCCTCAATGTGCCCTCGAGCGAGTAGAAATAGGTTTTGAGATTCCGAACGTCGAGCAGGGTCTTGGATTTCATTTGACCTTTACCAACGCGTAGGGGTCCGCGGCGTCTCTGATTCCGTCGCCGACAAAGTTGTACGCAAGAATGACCAGTACGATGAAAATCGCAGGGATCAACAGCCACGGAGCTTCGGCAAGGACTCGTATCGCCTGCGCCTCTTTGAGAAGCACGCCCCAGCTGATCGCCGGCGGCTGAAGACCAAGCCCTATGAAACTCAACGCAGTCTCACCAAGGATCATGCCCGGCATGGAGAGGGTCAGCGATGCGATGATGTAGCTGGTGAACGAGGGAAGCAGGTATCTGAAGATAACCCGCACCGTTCGGGCGCCGTCGAGCTCGGCGGCAAGGACGAACTCTTCGCTTTTCACCGCCATGAATTTCCCTCTCACCACGCGCGCCAAGGATGTCCACCCGACGAGCGAGAGGATGATGACGATCCCGAAGTAGACCTGCGCAACGGTCCAGTGCGCCGGCAGCGCCGCACTCAGGCCAAGCCAGAGGGGAAGCTTGGGAATAGAGATAATAAGCTCGATAATGCGCTGGATCACCAGATCGACGCGTCCTCCGATGTACCCGGAGATTCCTCCGATGGTGATCCCTAGTAGGAAGCTGAAAGCGACGCCCACCAGTCCGATGGTAAGGGAGATTCGACTGCCGTAGACTATGCGTGACAGCAGATCCCGGCCCATTCTGTCGGTTCCGAAAAGATAGATACGTTCCGGATTTTCTCCTCCGGTGCCGAACAGGTGCAGAGTCGCCGGAAACACGCCGAAGAGCTTGTACTCGTAACCGCGAACAAAGAGCCGAACGGGATACGTGCGACTTTTGTCGACGTTGTAGGTGATCTTATACGTTTCCATGTTCATCGTCTGCTCGAGGCCGAACACGAACGGACGCAGGTGAAACTTTCCCTCCCCGTCGACGAAATGAATCGTCTGAGGGGGGACGTGGATACGTGTTCCGTCGGCCGTGTCGGGGTCGTACGGCGTGACGAAACCGGAGAAAACGACGACGAGGTAGAGCACGGCCAAAAAGAGCGATGCGACGACCGCGAGCTTGTGCTGGAGAAATCGTCTGCGAGTCAACTCCCACTGAGACGCGCGATAGAGTTGCTCTTCCGGCAAGGCAACCGTCGACTTTTGCGACTTCATCACACCGACTCCCGAATACGCGGATCGACCCAGGCCAGGAGGATGTCCGAGATCAACGTCCCGATGATCGTGAGGGAGCTCAGAATCATCACAATGCTCCCGGCGAGAAACATGTCCTGGCTCATAAGCGATCCGAGAAATATGGGCGCAATGGTCGGTATGCCCAAAACGAAAGAGGTAAGAATCTCTCCCGACACGAGGGACGGAAGAACCCATCCAATCGTGCTGATCGCCGGGTTGATAGCGATCCGGAAGGGATACTTGAAAAGTAGTTTTCGTTCGGAGAGTCCGCGCGCGCGGGCGACCATCACGTACGGCTTTTCGATTTCGTCGAGCAGATTGGCCCGCATCGTGCGGATGAGACCGGCCGTTCCGGCGGTGCCGACGATAAGCGTCGGAAGCCACAGGTGGCGCAGAAGATCGACGAGTCGCGCGAAAGACCAGGGCGCCATCATGTACTCCGGGGAGAAAAGACCCACCAGCGCGTTTCCCGTCGCCTGAAAATAAACCCACAGCGCCACCAGAGCGATGAGGAAATTGGGCGTCGCGATACCGATGAAACCGACGAAAGTAAAAACATAGTCCCATACGGAGTACTGATGAGTGGCCGAGTAGACGCCGATCGGCAACCCGACGGCCCATACGAAGATGAACGAACAAAGAGATATGAGAAGGCTCATCGGCAGCCGCGCGAGAAGCAGGTCCTTGACCGGCTGATTCCAGCGGAGGGAGCGACCGAGATCGCCCTTGAGGAGCCCGCGCATCCATTTGACGTACTGACTGTAGAGCGGGTCGTTCAGGCCGTAGTATTCCTTGAGCGATTCGACCTGCTCGGCGGTGTGCATGATCCCCTGTTCTTCGAGTTGAGCGATGTAGGAAGTGAGAAAGTCTCCGGGGGGGAGCTGAATTATCGCGAACGACAGAATCGAAACGATAAACAGCGCGAAAACCATGATAACGAGCCGTCGGGCGATGAAAAAGAGCATGTCCCAACCTTTTTCCGTAACCGCAGTGTAAGGTGTACTCTAAGACGGAACTTGTCGGTCGGCAAGCTGTTTCGGAATGAGACGGGAGGTGATCTGCGGATGCGAAGAAGAGAGTTTTCGATTACCGAAATCGAAGAAGCCGTGATCGTCGCGCACGCGCGGTTCGAAATCGAGGTCAATCGAAAGAACGGAAAGATCTCTCGGTTGCGCGTACATGACGGGATCGGTGGGAAAGAGCTGATACCGGAGGGGAGATTCGCCGGCGATTCGTGGGATCTGCCGCTTGATAGGTTCGAGATTGTGTCACGCGACCCACGGTGCGTACGAATCGAGGTCCTCAGGGCCGATGAGAGTTGGCGGTTTGAAACCCGTTACGAAATCTACCCCCGCGGATATCTGGTGTGCACCTTCTCCGTCGAGGCTCGTGTGGAGCAGGCGACGCCCCGGCCGCTGAGCATCGATGTCCCGCTTTCCGAGGCCGTCGTGTTTTCGCATGCCCACACCCCGGTAAACTGGGTAAACGACTCCGAGGACATAAGATCGTTTCGGGCGTTCGGCGTCGACTTCAGCACCGACGAGAGGCCCGTATCGTGCAGCGTCAACCTCCTTGTCGAACAGGTGATGCGCGGGATGCAGGGGAGACCGCAGAGAAAGGACATTGTCGAAGAGGGCGACGCCCGGGTTCTCAGATGGAGCATGAGCGACGGACGCGCGAACCCCGTTCCCGCCGGATACCGATACAGGAACCGGTGGGGATTGTCGGTGACGTCGCTCGACGACGACGCCGGTCCGGTCGCCGGTCAGCGAATCTACCATTGGTACGGGCGCTTCCCCCGCTATCCTTCCGACGATCTCGTTACCGAGATGGCCGAATACGGGTGTTCGATCCTCATTCTTCACATGCCGTCGTTCTCCTACATTTCGGGGTCCGTGCCGGCCGACGAGAAGGAGATGAGACGTGTGGTCGACAAGGCTCACTCTTTCGGAATCCGAACGCTTTTCTACTGCGTTCCACAGCTCATTTCCATCGAGGCGCCGTATCACGATGATTACAGGAAATACAGGACGGAAAACCTTCGGGTCTGGCACAGCCTCAAAGAGACCCACATCGTTTTCTACGAGGAAGATACGAGCTTCGATGCCGACGAGTTGTGCCTGCGATGTTCCCAAGCCTACGAGTTCATCTTTTCAAGTGTGCTGAGATGTGTAGACGCCTACGGATTCGACGGCATATACGTCGATTACGCGTGGCCGGCCGCGGGCATCTGCAGCGATCCCACCCACGATCATGATCCGGGGATTTTCAATTTCAGCGACTACTGGCGGATCCTGCGAGAGTGGCGCGAAGCGTTGGGAGACGAGGCGTTGATGATTGGGCACGGCGGGGGCCTGTTGGTGTCGAGCGACTTCGTCGAAGCGTTCGACGGCTGTCTGAGCGGCGAAGCGCAGAAAGAGCTGGACCCGAGAGTCATCGGCCGGCACATCGGCGCCGCGCCCACGCTTTGGGCGATGCACCGCAGAAAGCAGGCGTTGTTCCGCTCGGCGTGGACGATACCGCAGCTTGTTCGGGAGGGAATGACCCCGCACACGGGACTGGGAGTCACAGGCACATCAATCATCGCGAGCCTCGACCCGGCGCATCATCGGGAGCTTCTCCCACTGTGGCAGATGTGGCGCGCATTTCCGGTCGAGCGAGCGCGCGTCTACACTTATCTGCAGCCCGGGGTTGTGGAGGTCGACAACGACGAAGTCTATTACACGCTCTTTGCCACCGACGATCCGTATTACCTTTTGATCCTCGCAAACTCAGGCGGACCTTACCACGACGCGAATCCGTCGGTGGGGGTAAGAGCCCGCCTCAACTCCGACGTGTTGGGATTCTCCGGCGACCTGCGTGCGTGGAGATTAAGGGGCGGGTCGTACGAGACTTTCCGAATAGCGGAAGTCGACACCGTGAGCGACGCGACCGTTGATGTCCCTGAAATACTGTTGTATGAGGCGGTCGGGTTCGTCCTTTCGCCCGGCCACCCCCCGGGCACTCTCGGCGCACTGCGGCGCCATCTTGACGGCAGATGGGAACGGTTGTCCCGAATCCATCGGAAAAAAGCGGAAAGGAACGAATGGGTCGATCGGCGGATCGATGAATGGGCACGACAACCGCAGTCCGCGAATCGGCTCGATTATCACGACTTTATCAGGAACCGACTAACCGAGTGAGATAGCGGATCATATCTCGCACCGCTCGCCTGTCCTCTTCGTCAAGCTCCGACGGGAGTTGTTTTCGCACCTTTGAAAGAAACTTCACCACGCTGCTGCATTTCGGTTTGGTCAATCCGTATCGGGCTTTGTATCGGTTCGCGAGCCGCTTGAGCTCCTCCCGGCCTTTAACACGCGCTTCGGCGACGAAAACGGCTTTCAACTCTTCCTTCGGAATCGCCGGATTGTCGGATTTCAGAAGCGGGAGCAACGGCAAAAGCTTGGAATACTCAACATCGGATTCTTGTCCAACCGGTTGGACACCGAAGTAGGTGACTATGTCGATATAGTTGTACACGGTGCTGCGGGAAAGGCATATTTCACCGTCCAGGAAGCTTTTGAAATCGGGATAGCCGTCTTCGCGGTAGAGCTCTTCGTCGCGAATCTTAAGCAACCGAAACGCCATATGGATAAATGACCGACGCGTCATTTCGGCGAGCAGCTTGGCCTCCGATTTGAGCGTACGGTAGTCCGATGCGCACACTTTTTCCCCGATGATCGCGATGTAGCTTTCGGTGAGATGGCGAATAAGAGTGTTCTTCTCGCGACGATCGAGAGAGTCGTCTTCTTTAATGCGCGAAAAGAGGTCCCGGACTCTCTCCCTGGGCGGGTTCAATCCGAGGGACTCGAGGAGCTCTTCGGCTCGATCTTTTCGATTGGTCTGAACGCGGGGAATAAGCGGCGGGCGTCGCGTGCGGCACACGTGTGCGAATTCGTTCATACGACCCATTATACTGGCATATATTGGGTAACTTGTAAATAACTACGCAGAAAAGATTCGTTTGCGCATATTATCGAAACGCGCATTGCTTTCCGCCGGGCGTCCGGCGCGCTATAGTGAGTGCGCGATGCGCAGCACGGACCGCGACGGAAAACTCGCCACGATTCTCAACGCCATTCGAATCCACGGTACGATGAGCCGAACCGACATAGCCAAACGGTATCGCATCGACAGAAAATCGGTGTCGCTGCTCATCGACGCGCTCCTCCGCGACGGTCTTATCGCGTCCGCCGGACTGAAGGACTCGGACGCGGGTCGGAAACAGGAGTTGCTGCGTATCAACGGGGCGCACAGTAACTACGTCGGCGTCGATCTTGGGTCCACCCATGTCACGGGAGTCTTGCTCGATCTGTCGGCGGAGACGCTCGATCGGAAACGATTCGAAATTCGGCCCGATCTGCCCGCGGAGATGATTCTCGCGCAGACGCGCATCGTCGTCGATCATCTGCTGTCGTCGACGAAGAACACCGCGGAAGTGCGGGGTATCGGCATCTGCGTTCCCGGCTATGTATACGCGCGCACGGGTGTTTCCGTTCGCGCGACCAGCCTGGCTTCCTGGTCGAATATTCGCGTACGGGAGATCTTCGAGTCGGCATTCGGGTTGCCGGTGTCGGTGGAGGAGGGGACAAGGGCCCACGCGGTCTATGAGAAGTGGATGGGACTTGCGAAGTTCTGCGACAACTTTGTTCTCGTCGGCGCGGGGTACGGAATCGGAGCGGCGATTTTTCTCCGTCAGGGGTTATACGAGGGGTCCAACAACAAAGCGGGCGAACTCGGTCATACGGTTGTCAAGCCGGACGGCGCCGTGTGCACCTGCGGGAATCGCGGGTGCCTCGAGACGATCGCGTCGGGCCGGGCGATCGAGAAGCGGGCGTCCGAGGCGGTCGAGGCCGGCGAGTCGAGTACGCTTCGCGACCTTACCCACGGCGAGGCCAATCAGGTAACGGCGAAAGATGTCGCGCTCGCCGCATCGATGGGAGATGAGTTTTCGCGCGCCTTGCTCGACGAGGTCGGACGTTTTCTTGGTATTGCGCTCGCCAATCTCTCGCAGGTCCTCAATCCGTCGCGGGTGATAATCTCAGGCGGGCTGAAAAACGCGGGTTCGTTTTTTGTCGAGGCCGTACGATCGGCGTTGGAGGACCACCTCATAGCTCATATCGCCGAAGATCTGCGGATCGATGTGTCGCAAGCCGGACCCGACGGCGGCGCGCAAGGCGCGGGAATCGTCGCGATGCAGGAGCTCTTCGGATTCCCGCTCCACCCGACCTGTTTTGTGCCGGGAGTCGTTTAGTATGGAGCAACTCGAATACAAAAAGAACCTTCCGGAGGTCATACCTCGGCTACGAGATTTCATCGAACGCAGGATGATCGATCGGATACTCGCCGTGTTCGCAATCGATACCGAAGGCTTGCGAGCGTTTCGCTCCGACCCGTCGGTCGACTCCGACTACCCCGATCCTCGGGCGCGGGCCCGTTTCTGGGGCGCACACCTCCTCGCGTATCGAGAGCTACTCGACGACACCGCGCCTTCGGCGTATCTCAGCGAGTTCGACCAGGGAATATGCGGAGGACTCTGCGGAGGCGAAGTGCGTTTTATCAGGGACCCGCGGACCGGTTGGATCTCTTCGATGGTCAATCCTCTGCTCTCTTCGATCGACGAGTTCGAGTCGCTCGTGTTTTCGAGTGACGGCGAATGGGCTTCGAGATACCGCGATCAGCTCGATGTTTTCGTACGCGCGGCCCGTCGGCGCTACGGAGTGAGCCACCTCATCCTCATCGACAGTCTCAACTTTCTGTTCGAATGCGTCGGCGCGACCGCCACCTATCTCGCGCTCATCGATCGGCCGGAGATCGTGCGGGCGGCGATCGAGTTCGGCTACGACCTCAACTCTTGGATCCAGGACACCTTTTTCGACATCGTCGGAAGCTTCGCCGGCGGCACGTTCAGCAACATGGTCCAGTGGGCGCCGGGCCGAATCGTATCCGAAAGCGTCGATCCGTTTCATATGACCTCGGTCGACGTTTTTGAAGAGTGGGGCCGGGCTCCGATCGAACGGATGTACGCGAGGTACGACGGCGGAGTTCTGCATATTCACGGAAACGGGCGCCATCTTATCGAAGCGGTCGCAACGCTTGCAGGGTTGCGCGCGGTCTACCTGGGCGACGACACCGGATTCCCCGCGGCGATAGAGATCGCGGGCGAGCTCAGGCGAAGGTTCGCCGAGGTGCCGCTGGTCATCGGGACCGACTACGCCACTTTTCGTCGCAAGCTCGGCGACAAAACACTACCGGGCGGTGTTCTCTACACAGTCGAGGCGAAAGGGGTCACGCGAGAAGAGATTAACGAAACGATGCCGTTGGTGTGGGCCTATCGGGCGGGGTAGGGGCGCCGGCGGCAGGTGTGGCGCGTGTCGCTCCAGATTCCCGAATCGTGTCGGCGGTGAGTCATCCGATCGCGTCGCCCCCGGTCTCGCCGCTTCGAATCCGGATGCACTCGCCGAGGGCAACTACGAAGATCTTACCGTCGCCGATGGTTCCGGTTCGTGCGCCACGGACGATCGCGTCGACCGTCGGCTGCACGAAATCGTCGTTTACGCCGATCTCGATCCTGACCTTCTTGAGCAGATTGACCTCGATGTCGACCCCTCGGTACGACTCATGATACCCGCCCTGGCGGCCGCAACCGAGAGCGTTCGTTACCGACATCTTTGTGATCTCGGCCTTGAAAAGTTCCTGCTTGACGTCGTTCAATTTGTGCGGCTGTACGTAGGCAATGACTAGTTTCATCTTGTCTCTCCTGTTTCGCCTGCTACTGCGTCGAGAAAATCTGGAAGCCGCTGTACGCTTCCGAGCCGTGCTCCCCGATATCGAGTCCCTGCAATTCTTCGGTTTCGCTTACCCGTAGACCGATGGTTGCTTTGATCGCGTAGAAAAGCGCGAATCCGACCGCGAGAACCCACCCGAGTACCGCCACGACGCCGAGTGCCTGCACGCCCAACTGTCGAAACCCGCCACCGTAGAACAGCCCCCGGACATCATCCGTGTCGGCGAAGAGCCCGACGGCGAGGGTTCCCCAAACTCCGCAGACGCCGTGGACCGAGATCGCGCCGACGGGATCGTCGATATGCAGTACCTTGTCGAAGAACTCTACGGAGAGAACTACCAGAAGTCCGGCGATGAGGCCGATGATGACGGCTCCGAGGGGAGTTGCCACGCCGCAGCCGGCGGTGATACCGACCAGGCCGGCCGGCGCGCCGTTTAACGACATCGACGCGTCGGGTTTGCCGAACCAGATCCAGGATGTGAACATCGCCGCGATAGCCCCTGCAGATGCCGCGAGTGTGGTGGTTACCGCGACCGAGGCGATAGTGAGATCGGTGCCGGAAAGCGTACTGCCGGCGTTGAAGCCATACCAGCCGAACCAGAGGATGAACACTCCGAGGGCGGCAATGGGCATGTTGTGTCCGGGTATCGCCTTTACGGACAACTTACCGTTCGCCCTGACGTATTTTCCGGTGCGCGGCCCCAGGACGACGGCGCCCGCCAGAGCCGCCCATCCGCCGACGGAGTGGACAACCGTCGAGCCGGCGAAATCGTGAAACCCGAGCGTGGCGAGCCAACCGTCCGCGTTCCAGATCCAGTGACCGGAGACCGGGTAGATGAGACCGGAAATGAAAACACTGTAGACCAGATATGCCCGGAACCTGGTGCGCTCCGCCATGGCGCCGGAGACTATTGTCGCCGCGGTGGCCGCGAAAACGACCTGGAACATCCAGTCGCGAAGAAGGGATGAATCGGCATCGGCAAGGAAGAACTGGCTGGTGCCGAACAGACCTCCCGTGGAGGCTCCGTACATGATCGCCCATCCTACCGCCCAGAAGACCACCGATCCCGCGGAGAAATCCATGAGGTTCTTCATGAGGATGTTACTTGCGTTCTTTGCCCTTGTGAGGCCGGTTTCTACCATCGCGAAACCGGCCTGCATGAAGAACACCAGCGCGGCGGCGAGGACGAGCCAAATCATGTCGAAGGCGAGGGCGTAGAGCTTGAGCGTTTCCACCACGCTGGTTTCTTGCGCGAAAAGGCCGGTCGTCGAGAGGAAGAGGACCAGAAGAACCACGACCGACGGGCGTTTGAGATTCATACCATACACTCCTTTCTTAAGACGAGTTGATGTCGCATACCCATGCAATCGGAGTGCCAACTATCTCGGCGAGTGTCGACTCGAAGAGATGCGGACCGAAGTTTTTACCGTCGTTGCAGCCAACCGTACGCAGAAGAGGCCCGAGCGCCCGATTGCTAGGGAAGAGAGCCGGCGGTCGTTGGTACTGAAATGTAATTACTGGTGATAACGACTACGCAAATGTAGTTTACTAGGAATATACCTACTGAATTGTCGACTTCTGCCGTTATGGAACCGGCGCGGCAAGGAGATTCACGACGTGCGGCCCGCCCGGCCGCCCATGTCTTGTCTGATGGTCAAGAGATCGCCTCGATCCGGAAAACGGGAGGTCACGAAACGGCTCGCAAGGTCGAAAAAGGATGGGGCCGGCGCAGCCGTTCGAATCGCCGAAAGGGGTGTCCCGGCAGACCGCGACGCGCGAGATGACGCTTGACCGGGAAAAAAACCGCCGAAAGCGGCTGTTTGTCACCACTCAACCGATCGATTGCCGTGACGACTTCTTCCATATACTAACGCACGGTCCAAAGAGGAGACACTCACCGTGTATGCCCCCGTATCATCCGCAGATTGGGGTCTCGTCCCCGCATCATCCACCACCGATGGACCTGTCCGGGAGAACCTCGGGGTGAGCTACGGCGAGCTTGAACGACGTTGCCGTCTGGCCGTCTACGAGTTCCTCTGTCGTTGCTACGACGAAGAAGCCGGCGCCCTGCATCACTGCCCATGTTCACGTGGCAGGGAAGTGACGCTAGTCCGGGCGGCCGTTCGTCTGCCAAGCCCACGGACGGGAGAGGGTCGAGTTGCCCACGACGACGACTGCCGGGCGCGGAACGTTTTTTTCAACACCGTCGGAAACTTCGCCGCCGGCCGAATTTGCCGACCATTGCCGGACTCATTCTTCACGGTTGTACCTTTTCGCATGTTTCGCCTCGACATAGTCCGGACAGAGAAAACGGACGGCAATGCCGGCGTTGCTTAACGCACAACGCCACCCCGACCATTTGCTGTCCGTGGCCTGCATTCGCGACTGCGACGAACTTCCTGTCGGAAACATCGAAATCAGAAAGCTCGTCGTGATCGGGAAACTCGGCGTACGAATTGCCGCTTTTCGTGATAGTGACGAGATCCTCTTCCGGTAGCTTCCAGCGATTGTCATGAACCCACTTCATGAAAGAGTCGCCTGGACCCGGTTGGCCGCTCACTCGGGATCTGAATTGTGCGGTCGTCGGTGTGCCCGTGGAACGGCGGAGGGAACAAAGAGGGGACGCGCGCATACGGCGGAAGAACTCGCTTCGTACAGGTTTGGCCCGCTCGCGTGCTCAAACGGAGGGTCGCACCGGTGCGCCGGTTCGCGCGGACTCCAGCACGGCCAGTGCGACCGCGAGCGAGCGGGTGGCGTCGCAGGAGTCGATCTGCGGTTTTTCAACGCCCCGTATCACGCGGCGAAAGTGCTCGAGTTGGATTTCGAGCGGGTCGGCCGGCTCAACTGAGACGACGCTCCTTTTCAGGGGGTGCCGCCACCCCGTGTGCCGCTTATCCGCGTAGCGCCACAGCTCCATCCGGGGAAAGGCCAATGATCCGTCGGTTCCGAGAAAGTGGTAGCAGTTCTCTTCGGCGTGGAAATAGTAGGGATTCTCCGCGGAACAGATTTCATACGACCACGGGGCCGCCGCGGCGTCCGACGCCATGACCGTGCCGATCGCTCCGTTGTCGAACGACAGGGTAACGCCGACGGTATCTTCAACGTCCAGTTTTCGCGCGTTCGAAGAAGATAGGGCGTTCACCAAGCCAATCTCGCCGCATATATGGCGGAGAGTATCCAGATCGTGAATGAGGTTAATAAGCGTCGGACCGCCGCCGGGGCGTTCGCGCCTCCAGTCGGTCGAAAAGTACTCCTCCGGCTTGCAGAGCGCCCAAAGAACCGATACTCCGAGCAACCTGCCGACGGCCCCGTTCCTTACCATCGATCGGGCTGTCCTGACAAGCGGATTGTAGCGTCGGTGGTGCCCGACGAGAACCGATATCCCGCCGTCGAAGGCGGATTTTTCAATACGCCGCGCCTCTTCGAGGGAATCGGCGATCGGTTTTTCGATAAGGACGTGAACCGACCGGCGCGCGCAAAGGTCGGCACAAACGCCGTGCAACGCGTTCGGCACGGCTATGACCGCACCGTCCGGCCGCTCTCGCTCAAGGAGAGCTTCGATGTCTTCGTAGAAAACGGTCTGCGCCTCTTCGGCGACGGATCTCCGGGTCGGATCGATATCGCAGACGCCGGCTAAATCGCAGGATTCGCTTCGACCGACCAACATGGCGTGCTTTCTGCCGATCAGGCCGGCGCCGACAACGGCTATTCGCACTCTGTGCATATCGACGGACATCTACACCGCTTTTACCGCTTCGTCGGGACTTACCCCTTCGTTGATTACTCTATTGAGCGCCGCCGTCAGAGCTTTGGGCTTTTCGGACATAAAGATATTTCGGCCGAAAACTATTCCCCGGGCGCCCTGGGCAACACTCATCGCCGCTTTCGTGAGCACGTCGAGGTCGCTATCCAGTTTCTCAGCGCCTATGGTAAACGCCGGCACCGGCAAGTTGTCCACCACTTCCCGGAAGGAGTCGGTGAGAAAACACTTGATGAGGTCGGCGCCGAGCTCGGCCATGACGCGTGTCACCCGTTTGACTTTGTTGTGAACTTCCTCGGGAGTCTTTTCCCGGTGTTCGACTACATAGCATTCACCGATCAACGGGATTCCGAGCCGTTCTTTTTGCCTGACTACTTCGGAAAAGATCCGGACGTTCTCCGTTTCCATCTCTTCGTTTTCGTTTTCCAGAAACAGAGAGCAGATAATCATCTCTCCGCCTGCCGCCACGGCCTCCTCGACCGTCGTGGCTATCGAGGTGAAACCCCGGCGATAATTCAGCGGATAGTAGAACGAAGAGGTCCAGTTTATGCGCACGACGGGTACCGGACAGCTCCGCCGATTGAAAAGTTCACCGTGGCGCCTGAGCATGAATCGGGGCAGGAGCAGGGCGTCGGTGGCCATGCAGTTCTCGATCGCGCGGGCGGAATCCTCAATACCCGGTTGGTCCCCGTATTCCATTACATGGTCGAGGGCCGATATGACGAGGTTTTTTTTTCCATCGAACATCTTGGCGATTCTCGTGCTGATTCCCGACATACGCACTCCTCTTGTTTGTCCGTTAACGTCATTCCAGTTCGAACCGAGCGCGGAAATCCCGGTACAGAGCGTGATAGAGCTCGACTTTTTCGACGTCCGGACTCTCGAGCCGCTCATCTGCTCTTACCTGACGCCAACCTTCCCGAAAATCGGTGAAGATTCCCACTCCTACGCCCGCGAGAATGGCGGCCCCCAGCGCGCCGGCGTGAGAACCCGATGCGGGAATGTGGAGCGGCGACCCGACGGCGGCGGCGAGAATCCTCGGCCATATCGGACTCTTCGTCGGGCCTCCCACCATGACGATTCTTCGGATACGGGTCGACAGCGAACCGCGAAGATGTTCGATCCTATTCTTGAGAAGAAAGGCGCAGCCCTCCATGAGCGCGCGGGAAAAAGAGCCGTCCGGCGCGGCGTCGCTCCGGCGGGCGATTTCCCCGGGCGCCTGCTTCCAGGGGTCGAGGAGGAGCCCGCCGGCGCCGGGCGGCGCCTCCTGGGCCGCTTCGTCGAAGTGCTTGTACAGGTCCTCTCTTTCGCCGAAACGGTTCTTGAGCAACGCATCGATTCTTTCCGCGACCGACGTCAGCGCAAACATGAGGCCCCAGCATCCGTCGGGAGAAAGAAACGGGTCGATGAGCATGCCGTTGTCGATACCCACCTCGCGGTCGCGAACCGGGGCAAACACCACCCACGATGTGCCTGCGGATATCAAGAGATCACCTTCGTCGAACACTCCGGTGCTTCGGGCGGCGGCCGGATGATCGAAGCACCCGGTGACGATCATCGTGTCGGCAGAGAGCCCGGTCGCTCCGCACAAGGCCGGATTGATCCTCCCGGCGACGGCGCCGGACGGGACGATCTCGGGAAGGCTCGTTTCGTCGATTCCGAGGAATTCCAGCAAGGAAGGATTCCACGCTCGGGTCGTTTGATCATAGAGATAGAAGGTGGTGGCCTTGGACGGATCGACCACCAGGCCGCCGCAGAGCCTCCGGTACATGTAGTCGTTATTCATCGCGTAGTAGCGGGCCCTTGCCCAATGCGCGGGCATATTGTCCCGAAACCAGGCAAGCTGAGCGAGCGGCATCGTACCGTTCCACGGCCACCCGGCCCGCCGGTGGATTTGCTCGGCGTCAAGCTGCGGCCAGAGCTCGACCGCACTGTCGGCGGTGCGCCTATCGTTCCAGGAGATCGTGTTCGTTATCGGTGTGAAATCCTCGTCCAGGAGAACGGCGTTCCCGCTGGCGCCGCAGAAACTGATCGCCCGGATGGATCGTGGATTCGTGGAACGATCGACAAGTTCTCTGATAATCTCTACGACTCGGGCGAAATACTCCTCGGAGGTGAACTCGCAGTATTCGGGACGAGGATGAAGATACGAGACTTCGCGCGACGCGCGGGCCATGATGTTGCCGCGAGTATCGACGAGTATTGCTTTTGTCGCGCTGGTTCCGAGATCGAATCCGATCAGTAGGTCTTCTTGAGTCACGCCGATCATCCTTCCCTGAAGGTATATCCCGATGCTTCAATAAGCCGTTTGGCGTTATTGTAAAAAAGATCCTCCAGGTCGGCCTCGGTCAGCCCCGTTTCCTCGGCGGCCCGAAGTATCGATCTGATCTCTTCGTAGAGAAAAAAGGTGAGTTTATTCGCTTCCTCGCCGTCGGCCTCCCGCATGTTCTTGTCGTCCGAGACGTCTCCGTAGAGGCCTCTCGGAACAACGTTGATATAGAGACCGTTTTCGCAGATGCGGCGCATCCTCATCCTGGTGACCGGCAGATCGCTACCGAAAAGCAGCCGTCGGGGGCCGAGGGTCTCCATCGCCCGCGCGAAAACCCACGCGTTCGTATTCGCGGAGACGTCGAACACGAGACGATCGGTCTCGGAAAGTATCTCCAAAGCGTCGCCGAGGTCCTCTTCACAGTACGCCCGACCGAGGTGCGCGAGCACGAGATGGAGACGCCGGTACATTCGTTCGATTTCGAGGATTTGCGCGATATTCACCGGATCCCGCAGCCTCGTCGGACGCGGAATATGAAGCATAACGATGAGCCCGAGGCGATCCAGAACCTCCAGATGAGTGTGGGGGAGAAAATCAAAAATCCTGACTTCGTCGCCCGGAAGATACGAAGGGGCGTTATTGAGGTACACCTTGATTCCCTGGCGATTTTCCGAAACAAGTCGCTTCTCCAACACCTCGGGCGGCAGCGACGGATGGACGTAGAGCAGCGAAGGGACCTTCGCCCGCGCGGCGGCTCCCAGGGTGTAGGAGTTGAGCTCGTCGATTCGATCGGTCGGCTGGACTCCGGAGAAAATCAGAGGAGTTACCACTTTACCGGGAAAGAGAAGGCGATAAGTCTCTTGAAGGTCCTCGATCGGGTTGATTTTCGCCACGAGAGAAGGCCAGGAGGCAAGGCGCTTATCACGCGAGTCGGCCGACTGAACGTGGGGTATCGTCGTCACGTGGGTGTGACAATCGATAATCCGGGCGGGGAGCCGGTCGTGAAGTTCGTTTCGGTAGCATTGGGTGTCGGTTTCTTTTACTTCGAACAGCATTTACGCAGTCTCCGTGTCGATGGTCCTGTAATCGAAACCGAGCTGCCGCGAGAAGAGCGAAAGCTCATACAGGATATTCCCTCTGGCGATGTAGATATGATGTCCCCCGCCGTGGGCGGCGTATTGTTCAAGGAAAGCTCCCACCGGGATTCGTGTGCTCACCTGATAGTGGGGACCGGAAATGTCCTCGAGAATCGGGGTATCGACGATTTCAAGCAATCCCGCAACCAGCCGATATCCGCCGCCTCGAACCGGAGACAGGTTCACAAAAGTAACGTCACCGGGTTCGGCCTGGAATCGATATATGATGCTCGTATTCGGGTTGAGCAGCGCCTCTCGACTTATCAGGCGTGGAGAAGAGCCCGTCTTGACAAACCGACCGTCGGTTTCGCCCATATGGCTCATGAGAATCCGGTTATTCTTCCAATCGGCGCAGAAAAACTCATCGAATTTCGCCGCTTGTGACAGTACGTTCAAAGGGCGGCCGAGGGTCGCCGTGAGCACGTCGCCCTCCCCGCCGTAGCCGATCCCTGAGGACATGAGTGCGCTGCAGGCGTAGAAAGGAGTAGGCATACTCCGCCCGATGTGTTGAAAGTTCATCGTATAGGCGCTCATGCCTTCGTTTTCCACTATGTTTCGAAGCGCGAGGTAGTCTCTCACGGCCTGCTCGTGGTCGCGTTCGGAGATTTCAGAGACATCCCACACACGACGGTCTTCTTCGATCCGGCGTCTCACCGACGCGTCGTCGACGGCCTGTGATTCCCGGACGATCCGTTCCACCGGAACCTCGGCGACGGTTGTGCCGAAATCGGTCGCGAGGTCGGCGAAGTCTACGGCGAAATCCCCCATTCCTTCAAAAGGGGTTCCGGTGATGCCGACCTTCTGATTCTTCATCAAGGCCCCGGCGCGGAAGGCGGAAACAGTCTTTTCCATTTTCTCCGCAAACGCCCCGTCGTCCGGATGACCCGCGATTGCGGTGAACTTCACGTCTCTGGAGGTGAGAACGCCGGCTAAGTCCATGACGCCGTGTATTCCATGGTTGCGCATCAGGTAGTCTTTTTCCATCGCTTCGAAGGTGAACTCCGGCGTGATGTCGATGAGAAGAATCGGAAGACGCAGGCTTTCAAGATAATCGGCGATGAGCAAACTGGGAGAATAGGCGAGATGAACCGTCACGAGAAAAGAGACGCCCTCCTCGGTAAAAAGGCGGGAAGCTTTCTCTACGTGGGGCGTATCGAAGACGACCCCCGGAGTGACGACGCCGACACCGCATTTTTCGAGGCGCTCTTCGACGGTTTTTATGAACGGAACGAACTGCTCATGCCCGCCCGGGTTCGCGTCGTCGTAGAGTTTGAGATACAGAGGGAGAAAACCGGCCTTGATGACTTTTCCGGACATACAGAACCTCCGCGTGTCGCATTGCACTCATCCTACCGGCGGCCTAATCCTCTGTCAAACCGCAAATGATCGAAACAAGTCATGACATGCGCGAAACAATCAGTTTTTCCTTGAAAATAAACCGTTTCTATCACATCGTACGCCAAATACACGCATCAATTGCATGCACGTTGAGCAACTGATCAACTCCGGGCAAAGTGAAGACCCGCTCGTCGCCGGCGGCCGCGCCGGCGACGCTCCGATCGCGCGGCGGTCTTTCAGTCCATCGGTACAACTTCGATATGCGCCCCGCCGGCGCGATAGACCTCCACCTCTTCAGAAGAGATTCCGTCATCGGTAATAATAAGCGACACATCGTTCAGGCCGGCGTAGGTCATAAGAGAGCTCTTTCCGAACTTCTCGGAGTCCGCCAGCACGTAGATCTCGCCCGAGTTCCTTCCGACGATATCGTTCATCCGGTTGGTCCATTCGTCGGTCGTCATGAGTCCTTTCTTGGGATGAATCGCGTCGGCGCCGAAAAACGACTTGTTCGTATAGAGCGATTGAAGCGCCTTCTCCGCCAGCTGGCCGCAGGTGTCGCGCCGGTTGAGCCGAACCTCACCGCCGGCGAGAATCACCTTGCAGTAGCGCGCAAGTTTTTCATAGTTCAGCAATGAATTGGTGACGATGACCAGTTCCTTCAATTCGCCGGATTCCAATCGCGTTACCAACGCCTCGGCCAGCTTCAGAATCGTAGTGCCCGAATCGAGAAACAGAAGATCCCCGGACTCAACCAGTTCTAAAGCCCGTTCGGCGATTCTGGCTTTCTCCCGCAGCCTGGTCGTGTTCGAGAGTACGTAGGAGTAGGTGCCCTGAACCTCGGGAAAAATCTGTATTCCACCGTGAATACGCACGACATCCCCTTCCTTTGCCAAACGGGAAAAGAGCCTTCTTGTGGTAGCGGGGGAAATGCCGATGAGCTCGGAAGCTTCGCTCACGTCCATCTTTTTCTTGACCTGAAGCGACGCCATCAGCTTCTTTTTTCGGAGTTCGTATTTGTTCATATCCCGGTTGCTATCCCTTCATGCCCCCGGACAGCAACCCCGCGACGAAGCGCTTCTGCAGCGAGAAATAGAGAAGCACGATCGGCAAGGTGTAGTACACGATTCCGGCCATGGCGTAGTTGTGCAGGGGGTTTTCTTTGGCGTCGGTATAGCCGACGGCAAGCTTCACGGCCAGATTCACTTTCTCTCCGGAAAGAAAAAGAGCGGGCATCAGATAATTGGACCAGGACCATTGAAAGGCGAATATCGCAGCTATGATAACCCCGGTCCGGACCAGAGGAAACATGATTCGGAAAAACACCTGAAACCTTCCCGCGCCGTCAAGGGTCGCGGACTCCTCAAAAGACGCCGGGATAGTGGAGAAATACTGCTTGAAGAGAAAAATGATGAAAGGAAGTCCCGGTATTCCGTATACGATCCAGAAAACCCGCCTGTTGACCAGGCTCAATTTCGACATGACGATGAAAAGGGGAATAATCGTAACCATGAAAGGTATCATCATCGTCGAAAGCATAATCATGAATATGGCGTTATTCTCCTTGACTCGAAACCGGGAAAAACCATACCCGGTGAGGCAACTGCCGAATATGACGGGCACGGAATAAAAGATCGACAGGATGAGAGAATTGGCGAGATACTTCCCGTAATACACCATTTCCCACGCGATTCGGTAGTTTTCCCATATAGGTTTTTCGGGAAATACCTTGGCGGGAATCCTGTAAAGCTCCGCCATCGACTTGAGCGAAGTAACAACCATGCTGAGAATGGGAAGAAAGAAAACCAAAACGACGAGCGAGAGAATCGTGAAACGTGCTATTTGCGAAACTTTTTTCGAAGTAGAGTTTCCGAGCGACATCACTTCCTCCCCTCATACTCCGAGTAGATCCAAAACCCGCCGAATTTCACGAAAAGAATTGTGAAAATGAGGACAAAGAAGAAAAGCAGCCACAGCATGGACAGCCCGTAGGCGAATTTCTGCTGGGTTATGATCGTGTAGAAGCCTTTGGCCATGACAAAGAAAGTTTCCTTGGGAGGCGGAAATCTGGTCAGGTAGACTCCACGAATCGGCCGCGGATTCAGAATAAAAGGTTGTATGAAAGCCTGCATAGCATAGATAAAACTCATTACGAGCTGAAAGAATACGAACGGGCTGATCAAAGGCATTGTGATGCGACGTAGTCGACTGAAGTATCCGGCCCCGTCTATTTCGGCAACTTCATGGAGTTCCGAAGGTACGGTGCTCAAACCGCCGACGAAAATGATCATGCTCCATCCGGATTGCCAGATGCTTAGAGAAATAATCGATAAAAGAGGAGCCGTCTGCAACCAGGGAACGTTCTTTTCTATGATACCGAGATTGGACAAGAGTACGTTCAAAAGCCCGGTATCGTAGTTCAGGAAAATTCTGAATATCCAGCCGACGGCGACCAGCGGAATCATATAGGGGAAATATAGAATGGTTCTGAAAAAACCCTTCCCAAGCAGTTCATGTTCCAGCAGCAAAGCGAGGATCAAACCGATGCTCACGGCTAAGCCGGTGGAAGAGACGGTGTAGATGAACGTAGTAAGAAAGGAGTAGCCGACCGCGGGATCCTTCAGAAGTTTAGCATAGTTGGCAAGCCCGACGAAATCTCCCTTGACGAACGCCGTTCGGGAGGTGAGAGAAACGACGAAGCCCCATGAAATCGGAAATACCTGGAGCACGAGGAATCCCAACAGCCAGGGCGCAATAAAGATATAGAAGGATATTCTCTTTTTTCTTTCGAGTCCCAGTCCGCGCGATCCGGCAATCTCCGCCATGTCCATCCCCCTTCCCGCAGAGATCGTATTGCGGCCCTTGGAAAAGGGCCGCAATACGTAAGATTACAGTATCAACAATCGGCGGCTATTTTCCAAGAAGCGACTGTGTTTCCTTATAGCCGTCGGCCAGGAGAGCGTTCATCTCGGCATAGTACCTGTCGATGAACTCATCCTCGGATATCTTGCCCAGAACGAGGTCGTCAATGTTATTCAACCAAGCGCCTTCAAAGGCACTGCCGGCGACATGTGGATTGGATTGCCAGGGTTTGAAATACTTCGCGTCGTCGAAGGCGACCTTCAATCTCTGATCGTTGTATTCGTTGCCTGTGGGAAGATAATGATAGAGGGACTTCAAGGGAGGTATTCCCCACCCGGTCTTGGCGCGCTCGATTCCGTATGCGCCGGCCATATACCACTCGAAGACCTTCATCGCTTCCTCGGGATGAGGCGTTTTCGCATACATGACGATGCCCGTGGCGCCGAGGGTATTCGTTACGCGTTGACCGCCTTTCGTCATATTAGGCGTCGGCGCCCACCCGTATTTTTCGTTGTACCCTTCGTTTTTCTGAAGATTGGCGCCGAACCAGTAGCCGAGTTGTACCATGGCCACGCGGTCCGATTCGAAGGAGGAGCCCGTCCATCCTCCGGGAGAGGGGTTATTTACGTTGGGCGCGATGCCTTCGACTTGGAAACGGGCCCAGAATTTCCACAGTTCCCTCATCCTCGGATCTTCATTCATCTTGTTACGCTTCTCGTCCGCGTAGAAACTGAGACCCTCGATATACGCCATATCGGATACCAGGAACTTGATCCAACCCGCGGTAAACTCGGTGCCGAAAATCAGAACGTTGCCGTCGGCGTCTTTTTTGGTGAGTCTTTTCGCGAGCTCGTAGAACTCTTGGTACGTCAGCGGTACTTCGTCGTCGAGGAAATCGACTCCCATCTCTTTGAAGATTTCCTTATTATAGGTAATGCATCCGATATTGTTGTAGTCTTTCGAAAAGCCGTACCAGCTCCCCTCGCCGAATTTCTGGGTTTCTTTGTTGAACTTGTACTCGGCGTTGGGAAGGAACTCGATGTCGTCGACGTTGATTACATCGCTCTTTTCAAACAACTCGGTCATATCATAGAAGAGATTCCGATTTACGTAATACGCCACATCCGAGCCGCTTCCGAGCATCAGCAGATCCGCCGCCGTGCCGGCCATGGCGTCCGCGATGAACTTCGTCCAATCGTTCTGTGTTCGTACAAGGACGATCTTGCCGGCATTCTCCTCGTTGAATGAATCGATAAAAGCCTGGGGAAGGCCGGATTCATCATTCATGAATGTAACCGTTACGGCGCCCTTTTCCTTTTTGCCACCGCAGCCGACAAGCAAAACGAGTGTCAGCAGCAACGCAAACACCAATCCATGCCTTAGTAACTTCATTAGTTACCTCCTTAATTGTTTAGAAAGGCGTAACAACCTCTCGTGATCATTCTATACGGCATTTTCCAATTGTCAAACAATTTAGTCATCCAATTGAGCATTTTGATCACTTGGTTGCGCTATTCTTTCGCCTGTTCGATCAGTGCGTCGGCTTCCTCCACCGAACCGCGGACCGCCCAAAAGAAGAGCCTGTTCTTGTCGAGGGCATTGCACAATATGTCCAGTTCCTTGTGCAAATTCGCCTCCCCGCCGTGGCTCGGACCGTACATCACCTGAACCGATTTCCCGGCGCCCTGTATTCTCTTGAGTAGATCGAGCCATTGAGACGGATAAGGATTTCCTGCGCCCTGGATCCATTGGACGCAATCGAGACTCTCTATGTCGAGAATCCTTGAAAGATGTCTTGCGCCGTCCGGGCCGTCGAGGTGATAAATGCTGTGATCTACGTAATCGCAGCATTCGATATTATCCTGCATGCAGAACTCCTCGAACATCCGCTCGCCTATCAGGCAGGCGAAGTCGTTTTGTCCGAGACAGAGAAAGCGTTTGCTGCTGTAGCCCATGGTCCAGTTGCTCGACCCCTGCCCCGTCGGCATAATCACGTCGGATACGGTGTCGACGACGTACTTCCACAGCTCGGTCATCTGACGCATCGCCCCGTGAATCGTATCCGGTTCGGTCAGCATGTCGATCATCAGATTCTCCGGTCCGCGAATTGCGCCCAGTCCGTCGATTCCGGTGTGCAAGTCCGGAAAGGCGGTAATCCACTTATTCTTGCCGGCGTCGCTGCATCGGTGAAGAAGCTTGAGATAGAGCTTCCACCAGCGGTTTTCCGGATCGATTTTCAGCTCCGGAGTTTTGCCCCAGTCGTCGACAAACGGCTTGATCCACGATGTGTTCTCTTTCGGCAGGATGGTCATCTCGGATCCGAGCCAAGCCGCGACTTGGTCGGGACCGAGCCAGGGGTGGCAGACGGGGAGGGCGTCGCCGGCGTAGTAGGTTCGGGAAAGCCGGTCTTCGGCCGCGGCCACATAGTAGTCGGCGTCGGTCCACATCATCTCTTCTTCATCGGGTTCGGAAGGAGATTCCCCCGGGCGGACGAACGGCACGGTTATCCACATCAGCGGCCCGTTTTCGAGCTCATTGTTCCAGAACGCTTCATTCCGCTCCAGAGACTCCCCGAGTCTGCCATTTTCTACATAGCCGGTTTTCACAATACCTCCTTGCCGCACGGCGGGTAATTCACCCGCCGCCTATCTCGTGCCTCCGGACACGGTTGAGCAGATTCTTTCCGTTGGTGTGAAAAATCCCGTCACGCTCCTCGTCGGAGATTCCGGTCTGCGCGGCCGCGTCGCACACGGCCACCGCGATTTCCACGCCCATATAGGTCGCACGGATGTCGTTGGATTTCGCTCGATAGGCGCTGTCGGGATATTCGTCCGTTACGACGTCGACCCAGTGATCCATGACCCGTACGCGCCTGCCTTTCATGGCGGCCACCGGGAAGTCGGAAGCGTACAGCAGCCGCTCGGGGCCGATCGCGTCGACGGCGATCTGCAGAGTAAGCGGATCCATTACCATCGACGTGTCCATGGCGACGTTCGGAAGCCGCCTAATCGAATCGATTGCCCGTTTCATTTCCGACGGCAGATAGCATCTGCCGCAGTGAGCCAGGACGATCTGAGCTTCGGGATACTCCTGCGCCAGTTTCCGCACACCTCGCTGTATTTCCGGATCGGCGAGTCGCCCGGCCCGGGGAACGTGGAGCATGACGATCAACCGGTGCTCCTGCGCGAGGGCCATCTCGTTGTCGCCGAGCATATCTTCGACGCCGATCTCCGCGTAGTCGTTGCCCATCCAGTTCAGGAAGACCTTGAATCCCCAGAACCCTCCCTCTCGCAGCTGATCTTTCGTCTGCTGCAGCGACAGATTGAAATCTTTTCCCGCGAGAAGGAGAGGGAAAAGACCGTCATGCCTTCTCGCGGCGTCGGCGACGAACAGACGGTCCTTCTCGGGATCGACCGCCGGAGTCGGGTAACCGAAGACGACCGCCTCATAACGCTTATCCGGAAAGCATCGTCGAGCGTCGGCGAGCAGTTTCTCCGGCGGATAGTTCTCATCGGTGACCATATACTTCCCGCCCTCATGCTCCGTTTCCCACGGTTTGAATTTCCAATTCTCGCTTACCCACGTGTGGGCGTGAAAGTCGAGAATCTCCGGCGGAAGCAACGGGGAGACCTCGCTCAGATAGAACTCGGAAATGTCATTCGCGTTTTTCATGCCGGCAACTCCTGTTTTGTGCTTTCCGCCTCATATTTTTTCCACAACGGTACGACAAGAAGAGGTAAAACGATTAGATAGACGACCCAGCCGGCGATCAGCGCCGGACCCAATCCGATGTGGTTTTGAAGCACATACATGTCGGTCATCATCGGAACGAAACCCAACATCGCGACGGGAAGATGTCTGCACACCGTATACAGACTTGCCCGCGA
>JAJRYZ010000026.1 GCA_024275515.1 Spirochaetota bacterium
AATGTGCTGAGCTTTGGGCGTCGCATCTGGCGAATGAAGTGCAGGCGGCACGGTTCCGAAGCGAAATATTGTCACGGAAAACCGTCGCGGAGCGCCTTGATATCTGGCTTGACTGGCAGAACGTGGACTTGCCGCCCAAAGGCGAATGGCGCGGTCTTGCAGCACAGATCGGCGTTAGATCCGAAGCGCTCTACCGCGAATTGAGCGCGCTGCGGGCGGCCGGCGGCGTGGAGGCGGAGCTTCGGCTCCACGAAGTGTTGGTGGAGATACCGCCGAAGCCCGAGCTCGGCGACGTTGCCGCGCCGATGTATCCGTACGCGAAGCTTTTTCGTAAGGCTCCGCAGGCGATTGCGGAGGAAGTCGCGCAGGCCGTCAACGCGCATCGGCCCGAAGGAATAGAAGCTGCGACCGCCGCGGGGGCGTATGTCAATATCCGTGTCGATTGTTCGGTGTTTTCCGAGAGGATCATCCGGACGATCGAGGAGTCGGGCGCCGATTTCGGGCGGACTTCGTCAAACCACGGAAAACGGTTCATGATAGAGTTCTCCTGCCCCAACACGAACAAGCCGCTGCATCTCGGGCACTTGCGCAACAACGCGATCGGAAACAGCGTCGCGCGTATTCTCGAGGCGACCGGCGCCGACGTGCTGAAAGTGAACTTGATCAACGATCGCGGGATTCACATATGTAAATCCATGGCGGCGTATCGACGTTTCGGGGACGCGACCGTCCCTGAGTCGGTCGGGAAGAAGAGCGACCATTTCGTCGGCGACTATTACGTCAAGTACGGAGAGTGGGAAAAACAGGAGGGGAGCGCCGCCGGCGCCGCCGCGAGAGAACTGCTTCTGTTGTGGGAAGCAGGCGACGAGGAAACCGTCCGTCTGTGGAAACGGATGAACCGGTGGACGATCGAGGGCATCGAGCAGACCTACCGACGTACGGGGATAAGATTCGACCGTGTGTACTATGAGAGCGAGACCTACACGTTGGGACGCGAAACGATCGAGGCGGGCGTCGCGAGCGGACTTTTCTACAGAAAAGAAGACGGAAGCGTGTGGGCCGATCTGTCGGACGTGGGGCTGGACGAAAAAGTGCTGCTCCGCTCGGACGGAACGAGTATGTACATAACGCAGGACATCGGAACCGCGATTCAGCGGCACGAGGATTGGCCTTTCGATCGGTTGATCTACGTCGTCGGCATGGAGCAGGAATACCATTTCGCCGTCCTGTTCGAATTGCTCAAGCGGCTCGGGTATCGATGGGCGGAAAACCTCTATCACCTTTCTTACGGGATGGTTAACCTCACCGACGGAAAGATGAAGTCGAGAGAAGGCACGGTTGTCGATGCGGACGATCTCCTCGATCGGCTAGAGGAGCTTGCGCGGGGCGAAATCCACGCGAAAGAACGTGACGCCGAAGTGGGAGACATGGACCGAACGGCCAAAGCCGTCGCCTTGGGCGCTATTCACTACTACCTGCTGCAGATCGCTCCGAAGAGGGAAATGGTATTCGATCCGGTCGAATCGATTTCTTTCAACGGCAACACGGGACCCTATCTTCAATACACGGGGGCAAGGATCTCGAGCATGCTGCGCAAATATCGCGAGTCGGGCAAACACGGACGTTTCGACGCCTCCCTGATCGAGCGCGGCGAAGAATGGGAGATCGTAAAAAGTCTCGCGATGTTCCCCGCCGTCGTGGATCAAGCCGCCGTCGAGCTCAATCCGTCGGTTCTTGCCGGCTATCTCTACTCGCTCGCCAAACTGTATAGTCGCTACTATCATGACAATCCGATTCTGCACAACGACGACGTAAACCTAGTAGAAACGCGTGTCACGGTCTCTCGTGCGGTCGCCGGAGTGCTTCGGAGAGGGCTGGAGTTGATCGGCATTGATTTTCTCGAGACGATGTAACTCTCCCCGACGGAAATGTAGGTTTTTTCGGCCGATTCCCACGTCGAAGTAGGTTGGTCGCGCGGTTCGTCGACGCATCCGAGTCGCGAGACCCGCTTTCGGCCTTTCTGCGACGCCGGAGAAGGTGGAAGCGGCGGGGTGCAAGTTTTGGCATGAATATTGCTAAATTGTCTGAATCCATACGAAAGTGTCGCTGAGGGAAAAGATGCGAAGAGCGTACGGTCTATACGATCCGGCAAACGAACATGATTCCTGCGGTGTGGGATTCGTCGCGGACATTCACGGAACGGCTGCGCACGAAATCGTCGAGGCCGGAATTACCGTTCTCAAGAATCTCGAACATCGCGGCGCAATAGGCGGCGACATGAAAACCGGCGACGGCGCCGGCATGCTTGTCCAAATACCTCATCGGTTTTTCGAGCGCACCGTTGATTTCGCTCTGCCGGCGGCCGGGTCGTACGGAGTCGGGTTTTGCTTTCTTCCACGCGAGCGGGGTCGCCACGATGCGGCGGTAGAGATGGTCGACAGGATCGTTGTGGGTGAAGGCGGTCGTTGTCTCGGGTGGCGGGATGTGCCCGTGGACGAGTCGTGTCTCGGCCGGTTGGCGCTGCAACGTATGCCGTCCTTCCGGCAGGTTTTCGTGACGTTCGACGGACTCGACGGGGAGCGACTCGAACGAAAGCTCTACGTGCTTCGCAAATGCATCGAGAACGCGGCGAGCGAGTCCGGCTGGGATCTCGACGATTTCTATGTCGTTTCGCTCTCGGCGCGGACTATCGTGTACAAAGGCATGTTTATCGCGACGACTTTTACGAGTTTCTACCCCGACCTCTCGGACGACGCGTTTACCAGCGCGATCGCGCTCGTGCATGCCCGATACAGCACGAATACGCTACCCACGTGGTATCTGGCGCAGCCGTTTCGCTATATTGCACACAACGGAGAGATCAACACGCTGCGGCGGAATACCAACAACATGCGCGCGCGCGAGTCTACTCTTTCCTCGGAGTTGTTCGGCGACGATATTCGCAAGATCACGCCCGTGGTGAATACCGGCACGAGCGACTCGGCCATCTTCGACAACGTCTTCGAGCTTCTCGTTCAGGGCGGTCGTTCGCCGGAGCACTCGCTGATCATGATGGTTCCGGAAGCTTTCGGCGTCAAATACCATATTTCGCAGGACAAGCGTGCCTTTTTTGAATACCACGCCGCGATCATGGAACCTTGGGACGGACCCGCCGCGATCGTGTTTTCCGACGGGAAAAAGGTGGGCGCCACGCTCGACAGGAACGGACTGCGTCCCGCGCGCTACGTAGTGACGAAATCAGGGCTCGCGGTTCTCGCGTCGGAAGTCGGCGTGCTCGACATACCTCCCGCGGACGTTTTGGAAAAGGGAAGGCTCGCGCCGGGGAAAATGTTTTTGGTGGACACCGACAAGGGTCGCGTCATCAAGGACAACGAAATCAAATCGCGCATATCACGGGGCAAACCGTACCGTCATTGGCTCGATCGCAACAAGATCGAGTTGAAAGGTTTGCTCGGCGTGCCGGGGCCTGTTCATGTCGATCATGAGTTGCTCCAGCGGCGACAGCGCCAATTCGGATACACGCTCGAGGTGTTGAAGATGGTTATCGCTCCGATGGTCGAAAATGCGCAGGAACCCGTCGGTTCGATGGGAAACGACACCGCGCCGGCGATTCTTTCAAAGCGCCCGCAGCTGCTGTACAACTACTTCAAACAGAACTTCGCACAGGTGACCAACCCTCCGATCGATCCGTATAGGGAAAATCTGGTCATGTCGCTCATGAGCTTCGTCGGCACCGAGCGCAATCTTCTGGAGGAAACGCCCGAGCATTGCAGGCAGTTGAAACTTGCTCATCCGATTCTGACGAACGACGACATCTACAGACTCAGAAGCGCGCGAATCGAAGGGTATGCGGTAACGACCGTCCCGATGCTGTTCGATCCGAACGCCGGTCCGGGGGCTCTGGAGACGGCGGTGACGCGATTGTCGCTGGAGACCGAAAAACGAATCGACGACGGATACTCTCTTGTCATACTAAGCGACCGCGGCGCCGATTCCGACCACGCGCCTATTCCCGCGCTGCTGGCTATGGGCGCGGTGCATCATCATCTTGTTCGCGCCGGCAAGAGGCATCGTTCCGGGATAGTGCTGGAGACCGGAGACGCTCGGGAAGTACACCATTTCGCCACTCTGGTGAGTTTCGGAGCGAGCGGGATTAATCCCTACCTCGCATTCGAAACGATGATCGATCTGCAGAATCGCGGCTATATTTCGCCCGACTACACTCAGGAGGATCTACTCGAACGCTACATAACGGCAATAAAGAAGGGTCTTCTCAAGATCATGTCGAAAATGGGGATCTCGACGATTCGAAGCTATCGGGGAAGCCAAATCTACGAAGCGGTCGGACTGAATACGTCTTTTCTCGATCGTTACTTCTCCGGCATTTCCTCGACAATCGGCGGGGTAGGTATCGAGCGCATCGAACGGGATACCGTCGAACGCCACGCCGACGCATACGGTTCGCGCGGTTCGCTCGCGGGGCTGGAATCCGGCGGACTCTATGCGCACCGTAGGGGCTCGGAGAGTCACCTTTTTTCGCCCGAGGCGATCGCTTTACTGCGTCGAGCCGTTCGAAGCGGCTCTTACGAGTCGTTTCGTCGTTATACCGCGCAGGTAAACGACATAAGGTCCCACGAGGAGCGCCGCGCCGACGAGGAAGGCCGCGACGTTCCCGGCGGATGCGCGCCTCGAACGCGAACCCGCCAACGCCCACCCCGCTGGCACGAAAGCCTCGAAAAAACCCGCC
>JAJRYZ010000027.1 GCA_024275515.1 Spirochaetota bacterium
CCGGCGGCCCGTATGTCGGAGAGCAGTTGCTCCTCGTTGAAATCGACGGAGACGTAAGGAAGTCGTACCTCGGCGAAACGAGTGGTACCGGCGATGTCCAGATCGATGAACCTGAGTATCCGCCGACGCGAGGCCTCGAGCGAGTTTTCGCTCTGAAGATACGACAGCTCGTTGCCGAGCCTCGATGAAACATCGTTGAGATACGACTCTTCGGTCTTTACCCCTTCTTGGAACCGTTCGCGGGAAAGGCGCTCGTTTGTCCTGCTGATCTCAAGCTGTCTTCTCGCGAACTCAAGCGAGCGACCGAGCCTGAGGTGCGAGACGTAGTAGTCAAGCGCCTGATAGACGACCTCGTTGCGCGCCTCCACGAGCGCGAGCTTCGACGCCTCCCATCCGCCGAGGGCTTCCTCGATGTCGAGATCGGTAGCGCCGGAGAGCCGCAGCTCTTCGAGTCTATCGGCCGCCGCTTTCACCGACCGGTCGGCGGATTCCACCCGGTCGGACACTTCTACCGCCCTGCGCGCGTAGGCGAGCAGATCCCATTCGTCGTTCGCGGCGCCGCTATTCGCAGCCTGTCCGTGCGACGGAACGGTCGTGACCACGAGAGAAAGGGCCGCCCAGAGTAATACGGTACGATGATTCAGTGCATGATGCATAATGCTGAAACCTTCTTCGACTGTCATTTCAGTGTATCGGTGAGTGTACCACGCGACGAATCCGTTGGTACAGAGAGACCGCGCTTTCCTGAGCAATTCGAAATCTGGCGCGCCAGATTTCGAATTGCCGCCCATAGCAACCGAAAAGACGCCGTTTTCGTGGCGATTCGGCGATTCTTCCGCCGAAACGTCAGAAAACGGGTCATCGAGCGATGCTCACAGCGTCACATTTCGAATTCCTGCGCTTTCCTTATCCGCTATTGACACTGCTCCGACATGAGTTCGATACTCGTGCGCGAACTACCTTCCGCCCTGGAGGTACCCGACATGCGCTCCGCGCTCCGTGATGAGGTTGCCGACCTCCTCGAACGTCGTTACCGGATCGATTTCAACGCCGCCGAAAAAGTGATCGACCTCTTCTGGGGGGAAGGCTACCTTCCCGATTGGTACTTCGTCGCAAACGAGCCGGCGGACATCGCGCGTCATCTGTACGCGACGTCTCAGCTTCTCAACGCGGAGACCGAAATGCTCAGACAGATCAGCGAGGACGGCTTCGCGGTGACCTACGTGCTGAGCGTGGGGCACGATTTCCCCGGCAGGCTTGCGGGCATACTGCGCGAGAATCTCGAAATGGAAATCGTCGCCTTCGACTCGGTCAAGTCCGCCGGAGGAGTGTCGTTCATCACCATCGAGCGGAGGGGGCGTCCCGGTCCGTCGACGGCAACGGAGACGGCCGCGGAGATGAACGCGCTGCGCCGGCTCATCGCCGCGCGGTATTCGAAGAGGTTCGCCGATTGCCTGTCGGCGCGCTATCTCATCGAAGAGCTCAGAGCTCCGTCGGAATCCCAGCGGGCCGAGCGCCATGCGGCGCTGTTCGACGCGGTGCTGGACTCCGGAGGTCCGGTGGTTCGGATCGAACCCGCGTCCGACGGAGCCGTTCGTTCGTCGGTCGCGTTTCCGGTGCAACGACTCCACGCCTGCTGTGCGGTGCTCGACGAGTTTCGGACCAGATCGATCAACATCGAACGAGCCTACTACGACTCCTTCCCGGCAAACGGCAGCGGTCGGGAGTCCGGTGACCGATGCGTGGGAGTGCTTTCGATCTACTCGCGCGCGGGGGTCGACGGGTCGGCTCTGCGAGCGGCGGTCGAAACCGAGCGACGGCGGACGGCAGAACGGGACGAGACGTCGGCGCCGCGCGTCGAGCGGGAACTCGAATGGGCGCTAAAGCGCCTTTCCGATCCGTCGACCGAGACCGCCAAGAGGGCGCTGGAAGTCCTTCGCACACTCGCGCGGAAGAACGGAGACCCGGACCACATAGACGCGGCGCCGGTGTTTATCGTAAACGCCCTGAGCGATTTTTTCGCATCGGCGGAGCTGTCCGGGATTGCGCGGTCCGACGAGGCGCTTCGAACGCTTCTGCGATTCGAAGCATTCGACGAGTTCTGGGTAAGGCGGATCCTCCGCGACGATCGGAGCCATGTTTCCGGGTACCGGTCGAAACACTCGACGGCGCGGGGCCCGGCCAAAGGAGGGATGCGGATCGATCGGATCGTCGAGTTTGCCGAGGTATCCGCTCTCGCTTTCATGATGACGTGGAAATGCGCCCGTAGCCGACTTCTGTTCGGAGGCGCCAAAGGAGGCGTTGTTCTCGACCCCCGCGCGTACCGTGGAGAACGCATCGATTTTTTCGACACCCTCGGAGGCTTCGGACGGTCGACCTTTCTCGTCACCGGTCCGACCCGGGACGTACCGGCCGGCGACGTCGGATGCGGGCCAGAAGAAATCGGCTACATTTTTGAAGGCTTCAAGTCGGCTCTTGCGGATATCGCGGGCACCGTCTACGGAGTCAAACAAGGCGTCGCGCGAATCGCCGACCGTGTCGTCACGACCGAACAGGCGCGGGAAATGCTCTCGGCCCATTTCGGCATCGATTACCACGACCGCGATCTTGTTCGGCGGCTTACCGCCGACGAACACTATCTGGAGCTGGTGGCCGCAAGCCACATTACCGGAAAGCCCCGCATGGGCATCGCCGCGAGAACCGGCGCCACGGGGCGGGGAATCGTCTATTCTCTTCTCGCGACGATCGGCCGACGCCATCTCGACGGCGATTGGCGCGGCGAAGCGGCGCCGACGGAAGGAGAACGGGAACTACTGCACCGTGCCTCGCAGATGGGAGAACGCTACTTTCTCGCCGGCGGCGGCGCCTCGGCGTTGAGCGAATCCGAATGGCGAACCCTCGACGAAGCCGTATACCCGAAGCTGCTCGAGGGGGCGCGCGTCGTGGTTCAGGGCGCCGGCAAGGTCGGATCGTCGGTGATGCGCGAACTCGAAAAATACGGGGTGCGGATCGTCGCCGTCGCCGACCGTGACGGCGCGATAGTCGGGAACGATCTTGCCGTCGAGGCGATAGTCGAAGCGGCGGTGCGGAAAGGCTCGGTCGTCCACACCTCCGACGGAGTCGGAGAAGTGATCCGGGGAGGCGAAGCCGGCGCGGCGGTGCTGACGCTTCCGTGCGATATCCTCATTCCCGCGGCGCTCGAACACGCGATTACCTCGAAAAACGCCGAGTCGATCAGGGCGAACATCGTCGCGTGCGGAAGCAACGGACCGATCACCGCGCGCGCCCAGAAGATGCTGTATCGACGAGGTATTACGGTAATCTACGACTTTCTCGCCAACTCCGGCGGCGTCACCGCGTCGTATTTCGAGTGGCTGAGAAATCTGAACGATCGGTTTCGATTCGAGGCCGAAGTCATTCGCGGAAACGAGTTCGACCGTTCGATTCTCGACCGCTATATCATGCCCGAGTTCCGCGAGCGGATACACACCATTCTCCGGATTCCCGAGGGAGAGCGCACAACGGCGATGTGGAACGCTCTCATGAGGGACATCATCTACGGGGCGCTCAACGATGATATGCGCACCGCCCGCGCGTTCGACGTTCCACTGAAGCATGCCGGAATGCTCGACGCGCAGTTGCGGGTACTCGCCGCCGAGCTCGCCCGAAGCGAATCCGCCTGGCGTCTGTGGGAGGAACTCCCCATAAAAACACGAGAGATGTTGAAAGATTACCTGAGCCACCCGGAGTTCGCGCTGATCGGGGGCGATTCGACCGATCTCGGCGCCGGGTAACGGATACCGGCGCTTGACACCTGCGATCTCACCGGTTCTATACTGCTAACGATGCGATACAACGATTGTCACGTTCATTTCAGCGGCGGAGAATCCGCCTCCGCGGTCGTCGCCGCGTTGAAGGAAGCGCGGATCGACCGGATCGGCGCGATCTCGCCCGATCCGGGACAAGACCCTGTTCGGCAGAACGAAGCGGTCGAGTGGATGGCGGGCGAAACGGCGAAGGCGCCGGATCGGCTGCTCGGGTTCGCGTGGATCAACCCGCTGTTGAGCGGCGCCCGCGAAATAGCGGAGCACGCGTTCTGTGATCTCGGGTTCGTCGGATTCAAGCTGATACCTCACCATTGGCACGCCTACGACGAGGAACTCGCAGGATTCTGGCAACTGCTCTCGACGCTTCGCGCGCCGTGCATCATACACACCGGAATCCTCTGGGGATACGGAGATTCTTCGCGCTTCTGCCGCCCGGTGGATTTCGAGGTACTCATCGGTTATCCCGGCGTCAGGTTCGCTCTCGCGCACATTGGTTGGCCGTGGACCGACGAGTGCATCGCGCTCGCCGGCAGGTTCGCAGCCGACGACGTCGTCGCCGACGTCATGAGTTCGCAAGAGCACGCGCCGCGCCCGGCGACGCCGAGCGCCTCGCAGATGTACATAGACATCACGATGGGAGCTCCGCGCCCCTACCGGCGGGAAGCGTTGTCGCGGGCCCTTGCAGTGGCGGGCGACGGACGGCTTCTCTACGGTAGCGACTGCAGTCGCCCCGAAGATCCGGAAGCCCTGAAAGCGCATCTGCGGGTCGATTACGGGATCCTCTCCGGTGAACTCGGTTTGTCCGACGAGTCGATTCATCGGATCATGTGCGACAATTTCGAGTCTTTCGTCCGAGGTCCGGACGCGTAGACGGCGCCCGAAGGACGCCGCGCTTCGCAGGAGGAAGCGATGGAAGGAAGATCTACCTACCCGGGATTAGAGTACGTCTCGATCGCCGAGGCTACTCCGGAGCATCCGAGAAACGATTCCGCGTCGGTGGTTGAAATCGACCCCGGCGAGCTGTTGCTGGTGTGGATAGAAATGCACGCAAGCGCGCTCGGCGGAAACGACGAAGCGCCGGCGAGCATCGCGTCGATGAGGTCCGCCGACGGCGGGAGGAACTGGACCGATCGCAGGGTCGAGGTCTCTCCCGGAGAGGGAGACCGAAGCGTCTATAATCCCAGCCTTGTCGTGCTCCCGAACGGTGAGCTGTTGTTCTTCTATCTCGTCTATCATCATCTCGTCTGGAACGAACCGCTCGTAGCTTCCGGGTACCTCGTGCGGTCGAGCGACGGAGGTCGAAGTTGGACGGATCCGCGCCCGATATGGGATCATGAACCGTACGGTTGCGCGAATCACACCTTTACGCTGCTCTCCTCGGGGAGACTTCTGAAGAGCTGCGAGCACATGCCCGTGTGGGCGGCCTATCCCGCGGGTGTGTCGCGATCGGGATGCTTCATAAGTGACGACTTCGGCGCCACCTGGGAAAGGCCCGCCTCGTTCGTCGAGCTGCCGCTGCGTGGCGCGATGGAAAACCACATCGCGGAAACGAACTCGGGAGTGCTGGTAATGGCGGTGCGAAACCAACTCGGAAGCGTGTTTCTCGCCCGATCGACCGACGGAGGCGAGACGTGGCGCCGGCCGCAATCGACCGGATTGAGTACGAGCGAGTCGATGCCGAGTCTCACGCGAATCCCGGCGACGGGGCATCTGTTTCTCGTATGGAACAACGCCGAGTACGATCACACCTACGATCACTGCGGGAAACGAACGCCCCTGACCTGCGCGGTGTCGGCCGACGAAGGCGAGAGCTGGTCGTTCCGAAAAAACATCGAAGACGAGGCGGACTACGAGTTCAGCAACATCGGCTGTTCGCATCTGAGTGACGATCGGGTTTTCGTTACCTATTTCACATCCAAAATGGCCGATCCGTCGCACCCGGGGAGATTCGGGCGCGAGCGGATGTCGCTCAAAGGCGCCTTTTTTTCGCTCGGCCGGGTGTACGCCTGATGAAAGAAAAAAGAGAAAGAGCCCTTGAAGATCCCGATCTCGATCGAATCTTCAAAGAGGCATACATCGAAACGATGGAACAGGCCTACCACGCCGAGCGCGCGAAACGGACCGGTGACAGGATCGAGGCGTTTACCGAACTCTTCGAAACCGAGTTGGCCGGACACGATCTCTCGGTCGACGAACGGGGCCGGCTCATCGAGGCGCTGAAACGGCGGTTGAAAAACGCCGAGGCGCAACACGAGCGGTGGGTCGAACGACGCGATCGAAAACGCAAACGTGCGCTCGCCGCGGCCGCGGGCGTCATACTCCTCGTGACGGTCGTCTTTTTCTCGACCTATCGGCCCTTTACCCCGATCAGCAGCGTCGAGAACGATCTGGAGTTCTACATCGAGCGGGTCGATGCGGGTTACGGCGAGTACGCACAGAAGTTCTACCGTCTCCTCGACCGTTTCGACCGGCGCCTGGACGATCCGACCGAGGAACGGTATCGCGAGCGCATGTACGACACGCTCGATCTCCGGTTTCGCGAGCTCCTGACGGCGCTGCAGTCCGGAGATCTTACGCTTTTCGACGACGCGCGCAAATGGGCGAAGCTCTTTCCGGAGCGGGCCGAGCGAAACACCCGGAAGGAGCTTGTCGAGAACGCGGGCGTCAAGGGCGTAGGAGGCGCACTCGGCAACTTCATCGAGAAAGCCGGGAAGTTCATCACAAAGACGGCAAACGACGCGGCCGATTGGGCCGAAAAGAACATCGGGAACGAGAGAGACGAGGCGCCGGACGGAAACCCTTCCGAGTGACGTCTCGGCGTCCGGGTAATCATAATCGCCGTCGGTACGAGCGGCGAAGTCGGCCGGAGCGCCGTCCCGTCGTCTCGGCGTCCGACGTGCTTGCGAGCCGGCCCCCTCGCCGGTAGGATACGACCTTATGTCCGAACCGTCCAGACCGTCCGCAGCCAACCGGCGCCCTCGCGTCACTCGGGCGCTCCTACGCAGGTTTGCCGCATATTACCGTCCGCACCTCAAGCTCTTCGTGCTCGACATGATCTGCGCGACGTTGATCGCGACGCTCGAGCTCGTCTTCCCTCTAATAACTCGTTACATATTACAGTCGGTCATCCCCGATCGCGATCTTCCGCTTCTGGCGTGGCTCATCGCGGGACTGGTGGGACTCTACCTCCTTGTTGCGGTCCTCAACTACATCATCAACTACTGGGGTCACGTCGTCGGTATCCGAATGGAAGCCGACATGCGGCGGGATATCTTCAGCCACCTGCAAACGCTCTCGTTCCGCTTCTACGACAACAATCGGACCGGTCAACTCATGTCGCGAGTCGTAAACGACTTGAACGACATCACCGAGCTCGCGCATCACGGTCCGGAGGACGTCTTCCTGTCGACGATTATGCTGGCCGGCTCCGTATGCGTTCTTGCGGCGATAGACTGGAGGCTCACTCTGGTAATACTCGCGATTATCCCGTTCATGACGTGGTTCGCCGTCGTCAAACGCGGCGGTATGTCGCATGCGTTCCGCCGGGTAAGGGAAGAGATTGCCGAGGTCAACTCGGGTCTCGAAAACAGCATTTCAGGAAATCGGGTCGTCCAGGCGTTTACCAACGAGGATCACGAAATCGGCAAATTTCAGCATTCGAATACCCGCTTCAAGGAGGCGAAGTATTTCGCCTACCGCCACATGGCGTCGTTCATGACCGGGTTGACTTTCCTTACGAATATGCTGAACGTCGCCGTTGTCGGCGTGGGCGGACTATTGATCTACCATGCCGGGATCGACACGGCGGACCTGCTGACTTTTCTCCTCTACGTCGGGCTTATCCTCCAGCCGATCCGGAGGCTGACCAACTTTACGCAACAATTCGAACGCGGCATGTCCGGCTTCCGAAGGTTCGTCGAGATCATGGACACGCGGCCCGACCTCGTCGATCACGACGACGCGGAGGAACTCGACCGCGTATGCGGAGAAATCGAGTTCCGTGGCGTGACTTTCTCTTACGATTCGGGAACTCATGTGCTCAAGGGCATCGACCTGCGCATTCCGGCGGGGTCGACAATCGCGGTGGTCGGACCGTCGGGAGCGGGGAAGACCACGCTGTGCAACCTCATACCGCGTTTTTACGAAATACAGGCGGGACGCATTACCATCGACGGCAAGGATATTCGATCGGTGACGCTGCGTTCGCTCAGACGAAATATCGGTATTGTCCAGCAGAACGTGTTTCTGTTTACCGGGACGATTAGAGACAATATCAGATACGGCAGAGTCGAGGCGACCGACGAGGAGATCGTCGCGGCGGCGAAAAACGCGAATATCGATGAGTTCGTCCGATCGCTTCCCGACCGATACGACAGTGAAATCGGAGAGAAGGGCATCAGGCTGTCCGGCGGACAGAAACAACGAATCGCCATCGCGAGAGCGTTCCTCAAGAATCCGCCGATCCTGATTCTCGACGAAGCCACCTCGTCGCTCGACAACGAGACCGAACTGCAGGTACAGGCCGCACTCGATGAGCTCGCCGACGGTCGAACGAGCTTGATCATCGCTCACCGCCTGTCGACGGTAAAAAACGCCGATGAAATCGTGGTTCTGACCGACGACGGCGTCGTCGAACGCGGTTCACACGCAGAGTTGCTCGCGCGGGGGGGCATCTACACGGGTCTCTATCGGGCCCAATTCAACGGCTATCTCGTCGACGAGGAGACGATCCCCACGCTCGGCGCGGAGAACTGATCCGGTTACTCGACGACGAATCGATACCCGTATCCGCGGACGGTCAGGAGATACCGCGGGTTTCGCGGCTCGTCGATCTTTCGGCGGAGCCACGAAACATGGACGTCGATCGTTCTCGTGCTTGTCTCGGTTTCATAACCCCATACTTCATTAAGCAGCTCATTCCGGTCGACGGTACGACCGGGATTCTTGACGAAAAACTCGAGGAGTCGATACTCCTGAAGGCTCAAGTCGACGCGGCGCCCGTCGCGCCTGAGCTCCCGAGACGAAGTATCGAGAATGAACCGACCGAATCTGTAGAGTCCGCCGGCCGCCGCACGCGGTCGCGTGGCGAGCCGCGAGCGGCGGATGAGCGCGTCGACCCTGGCGACGAGCACCTGCATATCGAACGGCTTGACGAGGTAGTCGTCGGCGCCGATGCGTAGTCCCATGACCGTGTCGATGGTCGTATTGCGCGCGGTGAGCATGAGAATCGGCGTGTGAATAGAGACATCGCGGAGGTTCCGGCACACTTGAAAACCGTCCCGCCCGGGAAGCATGACGTCGAGAAGTATCAGAGCAAACTCTTCGCTTCGGGCCCGCTCCTCCCCCCGGATCCCGTCGGTTTCGACGACCGTCTCGTATCCTTCGTCGGCGAGTCGATCCTGGAGCGCGATGTGCATTCCGCGCTCGTCTTCGACGATGAGTATTCTCTCACCCACCTTCCTGTGCCCCTCCTTCGGGCAGTTCGACGACGAATCTCGCGCCGGAAATCGAGACACCGTCCCGCGTATACGGACTTTCAACGCGAACCGCTCCGCCCAGCAATCCGGCCGCTCTTCGCACCAGATGAAGCCCCAGTCCGGCGCCCGGCGTCCGGCCGTCCCGCGCGGACTGCATGCGATAGAAGGCGTCGAACACGCGACGTTGCTCGTGCTGCGGCACTCCGGGTCCTTCGTCCTGCACCGCAAGACGGAGGATGCGCGACTCGCGCCCGGCGACGACTCCGTCGCGATCGACGCCGACCGACGCGCGAACTTCGACATTCGGCCGGCGGCCGGCGGCCGGAAATCCGTGGCGAATCGCGTTGATCGTGAGATTCTCGACAATCAAACGGAGCGCGGTCGGGTCGGTAATAAAATCCTCGTCTCCGGCGGCCACGTCGACGACCACGCGGACCGATACTCCGGCTTCGCGAGCGGACGGGTCGAGAACCCGCACTGCGTCTTCGATTACCGCGCCCACGTCGGTCGGGACCGATTTCATCCGATAGTCGACGCCGCGGCTCATGCCCGACGTCATCAGGATACTCTCTACCATTCTTCCGAGTCTTTCGGATTGCTCCCGGATCAACGCGCCGTACTCGGAGAGTCGTGAGGGCGCCACCGGAACGCCGTCCGCAAGATTCTCGGCTATCGATCTGATTATCGAAACCGGCGTTCGCAATTCGTGGCTCATCGTCGCGACAAACTCCCGCTCGCGTCTCCGGTACCGTTCGGAACGATCGTAGAACCGGAACATGACATACAGCGTCGCCAAAAAGAGAGCGAGAAGCCCGTAGCTTGCCGCCAGGTCGAAGATCCTCCGGCGAAGCATCAGCGCGCCGAGCGACAGGTCGGCATTATACAGCTCGACCGCGGTCACCGAATCGCGGATATGCAGGCGCGTCGAATCGTCTTCGACCGACTTCCCGGAGCGCGACAAGCGAAACGCCCAGTACCGGCTCAGCGGATCGGTCACACCCCGAACGGGCCCGAGAAACGGAGAGGCGAACAGACCACGGACAAGGTCGGGTTTTCTTCGGCCGAAATCCGCTTCGCCGTGAACGTAGACGGCTTTTCCGTTGCGGACTACTCGGTATGCGTATCCGGGCAGATACGTTTCCATCGCCGAGGGAAGCATTCTATTGATCATCACGAAAAGGTCGATCTCGACCGCCAGATAATAGGACCGCGACGCCGGTCCGACATTCGCGCCGGACGCATAGGGCAAGAGAATCATGCCGTCGGTGAGCATCGAAACGAATTCACGGCTCGCCTCGGCGCGACCCGCGTGGCGCACCGTATCGAGCAGCGAGAGATATAGCTCCGGCGCCGGAATCTCCCGCACGCCGGATGCATCGATTTCAAAGGCCGCCTCGCCGTCGTCCGAAAAGAGAAGAAGCGACCTGAGAAGATCCGGATACGACGTCTGCCGGCGCCATACCTCGACCGATTCCCGGACGGCGACCGGGTCGACGCTATTCGTTCGTTCGCCGGCCTGCGCCATAGCACAGGAAAGAAGAGACCACAACTCAGCCCCGACCTCATCGAGTGCGTTTTCCATAGCGAACGACAGATTTCGCCGCTCTCGCCCGGCGGCGGTACGGCTCGCGTCTCGTATCCAGCGAAACTGCAGAACCCCGAAGATCGTCGCGCCGGCGACGGCCGAAGCGCCGATGAGCATGAAGAGTCGTTTTCGAATACCGCCGCTCAAAGCCGATGACATACCTTCATTCTCCTACGTGTCGTGATCGGAGACCGCGGACTCAAGAATCCATTTTACACTCTTTACCTTGCTTTTACCGTCCGTTAACCACACGGAGCGACGGCGAGGATACGCTCACGTCCAAGGTAGAAACAGATGATCGATTCAAGCCGAGGAATCGTCGACGAGAAAAGCGTACGCCCGCTCCTCTCTCCGCGGCGGAAAAAGCAGCGGCGAGTCGCCGTTATGGTGCTGATGCTCGCCGCGGGACTCGCCGCGGCCGCCTATTCGCTATTGTCTCCGAAGGACCGGGCGTACAGACTTCGAACCTACGAGGTCGCCGAAGCTACTCCGGGCACATTGAGGCGAACGACGCAGGCTACCGGCGTCGTCACCATCCCGACGCAGATGGAGGTTCGAAGCCCGGAGGCCGGATACGCGAAGGCTCTCTACGTTTCGGTGGGAGACCGTGTCGAGGCGGGCGAGATCGTCGCGGTTCTCGACGTTCCCGACCTTGCTGAGCAGCTGTCCGACCTCAAAGCCGACTACGAGACCGACCTACTCACCAACGAAAAAGCCGGGATCGAGGACGACATTTCGGTGGCCAAATCCGAACGAGCGATAGTTCGAATTGAGACCGACATCGCAGACGCCCGCGAGACGGTACAAAAACTCACGCGTCTCGTCGAGGTCGATTCATCGTCGCGCGGCGAGCTTGAAGCGGCCGAAAAGAAACTCGCCGAGCTAATCACGCAGCATCAAGAGGCCGAAGCCGATCTGCTCGACGAAAGGAGGATTATCGAAATCGACGCCGAAATCAGAAACGCGAGTCTCGATCGGACGCGAACGGAAATCCGCCGACTTGAAGAACGGATCGCTTCGATACGCATCGCCGCGCCGATGTCCGGTGAGATTGTCGAGATCGCGTCGGCGATATCGGTCCGCGGCACGGAAATCGCCGCGAATCAATCGCTGCTGATCATCGTCGATCCGGACTCCGCCGTCGCCGATCTTGAGCTTCTTGAGCAGTATTCATCGGACGTCCGAGTGGGAGACTCCGTCGAACTCACGATAAGCAACGTCGAGATGACCGGGACGGTGCGGCAGATAGGTCGCGTCGCACAAATCTCGTCGAGCGGCCTGGGAGCGACGGTGGCCGTACGGGTGGAACCTGTCGATCCACCCATCGAGCTGATCGTCGGCGCGACGGCGGTCGGCGTTTTTGTACTCGGCGTCACCGAAAACGTCGTTCTTCTGCCGCGCGGGCCGTATTTGACCACGGGAAACGAGAGATACGTGTACGTCGTCGAAGACGGACTCGCCCGGCGGCGCGAAGTCGCTTTCGGTCAATCGGAAGGGAGCATGGTCGAGGTTCTCGACGGAATCGAACCGGGTGAGCGCATTATCACCGGCGGATATCAGAACTTTATCGAATACCCGACCGTAAGACTGGAACGAGGAGAATAATATGATCAAGCTCGAATGGATAGAAAAGAAATACGATCTGGGCCACGTGACCGTCTCCGCGCTCGACGGCGTGTCGCTTGCGATCTCCCGCGGAGAGTTCGTCGCGATCATGGGTCCTTCGGGATCGGGAAAGTCGACGCTGCTCAACGTGTTGGGCATTCTGGACGAGCCCACCTCGGGAGTTTATCGTCTTGAAGAACACGACATTACCCATCTGCCCGACAGAGAGAGAGCGAGAATACGTAATCGCCATTTCGGCTTCGTGTTTCAGAGTTTCAATCTTTTCAACGAGTTAAGCGCGATCGAAAACGTCATGCTTCCGATGACCTACGCCGGCGTCTCGTTCGCCGACAGGCGAAGGCGCGCGGCGGAGCTGCTCGACTGGCTTGGTCTGAACGAAAGACTTCATCACCTGCCGACGATGATGTCGGGAGGCGAGCAACAACGCGTCGCCATCGCGCGGGCGCTGGCGAACGAGCCCGACCTGCTGCTCGCCGACGAGCCGACCGGAAACCTTCCGACGGAAACCGGAGAGATGATCATGACGACGCTCGAAAAACTCAACAAGGACGGAGTAACGATCGTCATGGTCACGCATAACGAGGTGCAGGGCGGTCGCGCGACGCGCAGAATTCGAATTCGAGACGGGCGCATTCGAGGAGACGAATAATGGCGACGCACGAAGCGAGAAAGCTCGTGCTTCGCTCGCTCGGCAAGCGATCGGCCGAGAGCGTGCTCCTTGTCGTAGGGATCGCGCTGGGCATCGGCACCACCGCCGGCGGCCTCTCGACGGCGGCCCGTCTCCGCCGTTCGGCCGATGAGCTTGTCCGTTCACCGCAGTACCGCGAAATCGTGGTTTCCACCAGAGATTCGGCGACGGACATGGCGGTTCCCGCGTACCGCAACGAAGCCGACGAGACGGTCGTCCTCACCGGAGAAGATCTGTCGGCGCGGGAGGCGGCGCCCGATGTCGAATACGCCTATGTCGCGTCGAAAAGGCGAGTGCGGGTGAACAACTTCGACGCTTTCCGACCCGCTACCCCCGCCGACGCGCCCCGATACGAAGGGCCGCCGCCGGCGCTCGAACGGATTGACGCCGTTCAGGTGACGCCGGAGTTTTTCAGCGCCTACGGAATGGCGCCGTCCGCCGGCGGGCTCTTTACGCTCCGGGAAATCGAGGCCGGGCGGCCGGTCGCCGTCGTCGGCGCCGAACTGTCGAAAATACTCTTCGACGATGGAGTCTCCCTCGGCCGCGAAATACTCATCGGCCGTACGCTATACGAAATAATCGGCGTCGCCGAGGCGACGGGAACGACCTACGACCACGCTCTCTTCTATCCCTCCATCACCGCCGCCGTCTCGGCGGAGTCGGCCGCCGTCGCGCGGTTCCGCGGTTTAGGCGCCGTGTTGCGGTTTACCGTCTATGAGGCCGGCAGGCTCGATGAGGCGCGCGCGCAGCTTCAGTCCTACTTCGAGTCGACCTACGGCGCCGGCGCCGTCGTCGTTCGAACCCCCGGAGTCGAAGCGAGAGAAGCAATCGATCGAAACTCGCGTCTCGTCTCCATCATCCTGTTTCTCGCGATCTCCGGCCTGCTGATCGCCGCGGTCAACGCGTCCAACATTCTGTACGGCCGGGCGATGAGGAAACGTAAAACGGTCGGCGTGCTCAAAGCGATCGGCGCCCGAAGAATCGATGTTTTCAACCTCTTTCTCAGCGAAGCGCTAATCATCGGAGTAACGGGCGCCGGCCTCGGCGTCGGCGTGTCGATTGTCTTTACGCGACTGCTCGGCGCGACCTACTCTCCCGAATCTCTGGTGACCGGGTCGACAATCGCCGGCGCGTTCGGCGGCCTCGTGGTCACTCTTGCGCTGACGGTCGTTCCCGCGCTTCAGGCGTCGGCGATTCCGGCCGCCGAGGCGCTCCGGTACGAATAGGAGCAAGCAATGAAGACGATCAAACAGGTACTCGACGGTCTTGCGCGTTCTCCGGTCAAATCGGCGCTGACGCTTCTCACCGTCGGACTCGGTGTGGGCGTTCTCATTCTCGTTCTCGGCATGACCGCCTCGATCCGGCGAAGCGTAGAGAAGCAACTCCACACGGAAGGCTACGTCCTCATGGTGGCGAACGCAGAGCCGGGCGATGAAGGAGGCGTGGAACCGGTGCGGCCGCCTCAGTTCGACGCCTCCGTCGTCGATGCGCTTCTCTCCGACGTCGACGGTCTCATCGCCGTCACGCCGGTGCAATCTCCTCCCTGGCAGGACTTTCTCGTCGGTGAACGCCGGTACCGCATACGCGCCGCGACCGCGGCTTCGGAACGCTATGTCGAGGTGATGCGGTTGGAGCTCGCGGCCGGTTCGTATTTCACTGCGGAAGACGTTGCATCCGGCGCCGGGAGAGCGCTCATTACCGAAAGCCTCGCGACGGTGCTGTTCGGGTCCGCTTCAAACGCGATCGGAGGAGTCATTAGCGTCCCGGCGCCCACGCAGGGAGCGGGCGGAACGGGGTTTCGAACACGCCGGTTCGCGCCGCCGTCGTTCGAAGTGTGCGGCGTCGTAAAAAACCCGCCGGAGCTCATGCGGAGAGCCTACGGCGTCGGCGATCTGATCGTTCCGTTCACTTCGATTATCCCCCAGGGAGTCAACGTCGGTCGAATCATCAGTTTCTTCTACGGGACTCTCGCCGTGCGGGTGCGCGGGATCGAGATCGAAAAAGCGTCGGCGCAGATTCGTCGGGCGATAACACGAACCTACGGCGATGAAGCGGCGGTCATGGTGTGGGAAGGCGCGGCTCGCGGAGAGAGCGCCTACCTCTCGGACCTCAGAAACACGATATCGAGTTTTTCCACGGTCGGAAGCATCCTTGGTTTCGTTCTTCTCGCGGTAGCGTCGATCGGGATCATGAGCATCATGCTCGTCGAGACGATCGGAAGAAGCAGAGACGTCGCTCTCGAACGCGCGTTCGGCGCCTCGCGCGGGCGTATCGTAGCCGAGTATTTCTCCAAATCGGTCATTATCAGCCTTCTAAGCGGAATAGTGGGCGCCGCAGTTGCGGTCGTGTTCGCGGCGCCGCTGACATCGCTCGTCAAACCGATTTTTTCAGGATACGGGGGAGTGTCGACGATCGACTCGGTAGTCTCGCCTCAGGCGGTCGTCGTTGCGCTCGTCGCGGCGACGGCATTCGGGGGACTGTTCGGCGTTATTCCGGTCTTTGCTCTGCTGCGTACCCCGATTGCCGAAGGACTGCGCGATGTGTAGCAGCGCATCGCGTTCTCCGCGCGTCGGAGACACCGCGGCGCGGTCGGCGCGCCCCTGCTTTATGCTGATTACCGGGTGTGTTTTGATCGTACGACAAGATCGGAGAAAGCCTCATTTTCATCGCGTAGGTCGCCCGGGAACATCGCGTGGTGATTGAATCGCGAAGTCGGCGCGCCTACAATGACGATCATGAAGTGGTTCAACGACTCCCGTGAGCAGACCTTTGAAAAACGATTCGGTATGTTCGTCCATTTCGGCGTCTACGCCCTGACGGAGTGGCACGAGCAGGCGTTGTGGCGCGCAGAAATGCGGCGATCCGAGTACGAAAAGCTTGCCGTGCGCTTCGACCCGTCACGGTTCGACGCGGATGAGTGGATCGACGCCGCCGAATCGGCCGGGATGGAGTACATCTGCGTCACGACGAAACACCACGACGGTTTCTGTCTGTGGGACACGCGGCGGACGGACTACAAAATCACCAATTCTCCATTCGGCCGCGATCTGTTGAGAGAGCTGAGCGTGGCGTGCGCCCGTCGGGGAATGGGGATCGGGCTCTACTACTCGCTCCCCGACTGGCATCACCCGGCATATCCGAACCGGGGACGACACCACGAAATGCTTGGACCGCGACCCGGCGACACCCCCGACGAGGCGGCATATCTCGACTTCGTCGAAGAGCAGGTCACCGAACTATGCTCCGACTACGGTCCGATCGTTCAGTTTTTTTGGGACGTCAACGTCGCCGGCTTTCACCGGCCGCAGCTCAACGAACTGATACGATCGCTTCAGCCGGGAATCCTGATCAACGACCGCGGCCCGGGGCCGGGAGACTTTGCCACGCCCGAACGATCGGTCCCCGAAGGATACGTTTTCGATCGTCCGACGATCGCAGTGCAGTCGACCGGACGAGAAAGCTGGGGATATCGCGCCGGTGAAGACTACTATTCGCATCGATTTCTGCTGCATTCCATCGACCGGATCATGGCGATGGGCGGCAACTACCAGCTCAACGTCGGACCGAAGCCGGACGGTACGATCTGTGAGCGCGACCGAGAGACGCTTCGTCGCGTCGGCGACTGGTATCGAAGAACGAAAGAAGCTTTCGACCGCACCGACGCGTGCACCTATATCATACAGAAAACCGGATCGGGCTTGGTCCGATACGACCAGGCGCTACTGACCCGTCGCCGAAGCGTCTTTTATGTGCATACACCGATCGATCTCCAAACCTCAGGGGTGGTGCTTCACCCGATCAAGATCGCCCCCAAACGGGCGACCGTACTCAACAACGACCGGGAAATAGCAACGACGGTCGACGTTACGCCGTGGCGATGGCGCGAACGTCCCGCGCTGCGTCTCATCGATCTCCCGGTGGACGAGATTCCCGACGAACCGATCGTCGTCCGGCTCGAATTCGACGAGGAGGTTTTTACGTAGGCAGGGCGCCGGCGATCATTTCGAGCGATCTATCCGTTTTCGCAGTTTCTTCGCCGAGAGGCGCGTCGGTCGCTCCTCCCCGTCGCGTTCGGCGGGCGTCTTGTGAAAACGGCGAACGAGAACCAGAAAAAGAACGCCGCCGACGATCATGAGCAGGCTGTATAGCTGGCTCGGAATGAAGTTCCACGGCGTAACGAGGAGATACGGCGGGTTAGATTTGGAGGACAAGGTGATCAAGAAATCGCCGGTCAGCGGTACGCGCAGATAGTCGATAAGGAATCGCACGAAGCCGTACGCAACGACGTAGAACCCGATAGTGAACCCCGGATAGGGGCGCCGCTTACGCACGACAAACCAAATGATCGCCCAGATGAGAAGACCGTCGAAGAGAGCCTCGTAGAGCTGCGTCGGATGCCTCGGCAGGTTGACCGTCGCCGCATCGGCGGCGATGTTCATACCGATGTCCGTCGCGTATTCACGTACCCACGCCTCGGAGGCCGGAAATGTCCGCGCGTGCGGGAATACCATTCCCCACGGGAGCTTGGTTATGCGTCCGTAGAGCTCGCCGTTGATGAAGTTGCCGAACCTACCGAAAGTGTATCCCAGGGGAATCCCGCCGGCGAGCATGTCCGCCCATTCGACCGCGTCGAGCTTTTTGCGTCGGCAATAGAGGATGCCGGCGAGCACCGCACCTATCAGACCGCCGTAGTAGTTCATTCCGGCCAGTCCCACGAAGCGGAACTGCTCGTCAAACGGCCAGAAGATGCGATGAGGATTCCGCCAATAGTACCCTGAAGAATCGAACAGCAACGTCGCGAACAGCCGCGCGCCGATGAGGAGCCCGATGATGCACCAGAAAAAGAAGTTGATGATATCGTCCTGCGAAATGTCGAGTTTGCGCTTTCGCACCTGATACACAAAAAAGAAATAGGAAATTCCGAAAGCGACCAGGTACATCAGTCCGTACCACCGAAACGGGAGACCCGGAATGATTTCCGGCCGAACCCACTGTTCGTATCGAAGAAACGCCGGCATATTATTTGCTCCGAAAATCAGTATTCGGCCCCTCCCGTCCCGAGAAGCCGTCGGGGAGCAGCGTATCACGAAAGATCCGGCTCAACCAGACGGGATCCAGCCCTGCCTCAGAAAGCGCCGCACGGCCGTTCGGCGGGCGCCCTTCGGCGAAGGTCTCTTCCTCACCGAGAAACCGGCGCTGAGCATCCGAGATACTCTTACCGAGAAAGCGATAGATAGATTCGACCGTTCGCGCCGGCCGGTCCACGAGACGTTCGAAAGTAACGACGAGGAGCGCATCGGACGGGAAAATCTCATCGGAGCGCCGGACACACGCGAACCAGTGTCGCACCAAATCGACAATGTCCTCCCGAAACGGAAACTGCGAAATCGGATCGGCGAAAAAATGCCAGGCGTACGACAGCCAGCTGAGGGTCGACGAGAGCGTGTCGATCGGATCCCGGACGAGCGCGATGAATCTCGACTGAGGGATAAAGCGGCGCAGACTCAACATCATGGGAGAGAAAGACGGGTTTTTGGAAACGACGATTCTCTCCGCGCCGTGGACAAAAAGATGCCGCTTGAGGCACCCGGCGTAGAAGGCGACGATACGGCGGCGCCTCGGCGTCGGTATTCGCTCGTCGAACCGTATCAGATCCGAAACGGGCGGCACGTCGGGAAAAAAGAACCATGAGAAAAGACCGTACCAGACATAGAGCAAGAATCCCACATCCTCCTCCGGCCGCCAGAGGCTGACGCTGTGCAGCGGGATCTTCTGAAGAAACTCACGGTCCCACGAACGCAATCCGCGGTAAAGCGGAGCGCCGAACAGACCGTCGACGATCTTCAGGCCTTTAAGAATCTTGCGCTGAATGATCGAAGGCGCCAGATAGATCTCCCACGTCGTCGGCGCGGTAAACACCGTCGAGTCGGCGGCAAGAAGTCGATGCAGGAAGGTCGACCCGCTACGGAAATTCCCGACGATGAAGAGCGTCTTGCCGGCAAGGTCTATCCGCTTGAAACGCGGATAGAGAACATGATCGAGAGCGAGACAGATCCAACTTGAAATCTCTCCGTAGAGAAAAAGCGGAACGAATACGGCGAAAAACCGCAGACGCCGGACGGTCAGACGCCGCTCGGTCGAAGCGGTGCGAAACGTGGAGCGCAACAGTTGCCTGAGCAGTCTGCAATAGTCGAATACCATACGGCAAACCCTGGAAATCCGCATGGTACGGAATCGACGCGGGAAGGTATAGCCCCCGGCGCCGGGCGCATCGTCGGAGGCAGGCGAGAGGCCCGGCGGTCACGATAGAGCACTCGCGCGGTGATAAGCCGGCGCCGACCCGCACGGTGATAAGCAAGCCGGCGCCGGCATACGCGACCGCCGCGGTGAACGCCGCGACGGTCCGGTTACGAGAAAAGCGGGCGAAACTAGTACTCGAGTTTGCCCTTCCTGAGTGCACCGACAAGCGGCGCCTTTTCAAGCTCCGCGATAAGCTCTTCGCCACCGTTTCGCAGGAACTCGGCAACGTAAGAATCCCACTCGGCCGCCGGATCGATCTCGCCGGTCACCGACTTGAAGAAGAACTCGCTGTATAGCGTTCCCATCGTCTCGCCGTATTTCCGGTTGATGTCCGCCAGCTTCGTCTCACCCTTGATGTCGATCCGCGCATCGCGATACGACTGCGCCTGGCCGCGGGGCCCGTTCAGCCACCAGTCGGCGAAGTTCGCGAGGTCCGCCGTGTAGACGAACTTGAGCCGATCGGAGGTATAGAAGGGCGGATAGACCGATATGTTGCCGACCTCTTTCTCGCCGGCGGGAACGTCCTCTTTCGGACGCGCGATGGGCTTGGAGTTCCAGGCTTCGCCCTCCCAATCGAAATGTACGCCCGGCTTGCCGTACTGATAGTAGATGAAACCTTCGTCGGTACCACGCGCGTAGTTGATGATCTGCAGAACCTTGACGAGCTTCGCGTCGCTGACCGATCGATTGACGAACCAGCGGTATCCACCGTCGGCGCTCAGCTGGCGGTAGGCGCGTGCGCCCTGATCGCCGTTCGGCCCGATAAGCGAGGGCAACACGACTACTTCCGCGCCGGGTTTGCCGAGCTCATCATCATGCACCCAAGAGTTCGGCGGACGATCCATCGCGAACGCCTGCCCGGCGTAAGTGACCACTTCGGCGGTCGAACCGATCAGGTGCGCGTCGATTTTGTCCCAGCCCTTCCGGAGATCCTGACTGGCAAACTCCGAGTCGATCAAGCCCTCGGCGTACCACCTGTTCAGCATGATCAACAGCTCTTTCAGACCGGGGTCGATGCGGTAGTCGTAGAGCTTCCCGTCGACGTAGCGGTTTCCGCCGTACGGAACACCGAACGCGCCGGCGAGCTGATGAAAGCTCCGCCATAGATTGTTCGTCGCTCCGTAGGGGATGGTGTCGTTTTTGCCGTTTCCGTCCGGATCGCCGTCGCGGAACGCTTTGAGCAACTCCTCGTACTGGGCGAGGGTAAAATCCTCATCGAGGAAGTAGACACGTCCGAACCGATCGAGGGGGAATTTCTTCTCTTCGTAGTTCGGAAGCTCGCCGCCGACGTTGAGCACCCAGTCGACGCGCGTCATCGGGAGAAAGATGTTGAAGTCGGTCGTCGCCGCGATTCCGTTGATCGCGAGGAGCTCGTCCGGGTTGTCGGGATTGGTGTTGGCGATCCAGCCTTCGGAGTACCGGTCGTAGAGTTTCGCGATGTCCGGCGCGTGGATTCGAATCATGTCCTTCGGTATCGGACGAGTAACGCCGTCCTGATACATTTCGATCGCGTTCTCCCAGAGCGGACCCACATCGGGGAACTCGCCCGCGGCCAGCATGACGCTGACGCGTTCGCCGTCGTTCACATAGATGCCGTTGGAGATGATGTCGACGTTGAACTTCTGCTCGAGCATGTCGAAGGCCCACGAGTCCTCGTTCTTGCTCATCCAGGTGATGGTCATCTTCGCGCCGGGCGCGGCGCCTTCTTGCCCGCCGGCTGCGAACAGCGGTGTCGCGAGAAGCGCCAAAGCCGCAAAGATGACGGCCCCTTTCGTAAATGTCCTCATATAACCCTCCTTGTGGTTATTGTGATTCCCTATGTCGTCCGGCCGGCGCCACCACGGACCACGCTCCGGCGCCGTGCCGTTCGCATTCGTCTCAACCTTTGAGCGACCCCAGAAAAATTCCTTTGATGAAGTACTTCTGAAGAAAAGGATAGAAAAAGATAATCGGTCCCATCGTCAGGATCGTTATCGCCGCGCGCACCGATTGCGTCGGAAGCGCCACTTCCTCTATATCCATGAATCTCTGCATTTCTTCGTTTTGCAGCAACGTCATCTGCTGGATCATCCGCCGCAAGAGCAACTGGAGAACGATCTTCCGCTCGCTCGAAAGGTAGATGAGCGCGTCGAACCACTGGTTCCAATGCCACACCGCGATCCACAGGGCGATGGTCGCGATGACCGGCTTGGACAGCGGAACGATAATTCGCACGAGAATCTGGAGGTAGTTTGCGCCGTCCATAAACGCCGATTCCTCGAACGCCGGATCGATCGTCATGAGGAAGTTTCTCATGATGATGACGTAGTACCCCTGAACGAGCAACGGCAGTATGAGGGCGGCGCGCGTGTTGAACAGACCGATATTGCGTATGAGCAGATAGGTCGGAATCAACCCCCCGCTGAAGAACATTGTTATGAGAATATAGATCGTCATGAGATTGCGGCCGGGAATGTCGCGTTTCGACAGAGGATAGGCGGCGAGCAGCGTGACGATAACGCCGGCGATCGTGCCTACGACCGTACGAAAGATCGAGTTGAGGTAGGCGATTCCGACGTGTCCGTACTTGGAAAAGGCTAACCGATAGGCGTTGAGGTTCCAGCTCGTAATCCAAAACCTGAACCCGAGCGAGTTGACGTCCGAACCGCTCGCCATGCTGATGAGTAGTGTATTCCAGAACGGGTAGAAGATCGTCAGGCAGAAGAGGATGAGCAAAAACGCGTTGAAGACATCGAAAACGATCTCCCCCGGCGACTTTCTGCTGAACGCTTTCGGCCGTCTCCGTCCCGCGTCGCCGGGCGCCTCGACCTCGGCGGGAATCGGAACGTTACCAGATACCATAGTCGCTGAACCTCTTGATGACTCCGTTGGTCGCGAAGATCAACGTGACGCCGATTACGTTCTTGAACAACCCGACCGCGGTGGAAAAATCGAACTGACGATCGATGAGTCCGACGCGGTAGACATAAGTGTCGATGATGTCGGCAACCTCGTAGACGATAGGGTTGTAGAGATTGAAAATCTGATCGAACCCGGCGTTGAGTACGTGGCCGAGTCGGAGAATGAATAGAATCGTCATGACCGGATAGAGCGAGGGCATCGTAATATAGGTCGCTCGTTGCAGGCGATTCGCGCCGTCGATCGCCGCCGATTCGTAGAGCCCCGGATCGATCGAAGTGATCGCGGCCAGGTATACGATGGTACCCCACCCGACGCTCTGCCAGATTCCGGTCAGAATCAACATGGGACGAAACAGCCGAACGTTGGTGAGAATGTTGGGCGGCTGTTTGCCGAGAGCGTTGAAAACCGCGCCGAGGATTCCGCGCTGCGGAGAGAGAATCTCGATGATAATCCCGGCAAGCACCACCCACGACATAAAATGGGGCAGATACGATATCGACTGAATGACTCGTTTGAACGTCAGATTGCCGATCTCGTTTATCAGCAGCGCAAGCAGAATCGGCGCCGGGAAGCCGAAAACAATTCGATAGAGACTGATGAGCAGTGTGTTTCGGAAAATGCGGGCGAAATACGGATCGGTAAAGAGCCTGGCAAAATGCTCGAAATTGTTCCACTTGCTCCCGAGAATGCCGTAGAGTATCCGGTAGTCCTTGAAAGCGATGATCACACCGTATATGGGAATATAATGGAAGATGAAAAGCACCACCGTCGGCGTCAGGAAGAACACGTACAGGAGCGCGTATTTGCGCGCCTTCCGCCTCTTCTCGTGCCGAAGACTAACGGCGATTCGCTCGTTTCTGTCGACGTCGACGGCCGCCGACGCCGCGCTCGAAGACATGGCTACTCCCGCCCGTCGCGCCCGACCGTGTCGAGTACGCGTACTGTTCGCTCCTGTTCGGCCTCGCCGGCCGCCCCCAGGTTTTCGATTGCCCGTTTGATGTGCGCTTTCAACGTAGCTTCGGCCAGGTCTTCGTCGTGATTTCCGAGCGCCTCGATAATCCGTCCGTGCTCGGCGTAGGCTCCGCCGTAAACGGTTTTCAGACTCTTCGGCTCCGCGTGCAGAAAGCTCAAGAATTCAATTACCTCAAGCCCCGTGAGATTGGCCAGATGTTTGTTGCGAGTCGCGTTGAGGATGGTTCGATGAAACTCGAGATCGATGCGTTTCGCGCGCTTGATGTGGTCGCGTTTTTCGCGCGCCTCGGGCACACGCATTGCGACGCTCCGGTATTCGTCGTTCAACCGGCAAAGCTTCTCGATGTCGCACTCCTGCGCGTACCGTGCGGCGAACCGCCCGGCGAGCCCCTCAAAGGTCCGGCGTATTTCGTAGAGCTCGACGATGTCGGTGCGACTGAATCTTTTTACGAAAGCTCCGCGGCGAGGGAGCAACTCGACCAGACCGTCCTTCGCGAGCCCGGTCAACGCGAGTTTTACAGGAGTTCGGCTCGTGCCGAGACTCTGCGCAATCTCCTCTTCCACGATTTTCGCTCCCGGCTCAAGCGCGCCGTCGAAGATCTGCCGCCTGATATGCTCGCTAACGATCTCGTTGAGATTTGGCCGATCGATCGTATTCGGCGCCCCGTTCATGTCGTCTCCGATCCGACACGAAAATGCATTTTGCGTTTAGTATGCTACATTATTAAAAGGCCCGTGTCAAGCAACGGCGATTCGCCGATCAAATCGGCTAAACGTCAGAAAATGTTGAAGCGGCCGATGCACCAAGTGGCCCTATTTCGAATTCCTGTGGCGGATTAGTCGTACTACGGGACGATGACGACCTTAAACGCGCGCTCGCGTGGTTTGTTCACAAGGAGGTCGAAGGCCTCCCCCGCCCGAGCCAGGGGAAAAGCATGCGTGATCAGCGGCGAGACGTCGAAGCGTCGCGATCCGAGCAACTCGATCGCGCGGGGAAAATCGGCATACCGGTTGTTCGACGAGGTCACGACGCACCGTTCGCCGCTCAGCGCCGTTCCCCTCACCGGAACCTCGGTGTCGTGGACCGCGAGTAGCACAAGAGCGCCTCTTTTGTCCAGAATGCCGAGGCCGTGCGCTATGCTTTCGGTCGAGCCGACGGTGTCGACGACGATATCGACGGTCGAATGCGACCGGTCGCGCAGACCCCGCGCCAGCTCGGCGGGTCCGCCGTGAAACACGTGCTCGATGCCGACCGAGGCGGCAAGTTCGACGGGAAACGCCGAGATGTCGCACCCGGCGACCAGTTCCGCGCCGCCGGCGCTCGCCGCCAAAAGCGCAAGCATCCCGATGGGACCGAGTCCGATCGCGGCGACTCGCTTTCCGGGCGTCATTCCACCGGTGTCGAGCGCGTGAATCGCCACCGCGAGGCCGTCGAGGAAAGTCGCCTCGGGGAAGCCGATTGTGCTCGGCAGCGCGTAGGCGAATCCTTTCCAGACGGTAAACCGATGCGCCATTCCTCCCGGATAGTAGTCCATCGGCGCCCACCCCGCGCCGTGCCCGAAGTGCTCCATCGACGAACAGAGATTCTCTTCTCCACTTCGGCACCAACGGCAACGGCCGCAGGCTTTGTAGGCGAGAACGGCCACGGGAACGAGACCGCCGTCTCTCTCGGCCACACCGGCGACCTCGTGGCCGAGAATCATATTCGGCGGCGACGGGAC
>JAJRYZ010000028.1 GCA_024275515.1 Spirochaetota bacterium
CCGCCGCCGAATCCGTTCCCGTTGACTACACCGCCGACACCGCCGACACCGCCGACACCGCCGACACCGCCGACACCGCCGACACCGCCGACACCGCCGACACCGCCGACACCGCCGACACCGCCGACACCGCGCTCGCGGTGCGGCCGCCGACCGGCTTCGGCCGCATCGAGCTCGGCTTCGGCCTCGACGAAACCAAAGAAGCTCTCTCGGGCGATCCGAACTTTCTGTTTCGGGGCGATCCGGACGTGACGATGCTCAGAGAGCCGAACGAGACCCTGATCGAAGCTGAAGGGGCAACGTTCATCGACCGCGCCTACTTCCAATTTCACGACCGCCGGCTCTATACGATTATCCTCGATCTCGACCCCGCAAGGATCGACCACTACACTCTGTACACGACGTTCGTCGGACGGTACGGCGAGCCGACGTTTCTCGATCCGCAGCAGGCGGTGTGGCGGTTCGAGTCGGTCAGACTTTCGCTTGAACGTCCGCTTAGGGTAAAGTATCTGGACGCGGCCGTTTTCGACGCGATCGTTGCCGAGCAAAAACGCGGCGAGTCGCTCACCCGGCTGAGTCGGGACCGGTTTCTCGACCAATTTTAGCTAAAGAGGGTAGTCGGATGTTTCCGTCGATTCCGCCCGGACCTCGGCTGGTTACGCTCGTCCTGGTTCTCGGGACGGGATTGATCTCGTGCCGGACGCAGCGCGCGCCGGAAACTATTACCGTCCGGATAAACGGTGTGGATTTTTCCGTCGAAGTGGCGCGAAAGACCGAGGATCAACAACGCGGGTTGATGTATCGACGACGGCTGCCGCCCGACGCCGGGATGCTGTTCGTGTACGACGGCGACCGCCGACTCTCATTCTGGATGAAGAACACCTACATCCCGCTGTCGATCGCTTTCATATCAAGCGACGGCGTCATACGCGACATATACGACATGGAGCCCGAATCGCTGCGCGCCGTTTCCTCGTCCCGGTCGGTGCGCTATGCTCTCGAGCTCAACCGCGGCGCCTTCGATCGCGTCGGCGCCCGACCGGGAACGAAGGTTTTGTTTCCCGACGGTTTTCACTGATCGGCGCCGGTGTCGTCGCCGGACTCGTCGCCGGGCGAGGGATCGACGGCAAGATCGGGGAAGAGCTCCAGATGCGGAGCTTCGGTCTCCGATTCGGGGCTGTTGACGAGGATTTCGATCTTCCGTTCTATCTTGGCAAGCTCCTTTTCCAGGCTCTTCGCGATCCGTATTCCTTCTTCGAAGCGCGCGACCGCTTCTTCAAGCGGGACGGCGCCTTCGCTGATCGTGTTGTTTATCTCTTCCAGTCTTGCAAGCCGCTCTTCAAAGCTCTTCACCGTGAACCTCCTCGACTTCGGCGTCCATCGTTCCCCTGTGCAGCCGTATGTTCAGCTTCGAGCCCGCCCGCTGCGAGGACGCGTCGGTGACCACCCGGCCCGTGTCCCGTTCGCGGACGACCGCGTAGCCCTTTTCAAGCAGCCCGATCGGGGAAACCGCCTCCAATTCGCGCACCGCGAGCGCGAGGCCATGCGACAATCGCGTCACGCGATCGGACATCGCCCTGATCAATGCTTCTTTCGCGTCGTCGAGTCGCAGCAGGACGGGTTGAATAAGAACGCGGAAACTGCGCTCAAGCGTTTGCGGCGTGAAGTGTTTCAGTATCGCCCGCGCGTGTTCGGCGCGTCGTCGGATTTCCGATTCCATCCGCTCGACGATCGTCCGGATACGCTGCAGAAGCTCCTCTCGTCGTGCGCTGACGATCTCCGCCGCCGCCGAAGGGGTCGGCGCCCGTACGTCGGCCGCCAAATCGCTCAACGTTATATCGATTTCGTGCCCGACCGCCGATATCACCGGGATCTCCGACTCGGCGATTGCCCGCACCACGATCTCTTCGGAGAACGGCAGCAGGTCCTCAAGCGAACCACCGCCGCGCCCGACGATAACGACGTCTCCGAGTCGATGCGTGTTGGCGAGGCGGATTTGCCTCGCGATCGTCCGCGCGGCTTCGTCGCCCTGGACTACGGCGGGAAGTATGACGAGATCGATCCCCGCGCTTCGGCGTCCGATGACGTTGAGGATGTCCCGAATGGCTGCGCCGGTGGGAGAGGTGACGACGGCCACTCTCGATGGATACAACGGGAGCGGGCGTTTTCGCGACTCGTCGAACAACCCCTCGGCGGCGAGCGCTTGTTTCCTTTTCTCAAGCAAAGCGAGTATCGTACCTTCACCGGCCATTTCGAGGCGTTCGCAGATGATCTGGTAGTTGCCGCGCTTGGCGTAGACCGAGATATTACCGCGTGCGATAACGAGCTGACCGTCCTCCGGTTGAAACGTAAGGCGCCCCGTGCGACCGCGGAACATGACCGCCTGTATCATCGCGTCGCTGTCTTTAAGGGTAAAGTAATAGTGCCCCGACGCGGCCGCGCGAAAGTTGGAGATTTCTCCTTCGACCGCGATGTCGTAGAATGAGTTTTCGAGCGTGTCTTTGATAAGCGAGGTGATTTCCGATACCCGAAACGTGTAGTTCCGTGACTCCGACATCGCTCCGAGGGTACTAGATCGATGATCGAGGGGCAACAGCGGCGCCGCGGACTCAGCGATTCTCTATTCTGAGTTGCCGCGTCGAGAATAGCTCGTGCGGGCGGTCGCAGTCGGCGCCAACGACATGAGCACGTCATCGCGGGGCCGAGAATCTCGCATATTGGGTACACAACCGCCGTTTACCTGTCGATAATGAAGGCAGAGGGGCGGCGTGTCGATGCGGCTCTTGACTGGGAACAATGCCTTTGACCGGAAAGAACATCGCGATCATAAATGCATATTCTCTTTCTCGTTTTGCCATGGAGCGGCTTCCCACGGGCGAAAACTCGATCGATCGTGTCGAGAAGTACGCTCGCGCTCTGCCGGGGGTCTGCGAGGTTGTCTATTTGACTTCTCCCGGCGCGATACCTCTTCCCGGCGAACGCAAAACGGTCGCTCTGTCCGACTCGACGGCGTCGGCTCTTCTCGGCGCGTTTCCCCTCGAAGGCTTTGACGACATTTTCTATTTCTACGCCGATTGCCCGCTGCTCGACGTCGAATTGTCCGCGGCGATGTATCGAACGCATACGCGGTATCTCGCGCACTACAGTTTCGCCGACGGGTATCCGTACGGGATCACTCCCGAAATCGTCTCTTTGCAGGTCGTGGCAAAACTCCGCTCGTTGGCGGAGAGCGTGAGCGACCCGCTCGACCGCGAAACACTGTTCAAAGTGATTCAAGAAGACATTAACGCCTTCGACATCGAAACCGAGCTCGCGCCCGTCGACCAGCGACTTCTGCGCGTTTCGCTCTCCGCCGACACGTTGCGAAACTATACCATCCTGACGCGGCTTATCGAGGCGGGGGCCGCCGGCGCGGCGGAGACGACTCGGGCGATCTCCGAGCATCCGGAGTTCCTTCGAAGTCTTCCCGCCTACGTTTCCGTCCAGATCGTGGACGGCTGTCCGCAGCGGTGCAGCTACTGTCCGTTTCCGGAGTTCGGAGGACCGATACTCGAACGGCGTGGCGAGATGCCGATCGGGCGGTTTGAGCGTATCGTCGAGCAGACCAAACGATTTTGCGACGACGCGGTGATCGGCGTCTCTCTGTGGGGCGAGCCGGCGCTCCATTCCGAAATCGTTCACGTAATCGAGACCGCGGCGACCGTACCCGGGCTGTCGGTCGTTGTGGAGACGTCGGGCGTCGGTTGGAAAACGGAGCTCCTCGAATCCATCGTCGAGCGTTGCGGCGATTCGGTTACCTGGATCGTTTCCCTCGATTCGGCCACGCGCGAGCTGTATCGCCGTCTCCGCGGGACGGGGTTCACCGACGCGGTCGGGACCGCCGAATGGCTCATCGAGCACGCGGGGGAGAACGTCTATGTTCAAGCGGTCAGGATGACCGAGAATGAAGAGGAGCTCGAAAGCTTCTACCGTCACTGGAAAGAGCGGACCGAACGGGTAATCGTCCAGAAGTATTCGACCTTCGGCGGACTGCTTCCGGAGCGCAAGGTTACCGATCTGTCGCCGATCACGCGTTTCCCCTGTTGGCATCTCAAGCGTGATCTTTGCGTGCTTCTCGACGGCGCGGCGCCGGTGTGCCGGGAGGACGTAAAACGGACGCGGGAGCTCGGCAATGTTTTCGAGCAGGACATCGCCGAGATTTGGGAACGAGGCGTCGAATGGTACGATCTGCACGTGGCCGAAGAGTACCCGGAATTGTGCCGGAATTGTGATGAATACTATACCTTCAACTTCTAGACGACAGCGGGTTCCCTATACCGTGGTCGGCGGGGCGCGTTCGACCGGCGGCCGGTTTCCCCGGCGCCTGACGATCGTGCTGATGAACCGCGGAGGCCGACCGTTCAAGAGTTCGCTTTTCGCCGAGCTTATCGAGATCGGCGCGTCGGAGATTATCTCGGTCGAAGGGCCGGCGGCGCAGTACGACGTAGAGAACCTCGCGCGCCGACACCCCGAGGTCAGATTCCTTCTGTTGACCGAACCGGTAGGAGCCGGAGAGAAAATCAACATCGGAATGGAGGAGGCGAAGGGCGAGTTCGTTCTGGTCATGTGGAACGACATGCGCGTCGTATCCGGATTTTCCGAGGCGACTTTCGCGCGCGTGGTGCGGACCCCCGCGCTCTGCACCGTCCCCGTTCTCCAGTCCGTGCGAAAAGAGACGATTCCGTCGATCCGGGTGCCGGCCCTCTATAGAAGGCAGCTCAAGATCGTGCCGGGGCAACCGTCGGCCGACGGGGAGCCGACGATCTATCCGTTCGACTATTGCGGTCTGTACCGGAAGGAGGCTTTCACTCTCTCCGGTGGATTCGACTATCTGCTTGAAAACAGCTACTGGCAGAAGCTCGACTTCGGGTTTCGCGCGTTCATGTGGGGCGAGCGCATCGTATGCAGCACGTCGCTCAGGCTCCAATACCGCGGAGAGCCGCCGACCGAGGACTCGAGTCGCGACGAAAGCTACAAACTCTTCTTCCTGAAGAATCTTGCCGTGCGATTCAACCGCGACGCGGGCGTTTTGCCCGTCGGCCGGTTGATACGCTATTTTCTCGGTTCCGGCGGCGACCTGATTACCGCTTACCGCGAGTTCCGGGAGGTGTCGCGGTGGGTCGAGTTGAACCGGTATCGGTTCAAACGCGACGCGCGAAGCGTCACCGAGCTTTGGGAGATGATCGAACCATGAAACGAGCCGTTTTTCTTCAGGCGCGCCTTGCGAGCTCCCGCCTGCCGGAGAAGGTGTTGCTCCCGCTTGCGGGGAAGAGCGTCATCGAGCACGCGATGGAATCCCTCGCCCGGGTGGATGTCGAGGTTCATGCTCTTTTGACCGACGAGGAGAGCGTCGGCCGGCTCGAACGGCCGGCGCGCCGGTGCGGCTTCGAGGTATTCGCCGGCGATCCGGACGACGTCCTCGCGCGCTTCGCGGCGGCCGCCCGGCACTGGAATATCGACCGCTATTTCAGAGCTACCGGCGACAATCCGCTGGTTTCGAGCCGTCTTGCGTTGATGCTCGAAGAGTTGCATGCGGCGCGCGGGGCGGATTTCAGCGGTTTTCTCGGTCCACCTCTGGGGACCTGCGTGGAGCTGGTCGAGGCGTGGGCCTTGTTTGCGGCCGACAGGGAGGCCGTCGATCCCTATGAGCGCGAGCACGTGAGCCCGTTCATCTACCGTCGGACCGACCGATTCCGCGTTTTGCGGCCGTGGGCGCCGGCCGCGATGCTTATGCCCGAAGCGCGGGTGACTCTCGATACGGTCGAGGACTACGAACTGATCAAACGCGCCTACGATGAGCTCTACGACGGAAAACCTATCGAAACCACCGCACTCGTCTCCTGGCTGAACACCCAACGGGAGTTGAACGATGCACCACACGATCTTTCTCCCCTCCGTTCGACGGGATAACGGCACCGGACACCTGATCCGTTCGCTCTCCGCTGCGGCGAGCCTCAACATCCGGGATCCCGGGAAGGCCGCGGTTTATGTCCCCGCCGGTCGCCGTCGCGATACGATCGACACGCGACTCATCGAGTCGTGGTATCCGACGGTCCCGATTGTTCGCGAGCTTCCGCCGAGCGTGCCGTGCGTGGTGCTCGATCAGCGACGCACCGATGCGGAGCTCGAGAGGGCTCTGCCCGATCGAACGTTCGTGATCGCCGTCGATGAAAGCGGCCCCGTTCGAAGGACCGCCGAACTGGTCGTCGACATACTTCGCCCCGCCCGGGGATTGTGCAACGTCCGCGCCGCGGTCGATCCACCGCGGAGACGTCGCGCAAGGCCGCCGACGGTAGTGAGACGAGTCCTGGTGAGTTTCGGCGGAGAGGACCCGGCCGGGCTCACGAGCATCGTCTCGTCCGCGCTTCTCGCTTTGCCGGAAGCGGAGAATCTCGACATCACGGTTGTCCGCGGCGCGTCGTTCGGCCGGCGCGCGTTCCCGCCGCCGCTATCGCAGCGACCCGCCGCGGCGCAGCTGCGGGAGACCTTCGCCGACTACGACCTCGTCGTCACCTCCTACGGCCTCACCGCTTTCGAAGCGCAGGCGGCGGGGGTTCCCGTCGCCCTCGTGGCTCCCACCGCCTATCACGCTCGCCTCGGCCGCGCGGCGGGTTTCTTTCGACTCGGAGTCCGCCGTGTATCGCGGAAGGCCGCCCGCGCCGTTATCGCGCGGCCGGAGCGGGCGCTCGGCCGCGCGTCGTCACCCCGGCGGGAGTCGCTGGCGGAGGTGATCGCGGCGCGCGAGATTCACGGCTCGAACCTGTGCCCGGCGTGCGGCGCCGGCCGAAACCCCGCGGTCGCACGCCTTTCGCACGCGTCCTTTTTCCGCTGCGGCTGTTCAGGAATCGTCTACCGCGTCGGGATGGAACGGTCGAAGGTTTCGTACGGTCGCCGCTACTTCTTCGAAGAGTATAAGAGGCAGTACGGAAAGAGCTACCTCGATGATTTCAACGCGATCAAAACGATCGGGGCGGCCCGGATTCGAACGATCGAACGTTTGTCGAACGGCGAGTCGCCGGCGCTGCTCGATATCGGTTGCGCCTACGGTCCGTTTCTCGTCGCGGCTCGGGAGCGGGGTTTTGCGCCGTGCGGCGTCGACGTTTCCTCCGAGGCGATAGAGCATGTCGAACGTAAACTCGCGATTCCCGCCGTGTGCGGCGATATTCGTACGGTGGATCTCGGCGGGGCCTTCGGAAGAACGCAATTCGAGGTCGTGACCCTCTGGTATGTCATCGAGCACTTCGCCGACTTCGGCGCGATGCTTACCATGGTCCGGGGGATGATAGAGCCGGGCGGAATCCTCGCGTTCTCGACACCGAACCTGTCGGGAATCAGCGCTCGGGCGCGGTTCGGGCGATTCGTCCATGATTCGCCGCGGGATCACTACGTGATTTTGAGCCCCTCGGCGGCCCGGCGAATCCTTCGAGGACACGGGTTCCGCGTCCTCCGCACCCGCGTTACCGGTCATCACCCCGAGCGGTTCCCGTTGGTGGGATCGTTTGGGGCGCTTCATCGCCCGGTGCGGGCGGCGAGTCGCGTTCTACGATGGGGGGATACGTTCGAGATGTATGCACGATACCTCGGGAGCGGTTTATGAGCACGACCTCGATACTGATACTCGGCGGATCCACCATGCAGCTTCCGGCGATCGAGGCGGCTCGTGCGATGGGGTGGCGAGTCACGGTGGCCGACCGCGATCCGGAGGTTCCCGGCGCCTCGTCGGCCGACGAGTTTCTGCCCGTCGACCTCGCCGATCATCGCGCCATGCGTGAAGCGGCGCAGGGCGTGCGCGACCGAGTCGGGCTCGACGGCGTATTTACCGCCGGCACCGACTTTTCTTCCACGGTGGCCTACGTCGCCGAGGGTCTCGGGCTGCCGGGGATTCCGTACGAGGTTGCGCTCGACGCCTCCGACAAGGCGCGGATGCGACGCGTCTTCTCCGAGGCGGGACTCGCGTCGCCTCGGTTCGTCGTCGTCGGGGCGGAGGACAACCACCGGAACGCGGCGGCGACGGTCGGGTTTCCGCTTGTCGTCAAACCGGTCGACAACATGGGCGCGCGCGGAGTGCGGCGGGTCGATTCGGCCGGTGAGTTGGACGAGGCGGTGACTCGGGCGATGGGTTTCTCCAGAAGTTCGCGGGTCATCATCGAAGAGTTCGTCCCGGGCCCCGAGTTCAGCCTCGACGCGCTGGTCTATCGCGGCGAGATTACCCTGTGTGGAATCGCCGACCGGCACATCCGTTTCCCTCCGTATTTCGTCGAGATCGGACACACGATTCCGAGCGCGCAGCCGGTCGAGGTTCGGAACACGGTGACCGATCTGTTTTTTCGGGGAATCGACGCCCTTGGAATTCACACCGGCGCGGCGAAGGGCGATATCAAGTACGGGCCCGACGGCCCGGTTATCGGGGAGATCGCGGCGCGGCTGTCGGGCGGATACATGTCCGGATGGACCTATCCCTATTCCAGCGGCGTCGCGTTGACTTCGGCCGCTCTCCGGATCGCCGTCGGTTTGCCGCCGGGAGACCTCCGCGCGACTCTGTCGCGCGTCTCCGCCGAGCGGGCCTTTTTTTCGATCCCGGGGACCGTGTGCGGTATATCCGGACTCCCAGAGGGCGAGGATCGTTCCGTTCGCGCGCATTTCGTTCGGGTGGCGCGCGGAGACCGCGTCCGATTCCCGCGAAACAACGTCGACAAATGCGGGAACATTATCGCCGCCGGAGACACGCGGGCGCGAGTGATAGAATCGGCCGAAGCGGCCTGTCGCAGAGTTGTCGTCCGCCTCCGGCCCGGGGACGCGGCCACGCGCAGGTTCCTTGCGGGCGAGTCGGATCGATGGGTTCCCGACGCCTTTCGCCTGCGCGATCCGGCGAACGTCTCCGCTTTCGCCGACATGACGGGGCCGGTTACCGCGGGAAGCGGCCGCTCCGCGCAGGATCTGTCGATACGTCCGATTCCGGCGCCGTCGAAGGAGCCTGATCGGGATTGGCTCGGCCGCGGTCTCGACGAAGCGCTCAAGCTTGTTGCCGACGCGACGGGCGTGGTCGCGGGCGTCGACGCGCAGAGGATTCTCGGTGCGGATTTCTGGCGGGCGCTGCTGCGTGGAAGCGTTCAGGGCGCGGTGTGGTATATCGACACGGTGCGCGCGAGGAAGAAAGAGATATGAGACCGGCGGCGAGCCTTCGGTCGTGTTTTTTGTTGATTCTCGTTTCCCTTTCCGTATGGGCGTACGCCGAAATGAGCGCGATTGAGCTCGCCGCCGCGGAAGACCTCCGTGTCGAATGGGATCCGTTTCGGCGTGTCGGTGTGCTTCGCGACGGGCGCGACCGACTCAGCTTCGACCCCGTTCGCGGCGTGTTGGTACTCAATTATACGAGCGTGATTGGCCGCGGAGGGGTCGCGTTTCGTGACGGGGTGGTCGTCTTTTCCGATGAGGCGGTTGAATACGTTCGGGAGCTTTTCGAGCACGCGGGGTCCGTTACCGGCGCGCACGTCGCGGCGATCGTTCTCGATCCCGGGCATGGGGGACGGGATCCGGGCGCGAGCCACGCTCACGTGATAAACGGCGAACGGATAGAGTTGATCGAGAAGGACATCGTACTTCAGGTTGCGCGGGAGTTGTACTCTCTGCTCGCCGCCCGATATCCCGATCGTACGCTACTGCTCACGCGCGACGAAGACGTCTATCTCAAACTTGAGGAACGGGTGCGGATCGCCAACGAGATTTCGATCGATCCGGCCACCGAGATCATGATTTTCGTTTCGATTCATGCAAACGCCTCGTTGAATCCGACCACCTTTGGGTACGAGGTGTGGTACCTTCCACCGGAATACGGGCGAACGAATCTGGTTTCCACCGATGAAGTGGGCGCGGAGGCGAGCAGCGTCCTGCCGATATTGAACCTCATGCGTGACGATGAATACACGAGCGAGAGCATTACGCTGGCTCGGACCATTCTCGAGTCTTTCGATCGAAGCGTCGGAGAGCAAAGCAGAGATTTGGGCTTGAAGGAAGAGAGTTGGTTCGTCGTCAGAAACGCGAAGATGCCGTCGATTCTGGTCGAATTGGGGTATTTGACGAATCCGGAAGAGGCCGCCAAGATGGCCGACCCTGAATACTTGCGGAAACTTACCGTCGGTCTCTATAATGGAATAGCTCGCTACATTGAGGATTTCGAGACTCGTTACAGAACGATGGAGTAATTGTGTACCATGACCCTCTGCCCAGGCGTAGTCTGATCGCCGGCGGTCTGCTTGTGACCGTTCTGCTTCTCTCGGTTCTCCTTTTTGCATTTCGACCTCATCAGACGATCGAGCGCGTGCTTTTTTTCCCCGACGAGACCGACGACACATGGCGCGGAGAGATTCGCGAAATTCCCGTTCAGAGCGCTCGCGAAACGGAAATCGCCTACGTGCTCCGAGAGCTGGTTCTCGGGCCGACGCGGCTCCAGTACGGGCGGGCGCTGCCGCGTGCGACGAGAATCCGGTCGGTGATATACCGCGACGGGCGTCTCTACGTCGATTTCAGCGCCGCGGTCGTGCTCGAGGCCGGGAGCGTAGGTGTCGATTTCGCGGAGATGCTGTCGGGCGTGCGAAAAACGCTCGAGTACAACTATCCGATGATCGAAGAGATCGTGTTTACGGTCGCCGGGGCGCTTCCGAAGCAGAATTCCTGATTCCGTTCTTGCGACGGCGCGCTTTTTTCTCCCGCACCGTCGCGAAAAGCGGCCGAGGCGAGGCGTCGTTCCCGTCCAAGGGGTCGTCTTGAAAAAAAATAAAAGTCGTTGACAAATAATTCGGCGTGACTATAATTTTAGGCGAACCAACGTTATAAAGGAGCAGCGGCATGAAACGGTTCGGCGCAATTCTAGTGATACTGCTATTGAGTGTTGGAACACCTATCTTTGCAGAAACGTCGGTCTTGATCGATTTTTCCCAGCTCACTGCTGATTATCAGGGTACGGAAAACGAAGCGACGCTCGTGGACTTTTCGTCTCAGGCGGGGACGGGTTTTACCGACGAGGAGCGACAGGCGATGAAAACGTCGCTTTTCATCGAGAACTGGGAAGTGCGGCTGGCATCTTCGTCTCGGACGGTGGAGAACGAAGCCAAATCGTTGACTCGCGCCGTCAAGGTCAACGACGACGCCGCTCGTTTCGGCGGTGAGACGATTCTCGGTGTTCGTGTACATTTCCCCGACGAGCCGTTCAACTCATACGCGGTCGTTCGGCCTCCGTTCGAGATTCCCGCGTACATGCGGCGAACGACGGTCCAAGGTGACGGAACGGTCGTCGAGGACGAGACCGATCTTCGCGGCGTCAAATTCGACGGGTACGGCGTCGTGAAAAACGTCGGAGTAATCAAATCGGTCGCGGTCAATGTGTACGGTAACAACTTTCCGAATGGATTCGCTATCGTTCTCAAGGATCAGAACAACCGTCAGCAGCACATTTTTATCGATTATCTCGATTTCGACGGGTGGCGCGAGCTGGTGTGGAACAATCCCAACTACATTTCGGAGGTGCGGGACCGCGAGATCAAGCGCTACACCCTCTATCCGCAGGCCGAACCGATGCGGAAGCTCGACAGCCTGATCTTTTACAAAAACGCCTCGCAACCCGGCGGTGACTTCATCGGGTATATCAAAGACATCACCATCACCTACGATAAAGCGGTGCTCGATACTCAGCGCGATATCGATGAGGAAGAGATATGGGGTATCCTCGGCGAGCGCGAAGCGGCCAGACGAGCCGCGGAGTTTAGCAGGCTGGGTAATCTGCAGGTGCTCCGGTATCTTGAACGCAAGCTGATGCACTCCGAGGAAGCAACTCAGCAGCCGTAGCGTAGCAGGTTCTCGGCTGCGTGGCCAAGAGCACGCGCGGTGAAAAAGAGAGGCCCGACCCCGTTGTTGGGGGCGGGCCTTTTTTGCGTCGATCTTCCGGCTCGGACCCGGCTCGGGCGGATCGACCTGCGCCGTCGACGATTACTTCCCGATCGACGTTGCGGCGACCGCCGCGACGCATTCGGCAAGCGCGGGGACCGGGTCGTCGACGTCTCCCTCGTACTCGATCACCGCAAACCCGTTGAAACGGTGCTTTTCCATGATCTTCGCCAAGGCCGGCAGGTCGAGGTTTCCGGTTCCCACGACGACGTCCTCAGGCTTGCGGTCGCGACCAAAGACGAAATCCTTGAAGTGCACCCCGTAGAGACGTCCGCCGATACGATCGGCGAGGGCGATCGGATCCTCCCCGGAGTCGAGAGCCCACGCGGTGTCGAGGCACACGCCGATTCGGTCGCTTGTCGTCGCCAACACATGACCGAGCATCGCCGCCGACCCCAGCCAGTCGCGACCGCCGTGGTTGTGAATAGCGAGCAGCACGTCGTATTCTTCGGCCAATCGTTCCGCCACGCGGTAACAGAGAGGCGCCGAAGCCACGTCGAAAGTGACGCTCATGAACCCGGCGCCGGCCGCCTTGAGAAACTCGAAATAGTGCCGCTCGGCTTCCTCATCGCCGCGCAGCATATTCACACCGATGCTCACGATCGAAACTCCGGCGTTGCGGTAAGCGTCGATGACGCCCGAGAAAGAGTCGGGATTCGAAAAATCGACGTGGACCGAGCAGAGCTCGATGGTCGATACCCCGCACTGCTTGAGCTTTGTCGCCACCGCGTCGTTGTCCGAAAACCCGCGAAAACAGAAACTTTGAATACCCACCCCTTTTTGTACCTGCATGCTGACCTCGTATAGAAAAATGTGTATCGCTGGATTCTGAAACATATCGGGCTTAAGATCAATCGACCGATCGACGTACGATCGTGATTGTCACGGGGAGGGAGTAGTGAAGATCACCGACATAAAACCGTATCCGGTTCGCCTGGCCCGGGACACGCTTATCGTAAAGGTGGAAACCGACGAGGGCGTCTACGGGTTGGGAGAAGCAGGATGCAGCAGCCGCGAGCTCGCCGAGGCGGAGGCCGTTCGTCATTTCAGATCGTTTCTGATCGGGTGCGACCCGCTCAGGATCGAGCATTTGTGGCAACTGTGCTATCGGAGCAACTATCATGAAGGCGGCAGGATCCTTACCGGCGCTCTGAGCGCGATCGACATAGCGCTGTGGGATATCAAGGGGAAGGCCCTCGGCGTCCCCGTGTATGAGCTCCTCGGCGGCGCCTGCCGGGAGAGAGTGTACGGTTTCGCGACGACTCGGGCGCTGTCCGACGACGGCTGCATCGCGGAGGCGAAACGTTTGATCGCGGAAGGGTGGCCCGCGCTGCGGTTGACGCCGGCGTCGGCAATGCCCGCGTGGGCCGGCGACGCCTATGAAAAGGATCGGGACGCCGAGGACATGTTCGAACCACGCGCGTCGGCGGCGATAACCGCGAAGCTTTTCGGTAGGGCGGCCGATGAACTTCCCGTCGAGATACCGCTCGGGATCGATATGCACCACCGACTGAGCGTCGCCGAGGCGGCGTCGTTTTGCGGAATGCTGCCGCCGGGTCGCATGGCGTTTCTCGAAGAGCCGATTCGCGACGAACACCCCGGCGCCTACCGGGCGCTGCGGCGTATGACGCCGGTCCCGTTCGCGATCGGAGAAGAATGGTCGAGCAAATGGGCGGCGCTACCCTATATCGAGAACGATCTTGTCAACTTCTGCCGGATCGACGTCTGCAACATCGGCGGTCTCGGCGAGGCGAGAAAAGTCGCGAACTGGTGCGAGGCGCACTATGTGGACATCATGCCGCACAATCCTCTGGGACCCGTGTGCACCGCGGCCACGGTCCATCTCTGCTTTGCCGTCAACAACTTCGCATGGGTGGAGTTCCGCGAGCAGGTCAACGAAAGCGCAAAGGACCTGTTCCCCGTCATGATCGACCGGAACGGACCGTTCTTCCCCCTCCCCGGCCGACCGGGGCTGGGAATCGAAATCGACGAGTCGGCGCTCGCCGCCCACCGCTACGGCGGCGCCGAAGTACCGCACTGGCACGAGCCGGACGGGAGCGTGACGAACTGGTAGCCGCGTGCGCGGACGGCGCGGACTTCGTGTCGCAGCGCCGGACGGTTTCCGATGCGGCGCTCCTCGATTGATCACCGGTAGTGCTCATGGTACGCTTCGATCGGAGGTCAATGTGAGAAGACGAAGCATCGTCGCCCCCGATTGGTGGGACTACACCACGCTCGATGATGAGCTTACCCGGGACGCCGCGCGTCTCACCGTGCGCGACGTTCAAGAGCTCGCCCGCCCCGGATTCGAGATTCGCATGTTCGACACGCTCGAGGAGTTTTACCTCGCCGAGGCGCTCGAATATGTCGATGTCTGGCGCTCCTCGACCGCCGACGCGCCCGCGGGAATCTGCGGACCTATCGGACCGACCGAGCAGCTTCCGCTGGTTGCGCGGATCATCAACGATCTGGAGCTTGACGTTCGCGACGGGCACTTTTGGGCGATGGACGAGTGGGTGGAGAATGATCGGGAGGTGCCCAGGACGCACCCGCTCAGCTTCGCCCGCGCCGATCTCGAGCTTTGCTTCGATCGAATTTCGCCCGATTTGCGTATGCCCGATTCACATCTGCATTTTCCGACGGTCGAATCGATCGAAGCGTACTGCGATCTTTTCGATACGGTGCGATGTCGAATCATGCAGGGCGGACAGGGAGAGGTAAAGCACTGGGCGTTCAACGATCCGCTCAGACGCGAGTACCCGTACGAAGATGATCCGCCGCCGCCTTCGGTCTACCGCGAGCTTGGAACGCGGGTAACCGACCTGCATCCGATGACGTTGATCCAAAACGCGAGAACGTCCGGCGGGGGTGTCGTATCGGCGGTGCCTATTCGGGCCATAACGGTCGGACCGGTGGAGACATGGAAGGCCGAATGTGTCTCGATCTGGCAGGCGGGAATGCATGACAATCCGTTCGGCATGAGGCTGACCGCGTTCATGATTTCGAAAGGCATCGCCGATTCGGCGGCGCCGATGTCGTTGCTCGCCGATCACCCCATGGTCCGGTTCAACTACTATCGGCCCGGGCTCGGCAGCTGCGACGCGGAGATGCACTGATCGTGGCGCTCGTGGTCCTTGCCGTCGGGGCGCACCCCGACGACATCGAGTTTGTGATGTCGGGAACGCTCATTCGGCTGCGAGACGCCGGCGCCGAGCTCCACTACATGCACCTCTCCTCCGGATCGTGCGGCTCGATGACGCTGCCGCCGGAAAAGATCGCGTCGGTGCGAAAGGCCGAGGCCCGGCGGGCCGCGGCGATGCTCGGCGCGGTGTACCATCCGAGCATCGCGGACGACATCGAGATATTCTACGAGGATTCTCTCATTCGCCGGTTGGCCGCGGTCGTCCGCGAGGTACGCCCCGACTGTCTCTTGGCGCCGTCGCCGGTGGATTATATGGAAGATCATCAGAACACCGCGAGATTGGCGGCGACGGCGGCGTTCTGTCGGTCGATTCCCAACTATCGAACCGTGCCTCCGGTCTCGGCCGTCGACACTCCGCTCGCCGTCTATCACGCGATGCCCTACGGTCTTGCCGGGCCGCTCGGCGAGGCGATAATCCCTGAGTTTCTGGTCGACGTTACCGACACGCGGCGCCTGCGGGCGGCGCTGCTGGAAGCTCACGGGAGTCAGCGGAGCTGGCTCGACGCGAGTCAGGGCGTCGGATCCTACATCGACGCGATGCTGGGCATGTCGCGCGAACTCGCGCTGCACTATCCCCGGGTCGAGATGGCCGGCGACCGCGAAACGGAGAGAGTGACGCATGCCGAAGGATGGCGGCGACGGTTGCATCTCGGCTTTTGCAGTCCCGACTATCGTCCCCTCGAGTCGGCCATTTCGGACTGGGTCTATCGACCCGGCCTTCGCTCCGACGGTGTCGGGTGAGCGGTTTTGCGACGGGCGTCCGCGAGAGCCGCCGAATCGCGTGGCTCACAACGCTTATACAATGCCCGGAAGCTTGCCGGCCCATGACGGCTAAAACACCGGCGGATTGTTACTTGGCGCCGGGGTCGATGCCTTTCAAAAAACACACCGTCTAAATATCGACCGCGCCGTGTGTTGGCTCCCAGTCAGCTTCCGGGCACTAAACAAGGATCAATGCACTACAAATCCTCTATCTCATAGCTTTTTATCTTGTACTGGAGCGTCCGCCGCGAAATACCGAGTTCCGCAGCCGCTTTCGTGCGATTTCCTTCCCACCGTCTGAGCGCGACGATGATCGCCTCCCGCTCGACCGCGCCGAGCGACCGTGCGGCGGGGAGCACCGGTCGCTCCGTTTCGGCAAGAACGATGTCACGCGCCTCTATCCGGTTTCCCTCCGCGAAAATCGCCGCGCGTTCAACGATGTTTTCCAACTCGCGGATATTCCCCGGAAAGCCGTACGTTGAGAGTTTGCGCAGGCCCTCGGGGGCTATCGACTCGATGCTCTTCCCGAGCCGTCGGTTGACCCGTTGCAGGAGATTACCCGCGATAAGCGGAATGTCCTCCGGGCGTTCGCGCAGCGGCGGTATCTCTATTCGCACGACGTTGAGCCTATAATAGAGATCTTCCCGAAACGATCCCGACGCCACCGCAGATTCGAGGTTGTGATTTGTCGCCGCGATAATGCGCGCGCCGATAGGCACCTCGGCGGTTCCACCGAGACGTCGGATTCGTCTCTCCTGCAACGCCCGCAGGAGTTTGACCTGAAGCGGCAAAGGCATGTCGCCTATCTCGTCGAGAAAGAGCGAGCCGTTGCGTGCGACTTCGAACATCCCGATTCTTCTCGAATCGGCGCCGGTAAACGCGCCCTTCTCGTGGCCGAAAAGCTCGCTTTCGATAAGCGATTCGGGCATCCCTCCGAGGTTTACGGGAACAAACGGCTCTTTGGATCGCTGCGAGCCGGCGTGGATTCTTCGAGCAACGACCTCTTTGCCGGTGCCGCTTTCGCCCGTAATAAGCACCGTCGACGGGGTGGGGCCGATGCGGGCGATCGTTCGCTCGATCTGTTGCATCGCTTCCGACACCCCGAGCGGCGGGAGGTCGTCGCCCGACGCCGTTCTGCCGGCGTCTACCGCGGCCTCCATCGCCGCGGTTTCCACCACGCGCCGTATCTTCATTGCAAGCTCGTCCGGGTCTATCGGTTTGACCAGATAGTCCGCGGCGCCCGTTTTCATCGCATCCACCGCGTCGGCTACCTCGCCGTACGCCGACACCATAATCACCGGCACTCGTGGGCCTTGCTCCTGAAGCCACGCAAGCAGCTCAAGCCCGCTCATTTCGGGCATCCGCAGATCGAGGATCACCGCGTCGTATCGATTCGATTGCAGCATTCGCTGCGCTGCCAGTCCGTTTTCGGCCGTCTGGGTTTCGAATCCTTCGGTTTCGAGAAACCGAGCGATCGAGTTGCGATTTCCCGGATCGTCGTCGACTACGAGAATGATCATTTCGCACCCTCCGGAAAAACGATTCGCACGCACGTGCCGGGCTGTTTCGATTCTATCTCGATCGTTCCACCGGCCGCTTCGACAAAGCGCTTCACGATCGAAAGACCGATCCCCGATCCGGAAACCTTGGTCGTATAGAACGGATCGAAGACGCGTTCCATTGCTTCGGCGGATATTCCCGGTCCCCGGTCGATCACTTCGAGAACGACCGTACTCCGTTCCCGGAACAGCCGCACGGTCGGCCTTTCGTCGTCTCCGACCGTCGCCTCCAACGCGTTGGAGATGATATTCTCGATCACGCTCGACAGCCTGAGTTCGTCGAAAATGACGATGTACTCGCCGCCGGCGTCGGCCTGGACCGCCACGTCCCACCCGTTCCGCCGCACCGTCGAGTCGACCGACGCGCGAACATCGATTCGGGTCGGACGACCGAGAGGATCGCGGAGGAAATCGCCGATGCGGTCGGTCAATCGCCTCAGCCGCTCGACCTCCTCGTCGATCGCTTCAATGTCGCTCGCCGCCTCACCGTCGGCGCCGCTTCGCAGAACGCGCGTCCGCAGTTTTATCGCGTTAAGAGGGTTCTTGATCTCATGGGCAAGCGTCCGCGCGGTTTCGCCGAGCTGCGCCAGCCGTTCGCGCTCTTCCGCCACGCGGTGATACGTTCGCGCGCGCAGGTAGTAGACGGTCAGAAGCGCCAGCAACGCGGTCACGATGACCGGCGAAGCGATCATGCCGGCGGTGTACCACGATCGAGTTCGAAAGAATCGGCGCGCATCGGCGCGAACGACGAGTGAGAAGCGACGTTCCATCGGGCGCATCCGCTCCATCCGCCCCATCCGCTCCATCGGATGGTGGAACTTGTCGCTGATGACGGCCGGCATACCGACGGGACGGATGAACGTGATGGTTCTGCTCTTTCGGTCGTATTCGATTCGCGGATCGCCGGCGAGAGGCGGGGCGGGATAGATCCGGGCGGGAATATCTCCCGCGCCGCGCACGAGACGACCGGCGCCGTCGTAGATTCCCGCGCCGGTGATCCGACCGAAAGGCGTGTCGAGAAGAAGAGTCTCGGACTGTACGTACTCTTCGAGAAGGACCGAGGCGACCTTCGAAACGTCATACTCGAGCAGCAACCCGCTCATCCGCCGCGCGCCCGAGAGAAGAAGAAGAGCTATCGTAATGAGCAGAACGCAGAGTCCGGCGAGGGCGGCGACGATTCCGCGTTCTTCTTTCCATCCGTACCTGCGTTTCATCGTTCCGTCAGTGTAATCGATTCAAGAGACGCCACAAAGATCGCCGGAGGCTCACCTTCGTCGGCATACGTTCGGTTTCCGAGGCTCCGCCGCCGACGACGAAAAGGGGTCGGGCTGACGCCCGACCCCGCAATACCGGCTTGTGCGCACGAGGCGCGGTCGACTAGAACCGGCGTCCGCCGCGGCCGCCGTCGAACCGCTCGTCCATCATGTGTCCACCGCGCGACCACCGGCCGCCGGCGGGACCGCCGAAGCGATCATGTCCGTCGCATTCCCACTCGCCGGCACCCATTGCAAAACCCATTCCGTGGCCGTAGGGGACCTCATACTCTTCACCGTCGATGATGGCTTTGAACACCATCAACGCCGGCTCGTCGGTTTCGAAAGGACGGTCGACGAGAACGCCTTCGACGGTAATCGTGTCGCCGGCCGCGACATCGATTTGATCGATCGCGTAGCGGGGCACCAGGAGCTCATAGGTGGTGCGGCCGCTCGTGATTTCGGGGGTCGGCCAATCCTTGAACGACACCTTCCCGGTCACCGTCAACGTTTCCCATCTATTTTCGATGGATTGAGACTCCGAAGAGCCGGCCGCGAATACCTGCCCGCCTACGAGCAGTCCGACGATAGCGAAAAGAACCAGATAGCGATGTTTCATTATGAAACCTCCGTATAATCTTGTGACTATGTATAAGCATAATACGTGCCAACAACCGCCTCGCGGGGCGCCTTGTCGGAGTCTTTTCGCGCGTTTCCGTCAGGAATAAAGGGCTTTTGGGCGTCCGGCGCCCGTCGGATTCGATGGAAACGCGCCGAAGCCGCGGGGAGATGCGCATTTTTTGCACCCTCGGGATAAACGAGACGATTTTGCGCACCGCGCCTTCATACACGCGCGGCATCCGTCATGCCCGACGCGCGCCCGGAATCGGTCGACACCGACGGCGACGCCGATCAAATCATCCACGGCTTGGCGCAGGACCGACAAATCGCCACGAGAGCGTCTTGCCTGCCTTCCGATGATTCATCTTACGGCCATTGAAGCCGCGACTCGAGAACGACGGGAGCGAAGGCGCCGTCGGCCGGCCGAAACAATAATCCCGAGGGACCCGTCTCCGAGGAGACCGGCTTAGCCTTCATTTCGAACGATTCGGATCGTAGGTCGATACTCAAAGGGTCCGTCGGAAAGCGCCCTTCCGGATCGATGCGAACGAGGAGACCGGCGTTCATGCTGAACTCGAACCACCAACCGACGGTCATGACGCTTCCGTCGGGGCGTACCACCAACTGCTCGGCGGTGCGTGGATACGCAGCGACGGTGCCTCGTTGCCACTCGATCCGACCGTTCCGGTCGTGGCCGATCACTTTCATCGTTCGCACGGGGCCCCCGAAGACGGAGCTGTCGACCATCACGCCGCCGGCGATCACGGTCATTGCCTGCGGCGCCACGCCGATCGAGGTCGAGTAGGATTCGTATTCGCCGCCGAAACGGAACGCCGACAATAGCCTTCCGTCCGAACCAAGCCGAAGCGACACCATCTCTCCGGCGAATCGATCCTCCTCGGCTGCGGTCGCGGCGATAAGTATGTCGCCCTCCGGGGATACGGTTACGCATCAGGCGCCTCCCGGAAGGTCTTCGCGAACGCTGTCGTACAGATACTGCCACACGAGGCGACCGTCGGCGACGTCGAGTTTCATGACCCACAGCGCCGCGCCGGCGGAATCGTCGGTATCGACGCGACCGACGCATACGATCGACTCATCGACGACGACGACCGCAGAAAGCGTGTCATTGCTTCCGACGTCGTGGGCGAACGCCCACAGGGGGGTCAAACCGGAGTCGAGCCGCGCGATCCACCCGTCGGCCGAATCATCGTCCGACCGGCGCCTTTCGCCCGCGAGAACGCATCCGCCGTCGGCAAGCGCGGCGAGAGAAGAGACGGTCGGCGGTCCGTCGGAGACGAGAACCGTTTGCGAGACGACGCCGGCCTCGTCGACGGCCGCGATCCAAACACCGCCCGACGGCTCCTCGTCCGATCCGATATTCGCCGCCGAAAAAAGCACTCCGCTTTGATAATCGAGCGAGACGAGTTCGTCGTACTGTCGAAGATTCCCGGCGAAGGCGCTGAGCACTCCGCCCTCCGAATCGAGCGACGTCACGATAATGTCCGCCCGCCCCGGCGCTCGAAGGGTCCCGCCCACCACGACTCCGGCGTCGGTCGCGGCAAGCGCGTACGCCTTGAAATCGATGTCCCGCTCGTAGAACCCGTAGCTTCGAATCCACGCGTCGACGAGCTCGAAGGAGGACGGTCCGCTCCATCGACCCGCCACATCCCCCGGAAATCGCGCGCGCACCCGCCAGTAGTAGACCGCCCCGCGGTCGAGCGCGGTCTCCACGCCGTACTGTGTCGTTTCGATCTTTTCGCGTGATACCGCCGCCGGTCCGTCGAACCCGGCCGAAAGGCTCACCTCCAGGTCGTAGCTTTCGGCCGGATCAACCCGCGACCACGAGAATTTCGGGCGCTTCTTGAACAGATAGGCGCCGGCGTTCGGCCCGGTCATTCTCGGAATCCCGGAAAAGGTACCGAACCGCCACGGTCCGCTCCATTCGCTCCAGCGTCGCGAAACGGTGCGATACCTGACCCGCCAGTAATACACGGTGTCGGGAAGGGCGCCGTCGATCACGGCGCGGGGTGCGTCGACCGTCCGCTCCTCCACCACAAGACCGCGGGAGATCTCGGGGGCAAGACCGACCTGCAGACGGTAAGTCTCGGCGTCGGGGGCGTCGCTCCAGCCGAGCTCCACCACCGCCCCGTCGGCTACTCCACCGTCGGGAGGGGTGAGCGGGAAGACGCGTGGAAGGTCGGGATCGACCGAGGAGCAACCGATCGTCACGGCAAGATACACTATCGTCGGGAGGATCGCTTGCAGTCGCATGTGAGCAATTCGAAACCTTGGTCGCATTTCGATCTCCTCACCTCCTGGTGGTCCGTTTGCGACGCCGCCGGGCGACCGAAAATCGATCGGTCCGTCGTTCCCGTCGCCATGTTCCCGTCGCCATGCTCCCGTCGCCATGCTCCCGTCGCCATGCTCCCGTCGCCATGCTCCCGTCGCCATGCTCCCGTCGCCATGCTCCCGTCGCCATGCTCCCGTCGCC